>CAZWJC010000282.1:0-9025 GCA_964634255.1 uncultured Verrucomicrobiota bacterium | reverse complement strand
ACCATTGGAACTCGAACGCCGAGACCTACTACCTCATCGGTGAAGCGATGGGCCAGGCGATGAAGCGGTTGCTGGATGCGGAAGCAAATTCACTGCCCGCAGCCGCGTCGGATCGGGTTTCGGCTCGGCCTGAACTCACCGTCACCACGCTCGGTTTCGGCTCCTGCGCTCGACAAGAACGGCCCCAGCCCATCTGGGACGTCATCAATGCCGCCCGCTGCGATGCTTTTGTGTTCCTCGGCGACAACATCTACGCCGATACTTCCGATCCGGCCGTGTTCCGGGAGAAATACGCCTTGCTTGCAGCCATGCCGGGCTTCGCCAAGCTTCGCCAGACCACCCCGCTGTTCGCCACTTGGGACGATCACGACTACGGCATCAACGACGGGGGAGCCGGTTTCCCCGGCGCGGCGGTAGCACAAAAGGAATTTTGCGACTTCTTCCAGGTGCAAGCCACTTCACCGCTGCGCACCACACCCGGCGTCTACGACTGCGTGACACTCGGTCCGGATGGCAAACGAGTCCAAGTCATTCTCCTCGATACTCGGATGTTCCGGTCTCCATTGAAAAAAGACCCGGCCAATCCCAAGGTCACCATCCCCAACACCGACCCCGACGCGACCGTGCTCGGCGAAGGGCAGTGGGTCTGGTTGGAGCGCCGGCTGCGCGAGCCGGCGGGAATCCGTGTGGTGGTTTCCAGCATTCAACTCATCGCGAACGAACACGGCTCTGAGAAGTGGGATAACTTTCCCAAAGAACGCGCGCGTTTCCTTGAGCTCCTCCGGCGCACGCAAGCCAAGGGCGTGGTGGTTATCAGCGGCGACCGCCACATGGCTGAGCTTTCCATGCTCGCACCCGCGGACGGCGTGGGCTACCCGCTCTATGATCTAACCACCAGCGGTCTCAATCAGCCCATACCCCAGCAGACTCAACCCAAGGAGGGCAGTCCGAGAAAGCCTGAGACCAAACCAGCCGCGCCCAAGAAGCCTCAGGTCAATCGTTATCGACTCCACGAGCGTCCCTACACGGGCTCCAATTTCGGTCTCATGCGGTTCAAGTGGGACGGGCCCAATCCCTCACTTCGCCTGGAAGTGTGCGGGTTGGAGGGTGAGGTCGTCCTTTCCCGCGACATTGCTTTCTCGGAAATCCGATAGCGCCGACTGGCCGTCACCTTTGAGAACATGTTCCCAGCTTACTGTTCCGTTTGACCGTATCCCCGATTGAGGGGAGTGGCGAACGAAAGGTGAATGCACCACCATATTGCCATCGTGATTCGAGCCAATCAACCTACCATGAAAGCGTTCTGGTTTCTGTTCGTCGGTCTGCTCGCTGTGCTGGCCGAGTGGCAGGTGACCGCTGCCGAGCAGCCAGCCAAACTTAACGTGCTGCTGATCGTGGCTGATGACTTGCGTGACTTCGGCGGTGCTTTCAAGCGAGACATCGTTAAAACGCCGAACTTGGATCGCTTGCGGGCTCGCGGCACGACTTTCGAGCGTGCTTATGTGCAATACCCAGTCTGCAATCCCAGCCGCAGCTCCATGATGGCCGGGCTGCGGGTCGAGCAAACGGGCGTTGCCAACAACAGCACCCGCCTTCGCCAGAAAATGCCCGACATCATCACGCTGCCGCAGCTCTGCAAAGACGCCGGGTGGCAGTCCCATGCGTTTGGCAAGCTCTACCACCTCGGCGGGGGCAAGGACGCCACGCAGAAGGCGCTGTGGGCTGATACCGGACGCTCGTGGCACTCCGCGCAGGACTTCGTGGCAACCCAAGTCGGCCGCCGAATGATCGAGGGCCGCGATGTCACGGACGGAGCGCTCAAATGGTGTGCTTGGGGCGCTGCAGAGGGGGATGACGACGACCAACCCGACGGTCAGATCGCCGCCGCCACGGTGGCGATGATCGAGAAGCTCGGCGACCAGCCCTGGTTCATCGGCTGCGGCTTCATGAAACCGCATGACCCCTTCATTGCGCCAAAGAAGTATTTCGACCTTTATCCAGCGGAGTCGCTGAAACTCTGGCGCGATCCGCAGGACATCTCTCGCGCTCCCCCGCAAGGTGTCGGCTTTGGCGCGTATGCCGTGGCCTTCGGCAAGTTCACCGATCGGGAATGGCGGGAGTTGCTGCGCGCTTATTGCGCCGCCACGAGTTTCATGGATGCCCAGCTCGGCCGGGTGCTCGACGCGCTCGACAAAAACAAACTCTGGGACAAGACGCTCGTGATCTTCGCCGGCGATAACGGCTACCATACCGGCGAGCGGAACTGGTGGAACAAGGACACGTTGTTCGAGCGTTCCTGCCGGGTGCCGCTCGTCATCGCAGCTCCGGGACTGAAGGGTGGGCAGACGACCCGCTCGCTGGTCGAGTTTGTTGACCTCTATCCTACGGTCGCCGATTTCTGCGGCCTGAAGATCCCGCACACGGCTGCGGGAGTGAGCCTGAAACCGGTTTTGGCCAGCCCCGCCGCCGGCATCAAGGACGTCGCGTTCACGCTGGTGACCCACGGAGCGAAAGTCCACGGCCGAAGCGTCCGCACCACCCGCTGGCGATTTACGCTCTGGAGCGATGGGCAAAAGGAACTCTACGATCACGACGTTGACCCGGAGGAAAACTACAATGTGGCACAGGCAAATCTCGCTGTGGTCGTGCAGCTTGAGGCCCGGCTTAAAACCCTCCCGCCTTACAGACCCACCCCATGAAAGGAGCTGCCGGTTCAACGCGGTCGCCAGCAGATCGCCAAACGACCACCGCATGCACAGGCTAGGCGTATTGGCCCCGACCAGTTAAGCTCTCTCAAACTTATGAAACAGATCCTAAGTCTCTGCGGACTGCTTGCCGGCCTCTGCGGCCAGTCCGCCGGCGCCGAAGCCACCAAACCCAACATCCTCTTCATCTTCTCCGATGATCACGCGCAGCACGCCATCTCGGCTTATGGCTCGAAGGTGAACCAGACGCCGAATATCGACCGGTTGGCCCGCGAAGGCGTGCGGTTCAAAAACTCCTTTGTCGCCAACTCCATTTGCACGCCCAGCCGCGCCACGCTGCTCACCGGGCAGTATTCGCACCTCAACGGGGTGCCCGTATTCAACCGCTTCGAAGGTGCGCGCGACAACGTGGCCAAGCGCCTGCAAGCCGGTGGCTACCACACCGGCATGATCGGCAAGTGGCATCTCGGATCCGATCCCACGGGCTTCGACCGCTGGATTGTGCTGCCCGGTCAGGGCGCGTATTGGAATCCGGCTTTCCTTGTTGCCGGTCAGAAGCTCACCATTGAGGGCCACTGCACCGATATCACCACCGACCTCGGCCTCGAGTGGTTGAAGACCCGGCCGAAGGACAAGCCGTTCTTTCTCATGCTCCATCAAAAAGCGCCACACCGAGCGTGGGAGCCCGCGGAGCGTCACATCGCCATGTTCAAAGATAAAGTCATCGCCGAACCCGACACGCTCTGGGACGACTACAGCACGCGACCCGCTGCGTTGCCAGCGAATGAGCAGACCGTCGCCCGCGACCTCACGCGCCGCGATCTCAAGCTCAATCCGCCGGCCGACCTCAAAGGCCCCGCGCTCAATCAATGGCTCAACGTCAAGCCGATGGAAGTCGAGGTGGACGGCAAGACCCTCACTGGCAAAGAACTCGTGAAGTGGAAATACCAGCGCTACATGCGCGACTACCTTGCCTGCGTGCAGGGCGTGGATGACGGTGTGGGCAAAGTGCTCGATTACCTCGATCAGACCGGCCTCGCCAAAAACACCATCGTCATTTACTCCGCCGACAACGGCTGGTATCTCGGCGACCTCGGCCTTTACGACAAGCGGTTCATGTATGAGCCCGGCCTGAGTGTTCCGCTTCTCGTGCGCGGCCCCGGCATCAAAGCGGGCATCGTCCCTACGCAGTTCGTGGCGAACATTGATCTCGCGCCCACCTTCCTCGGCCTGGCTGGCCTGCCCATCCCGGCCTCGATGCAAGGACGTTCGCTCGTCTCACTGCTGCGCGGTGAAGCCCCAACCGACTGGCGGACGAGTTTCTACTACCGCTACTATCACGATCCCGGCCACCACAACACCGCCGCTCATTACGGCGTCCGCACACCTACGCACAAGCTCATTTACTACTGGAAAAAGAACGCCTACGAGATGTTCGATCTCACCAAGGATCCGGCGGAGCAGCACAATCTACTGTTCGCTGAGGCTGAGGCCAGCCAGCCCGCCATGGCCGCGAAGTTTGTCGAACTGAAAGCCGAGATCGCCCGCCTGCAAAAGGAATACCAAGACGACGGCCAATACGCCGACCCCGCCGCCTGGCCCAAGACCAGCGCTGATGGCCCCTTCGATGCCTACAAGCCCATGGGCACCAAGACCGTCGCCGAAGCCATCTCTGCCGCTGCCGGCAAATGAAAAGCAACCAATCCATATGTATGAAAGTAGTGCTCAGCTGTTGTCGGCTCTGCTTTTGTCTCCTCCTGATCGACCTCGCCCAAGTTTCCCTCGGGGCAGTAAAGCCCAACATCGTGATCGTGCTTGTGGATGACATGGGCTACGGCGATCCGCGTTGCTACAATCCGCAGTCGAAGATCGCCACGCCGAACATTGACCGGCTGGCGCGTGAAGGAATGCGCTTCACCGATGCCCATGCGCCCGGGCCGCTCTGCCATCCTTCGCGTTACGGATTGATGACCGGACGGTTTCCATTCCGCACGGACATCACGCGGTGGCCGAAACAGCCGTTGATCGAGGCAGGACAGATGACCATCGCATCGCTCCTCAAGTCGCAAGGGTATCTCACCGCGATGGTGGGCAAGTGGCATGTTGGCTTCCGCGAAGAAGGTTGCGATCAGCCACTGCGGGGAGGACCGGCGGATTGCGGGTTCAACAGCTTCTTCGGCCTGCGCGCCTCCACGGACATCTCGCCCTACTTTTACATTCGGGGCGACCGCGCCGTTGCGCCGCCCACTGAACACATTGCCGAGCATCATTCGGAAGGTTGGTCGCCAACTCAGGGCGCCTTTTGGCGGGAAGGTGGCATCGCTCCTGGCTTGGACCTCAAAGACGTTTTGCCAAGGCTCACAGACGAAGCCTGCGCGGTCATCAAGGCTCAAGCCGACAAGAAGCCAGCCGCGCGGCAGCCGCTGATGCTCTACCTCGCCTACACGGCACCGCACACCCCGTGGTTACCAGCGGCCGAGTTTGCCGGAAAAAGCGGCGCGGGAATGTATGGCGACTTTGTGATGATGGTCGATGCGCAAATCGGCCGCGTGCTCGCCGCTTTGGAACAGGCCGACCTGACACAAGACACGCTATTGGTGTTCACCTCCGACAACGGACCAATGTGGCTACCGGCCAACGTGGCGCGGTTCGGTCACGATGCGGCCGGCGGACTGCGAGGCATGAAGGGCGACGCCTGGGAAGCAGGCCACCGGATGCCGTTCATCGTGCGCTGGCCGGGACGGGTCAAACCCGGCACCGTGACCGACCAGACGATCTGTTTCACCGATCTGCTCGCGACCTTCGCCGACATCTGTGGAGCAAAACTGCCTGCCGGCGCCGGGCCGGATAGCTTCAGCTTTCTACCGGTGCTGGAAGGCCGTGAACCAAAGGGGCAGCCGATTCGCGGCCCGATCGTGATGCAGGCGGGCAGTTCGTCGGCCATGATGATTCGGTCCGGTGACTGGAAACTCATCAATCAGCTCGGCTCCGGTGGCTTCTCACAACCCAAGACGATCAAACCCGAACCCGGCGGGCCGGCAGGCCAGCTCTACGATCTTCGCAACGACCTCGCCGAAACCAATAATCTCTATCTGAAACACCCTGAGATTGTCGCCCGGCTGAAGGCCGAGATGGGGCGGATTGTGGACGCCGAACCCACTCCCAAACGCTGAATCAACCCTGTCGAACAATGGTCGCTGAAAGGAGTCAGGGCGGGGTGATGGGGACGGTGCTCGTGACCGGGATTTCGCCGCGCAACATCTTCGTGGCTTCGCCGGCCAATTGCAGATACCAGTCGCTGGGCAGCGCATAGCCGTCAACGTTGAGCGGCACGAAACTGCCTTGGACCGGGAGCTGCGCCGGTGTGGGGGCCATTTTGAACATGGCGGTGCCTTCGTCCACTTCGTCGAACATCGCGCCGTAAACCATGGTGCAGCCGGCGGCCATCGCGTTGTAGGCCTGGCGCCAATAGAACGTGCCGCCGTTGCGCCGAATCTGGTTGAATGGCCCCTTGTTCAGATTCGTCCACGAGAATCCAGGGAAGATCACCGGCATGTAGTCAATGCCGCGCAACTTCGTCTCGGCCAGATCCGGCACAATTTGGTTTTTCTTGAAGTTGTCCGCGCCGGAAAGCGTGCTGTACCGGCCCACGGCCCACGGGCTGAGGACATCGAACGAACGATACACTGTGGCCCAGGCAGCGTTCGTCTGTGAATCGCCGTTCAGCGTGCGCCAATTTGTCGGCACGCCACCCATAACGGTGCAGCCCGCCGCCTTGAACCAGGCGATCACGTTTGTCGCGTCCTGCGGCGTGCCGGGACGGTCTGTAAAGCCGAAGCCCCAGATCGCCACCACCGGCTTGCCCTTGTGCCGGAGGTATCGCGGGCTGTTGGTGAGGTGCATCGTGGCGGTCAGGTAGGTCCAATCGTTCGTCAGCGTGCTGATCAACGTGGCGGCGGACTGGCCGGAGATGTCGTACATGATTGCATAGACGCGTCCGTAGGTGTCTGCGCCGAGGCGAACGTTGGTGGTTACCTGGTTGCGGAAGGCGAACATCGTGCCGTTGCCGAGCTCCGAAGTGAACCGCTGGAGGAAGACGCCATCGAGATGGTTCTCCTTCATCCACTTGAAATGACGCACGACCGTCTTCTGGGTATAAGCGGAATAGAGTTTCGCCGGAGCGCCGTCGGGAAGCGTCATGCTGGTGGCGAACAACTCGTCATCCCCCAACTCGGCAACATCAGGCCAGAAATCCACGGTGGCGTTCGTGGCCACCGGCGTCTGACTGCGAAACCAGTGAATCCACCGGTTCGCGGATGAGCCATCCTGCGGGCAGGCGAACCACCCCTGGTAACCCATCAACAGCTTTCGATCGAGCGTGGTGGCATCCACGTCATCGCCCAGCCGGAAAAACTGCTGCGCGTTGGTGTCCGGCAGGGCCACGAGGTTTTGATTGCTGTTCACGACCGGCGTGTTGGTCACGACTTTCCAGGCGCTGTTTGGGAGAAACGTGGGTGCGGATTGCAGTGAGGCGGCGGTGGCAGACGTGGGCCAGGAGAGCAGCGCGTTCGCGCCGGCGTGAACCACCTGCAACCACACCGGTTGTGGCGCAACGACCGCGGCGGCGATGGCCACCGGCGCGGAGAGGGTCGCGGCCCCTTGGTTGTCCGTCGCGAGGGCGGTGAGTTGATACGAGCCGGAGACGACGTTCGACCACAGCACCGTGTAAGGGCTGGTCGTGGTTTCACCCACCTTCATCGAGCCGGCGAAGAACTCGACGTTTGTGATCGCGCCATCGAGATCCGAGGCGCTGGCCGTTATGGAGAGGACGGCGGGCACGGTTTCGACGAACAGGCTCTCGCCATCGCCCGGGCTGGTGATGGTAACAAGCGGGCGAAGGTTCGCGCCCGAACCAGCGGATTGCGGCGGCAGAAAATCGGCGGCCTTGGTGATGGCCACGTTATCCCATTGCGCGCCCACCGGAGCGTAGGCCGGTGCCGCCCCCGAACCGGCCAAGCCGTCATAGAACACGCGGAGCGTGATGTTCGTGCCGGTGTCGGTGGTGTTGAAGTTGCGGTAAACGAAGAAACCTCGATCGGCACCAGCGTCGGTGTACGCCAGGATCATTTGTGGCTCGCGGTAGGCGTCGGAGAAATCAATCACGGTGGTGACGTGGTTGGCGGCGTTGCCGAAATTCCACAGATAGGCGCTGAGCACGTAGGCGGTGTTCGGCTCAAGCCGGACCGTCCTCGTATACAGACCAGCGGCAGGACTTCCCGAGGTCACTTGCGCAAAAGCGACCGAACCGCCGTTCAACGGTCCCGTGTTCGTTCCCGGTCCAACGAACATCTCGGCCTGCCGGCTCCAACCCGTTGGGTTGGGATGGTTACCGGTCACTTCCGGCCCCTGAAACTGGAAATCTCCGTTCTGCATCAACTGCACTTTCTCGGTGCCGGGAAGCACGTCGGCTAGTCTGAGCTTGGTCTGCGCTTCGGCAGAACCCAACACCATCCAGAGCAGGCAACCGAAAAGGGACAATCGGCAATACTTCATCGCACTGAACTCCATAGGATATGATGTGGACAAACGACAAGAACGGCAACCTCTGGCACGAATTCCCGGGTGTGACCGTAGGAAATAGCCCGCCCGACTCAAGTGCCGGGCGGGCGCAACCCAACTAACCAAACGAGGAGGAGCTTCCAATTACGGAGGCGTCATGATGATCGGAATGAACTGACTGCTGTTCTCGGGCAAAAGCCTGGTGCAGCTTTGGTCACCCCTTTCACGGTTAAGGTGAAACTGTCCGATAGAATGCCTGCCCGCCACTCACCGGGAAGGTGAAGGTCACCGGGGTTCCCGTTGCCAGGTTCGTGCTACCCGCCACGGGCGTCCACGTGGCAGGCGACAGACTGGGGCTGCCTTCAATATGATAGGTGTGTTGAGGCGTTGTCTGGTAGGTGATCGAAACAGTGCCGCCGCTGACCGAGACAGCCGTGATTGACTGTTGGGGCGCGGGCAGCAACACAGCACTGACGTAAGTCTTGTTTGCGCCTGCGTCGTAGAAGTAAAACACGTTGGGACTACCATTGGCCTTGATTTTCCCAGCACTGACATAGTTGCCGATCGGTGTGACCTGATCGCCGGTGATCACCACCTTGCCCGATCCGGCAATATTCAGCACCGAATCCCCCTTGATAGAATCCGTCGGGTGCAACTGGGCCAGATTCAAAGTTCCGCCATTGATTTGTGCGGCGCCTTTGCCGCCGTTCCAACCCAAGCCGATCATCTGTCCGACCGACACCGTTCCGCCATTCATGATC
>CAZWJC010000281.1:0-9033 GCA_964634255.1 uncultured Verrucomicrobiota bacterium | reverse complement strand
GGGAGCAATCCTCGCGGATGGCGGAGATGCCAGCGCAGGTAGGCCGGCAGGTGGAAGCGAGACCCTTCCTCATCGCAGGCCCAGCGGTCCAGACATTCCTCCAAGGCAGCGTCGGGAATGTCCTGCCAGCGGAGCCAGGGGTCACGCGCCCGGACGCGAGCACGCTCCTCGGCGGTGCAGTAATCTGTGCCTTCAAACACCGCCGCCTCGTGGAGCGTCAGGCCATTGCCTCGCTCGACGTCAGCAAAGGCGATCTCGATCCGCTGGATCAATTGCTCACGGCCCGTCATGAAGTGATGTTCGGATGCTGGGACGTTTGGACACTCTGACCACTTGCCTTCCGCTGACAGAACTCGTTGAAGGATTCCCGTTCTCCGGCGCTGGCGAACCCCCGACGCGGCACGACGCAGGCGATGCTTGGCGTGAGGTAGATGAACAGATGATGGTCATTGGAGTTGAATTGGCCGGTTCACTTGGATGTTCTCGACGGGAGCTGTTTATGCATGGACGGTTCTGGACGCGCTTCGAAACATTCAACGATCAATCTCATGCTCATCATTTCTGCGAGTTGCTGCCCGGCGTAGCCCAGCACGCCGCTGAGGGCATCCGCTGGTTGAGCCGCGAACGCCAACATCGCGTGAATGCTCGTGGGGCAGGCTGCCCTTTCGGGCATCTTGGATTTGGCGGGAAGCTCTGGATTGGGCTGTTTGCTCTCATGCGTTATGGGCATCCAATGACTTGCTAAATCGGACCGTCGGGACTGCTCCATAGAAACCCGAACCTGACTCTTGATAGCCGTGCTTCCGATAGAAACGCAGCGTCACTGGACGTCTCCGCGCCGCGCTTAAACAGAACGTCCGAATACCAGCCCGAAACGCTCGCCGCTCCAACTCCTGCAACAGCACCGTCCCATGACCGTGGCCCTGAAGATCACGGGCAATCCGCATCCGCCGCAGCTCAGCCAGACTCTCTGCGAGACGCTTGAAACCACCCATCGCCACAAGCTTCCCGCCGACGAAACCGAGAAGAAACTCACCGCCCGAGCGCAGATAATCCTCCTCAACATCCCTGAGGTCCGCCTCGTCCTGCTGCTGGCTCATGCCCAAGGTGAATCCCTCGATGGCGCTCCGATGAAGCGCAAGCATCGGTTCCTGGTATTCGCTTTGAAAACGGACCAGGCGCATGGAATGTCGTGGCGTGCTCGGGCGGCCTACGTTGATTGTGTTCACCAGGGAGGATCCTTTTCAGGTGGAACTTTGCGTGGAACAAACTGCGCCGACAAACGCCTGGCTTCAGCGATCTGTTCGGACGACATCTGGCTTTCCAATTTGTCTCTTCGGTTCGCCGCGTCCTGAAGATGCCGCGAAGCCAGGTCGAACCACAGGTAGGCATTCACGTTGTTCGTTGGCACGCCGTTGCCTTCGGCAAACCTCACTCCCAAGTCGCGTTGGGCACCTGCGTCGCCCTGGTCAGCGGCCATGCGGCGCCACTTGAGGGCTATCGCAAGGTCCTGGGGCACGCCTTCGCCATCGGCGAAGATCTTGGCAAGCTCCAACTGAGCCGACACCCAGCCGAGTTCGGCAGCCTGGCGATGCTGCTTGAGCGCTTCCGCGAGGTCTTTGGGTACTCCCTCGCCTCTCTGGTACATGATCCCAAGATGCGCGTGGGCGATTGCACTTCCTTGCTCGGTGGCCTTGCGCAGCCACTTGAGAGCTTGGGCCGGGTCTTTGGGCCCGCCGAAGCCCCAGAGGTAAGCCAGCCCAAGCTGTGCCTGGGCGATTGCGTAGCCTTGGTCGGCGGCTTTGTGGTACCACTGACGGGCTTCTGCCCGGGCTTCCACATTCTCAGAGTTCTGGTCCAGGATATGTCCAAGACAGAACTGGGCCTTCGCATAGCCCTGGTCAGCGGCCTTGCGGTACCAAAGGGCGGCTTCTCGCCGGTCGCCCCGCACTCCGTTGCCGAAGTGAAACGCCACTCCGAGGCGGTGTTGGGCCGGCGCATAACCCTGCTCGGCTGCCTTCCGGAACCACTTCACTGCCTCTACATGATTTGTCGCCACGCCCAATATGCCCAAGCGAGAAACCTCACCCAGTGCGGTCTGGGCCTTGGCATCGCCCTTTTCCGCCTCGGCGCGGAGGTCGAGCAGAAACCACTTGAAGGCTTCCGCTTCATGCTTCGCTGCGTCGCCGGTGGGTTCGCTTTGGCTGGGGGGATCGCGAAACCACTTCACCGCCTCCACCGAATTCGTCGCCACATCCTGCTTGCCATCCTGGAATGCCCCCCTCAATTCACTCTGGGCCTTAGCCTCGCCTTGTTCCGCTTGGGCAAGGAGATCGGCCGACGGCTTGCCGCCAACCGCGCCTTGCCGAGCGTCGAGTGACGGAACCTCTGGCAGCTTGAAATTGGCGGCGCGCTTCTGCCCCTCGGCGATTTGCTCCCGCGTCAACTTACGCTCCAGCATCGTCATGTTTTTCTTGGCCAACTCCTCCCCTTGCGCACTTGCCAGGAGCCACCACTTGTAAGCCTCCACTTCATCCTTCGTCACGCCTTGGCCCATGTAGTAGTGGACGCCCAGATTGTATTGAGCCGTGACGTGATTCTGCCCGGCGGCTCGTCGCCACCATTTCACCGCCTCCCCATAGTCCTTCGCGACGCCTTGCCCGGTGGCGTGACAGACGCCCAGATTGTACTGAGCCTCGGCGATGCCATGTTCGGCGGCCTTGCGCCACCACTTTGCCGCCTCCGCATCGTCTTTCGCCACCCCTCGGCCCGTGTCGTAGCACTGGCCCAGTTTGTTTTGAGCTTCGGCGTGATCTTGCGCGGCGGCTGTGCGCAACCATCTCACCGCTTCCTCGGCGTCCTTCACCACCCCCTGGCCCAGGGCGTAGCAGATGCCCAGACTGTATTGTGCCTCGGCGAAATTCAGTTCAGCGGCGCGGCGAAACCACTTCACGGCTTCCACGGCATCTTCCGCCACACCTTGACCAACGGCGTAACAGCCGCCCAGACTGGTTTGGGCGGGGGCGTAGTCCTGCTCGGCGGCTCGCCGGAACCACTTCACCGCCTCCACGGCATCCTTCGCCACCCCCTGGCCCAGAGCGTAGCAGGCGCCCAGATTGTGTTGAGCGTCGGCGAGATTCTGTTCGGCGGCCCGGCGCCACCATTTCACCGCCGTAACATAGTTCGTTGCCACCCCCATCCCGTTGGCGAAGCAAAAGCCCAAACGGTTTTGAGCTATGGCGTGATTCTGCTCGGCTGCTTGGCGAAACAACCTCACCGCCTCCACGGTGTTCGTCGCCACGCCTTGGCCCGTTGCGTAGCAGTTACCGAGGTTGTTTTGAGCTTCCGCATGATCTTGCGCGGCGGCCTGGCGAAACCACTTGATTGCCTCCAAGTAGTTCGTCGCTGCGCCATATCTGCCCAAGGAGAAGACTGTGCCCAGCTCACATTGGGCTTGGGCATCGCCGGTTTCCGCCTTGGCGCGGAGTTGGGACAGCGCCTGGCGGTCGGCTTCGCTTCGCTGGGCGTGGGCGCAGGGCAAAAGCAGGCTGGCGGTGCAAAGCAACACGGCGATCAGGGTTGTTTTCATAGGCTTATCGGTTGTCGGTGGACGGCTTCTTGCGCTGGGCGAGCCAAGCCTCCGCTCGTCGTTTGCCGTCCGCAATTTCTTCCGGCGACAGCAGCAACTCCAGCATGGACGAATTGCGCTTGGCTTTGGCATCTCCCTGCGCCCCCGCCAGCAGGTACCACTTGTAGGCTTCCATTGACCACCACTCTCATCTGCTTCCGCAGACTCGAACCCTCCAGATACCCCACACTGCTCCCATCCGCGCTGAAAACGGGAGGCTGAATCCAAGGACCCATGTCGCCACCAGCCTCAGCCTGCAGAACTCCGTCAACGACCGCGACGAGTCTCCCAGCCTTCCGAGCCAGGTAGGCGTGGCGTTTGCCGTCATGGCTGAAGACAAAGGTGTCGGGAATGACCTCATCGAAGATCGGCCCTTCCTGGTCGTTGATGATGAAGCGTGAACCGCCAGGGCCGCGCACGGCATAACCAAGCGCATTTCCATCGTGGCTGAAAACGGGATGGGCAATATCCTCGTAGGCTTTGCCGCGCCGGCCATCCCGGCGCACGAACACTTCCTTCTCTCGCTCCCCTTCCACCTTGGCCACATGACACCCTGCGCGAGTGGCTACCTGTGCCTGAACATACGCAAACTTGCCGTGGTTCGTCTCGCCGGTGAGGAGGTCGGTTGTTGTGACTTTCGCCCCGGCCCAGCCAGGAACCTCTTGGGCCACGCCGCAACAAGGGAAGCTCACGGCAACCACCAATACGACCCTTTGGACTACGACTCGTAAATGCGCGGCATTCTGTGCAATTGTCTTCATAGAGTTATCACTTGTGTCCGTCGAACGACCCAAAATGAGCGGCGGGAGCCAGCCGCCGATGACGTTCTTATTGTCTCTGAGCGATTTGGCTGGCTCCGGTTCGTTGGACCGACTGGAATGGGCCAGTCAACATTCGTAGCCGCGTATTTCCACATAGTCTTCAGTCTGGTGGAGTGGGACTGAACCGAGGCTGCCCAACTCGGCCAGGAATGCCTCAATCGCCTGCTTCCTAGGCACGCGCCCCCAATAGGCTTCGCGCAAGGCTCTTGGAACGCGTATCCAAAGAAGGTCTCGATAATGGCACGGCCCCCCAATGCCAGGGTCTCGAAGACCATGCGTGTCGATCCAAGATCCCAGCACACGGTGAAGCCCTTGCGGGTTCCAGTCGGAGTCTCGAACCCAGGCCACCTGAAAACTCAAACCGTGACGAGCGATGGCAGCAAACACCTCGCGCCACTTTGTGTCGTTCATACAGGCCACGAGGCGATGTGCCGCTTGGTTCGTGCGCTTCTGCATCTCCGCGTAATGTTCGGCGTCGTATGGCATGGAGTGGATCAAACGGCCCAACGATCAGTTCACCGATGGCGGCCCCTCCGGGACTCCCGAATCGCCAAGCCGCGTGGTGGGGCCGCCATTCGGGGCTGCGCCTGTTTCGCCTCGGGAAGCCTCAAAGGATGATCAGGGTTCTCGCAGATGAACCGCTCCACATCCCGGAGTCGCGTTGGCAACTCAGCATGGGAGCCTCGTCCGCTGATAAAGCGAAAACCCGCATGAAATAGCATTTCGATTACTTTCCACTGCTCGACGCGGGACGACCGTGGCGCGCGAAACGTCTTTCCCATCGCATGAAGTGAGCCGCCACATTCTGGGCAGCGGAAGGAAACGATCTCGGCCATGCCCACCACGTAGCTATCCCGGTGGAGTTCCTCGCTCTTTCCGGGGACCGTCTTCTTAAACACCTTCCGACAGGTGAAGCAGGCGTGCTGCAGGGTGTGTTCCATGCTATGGCGAACGGTTAAGTGAGCGACAGCCTGATTGAGCTTGTGTCGTCATGATGGTGTTGTGCAAAGGCTGCCGTTGCCGTGTCCAGTTGTCCAAAACACTTTTCGAGAACCGCCATTTCTTCCATGAAGGGGTCGGGGATGAGGTCGTGGATTTCATGGTTATAGTTCTCCGGCTGGCGAGTTGGTGTTTTGAGGTGATCCCTGAATCTTGGCGTCGGGCGTGATCTTGGCGAGCACAACCGTGCCCGGATCGGTTTCGCAGAGGTTGAAGCTGTTGAAGGGATTCATGGAATCGAATTGGTGACTGCCAGCCGGTACAAACACTGCGAGTTGCTGCCGGGTGCCGAGTAGTTCGTGCGCAGGAGGCCACCCGAGCCGCGATGAAACCCGTCATGCGCCGGTGTCCAATTGCCGCCCGCCACGTTGGTGCTGAACTGCAACTGGTAGCCGGCGTTCGTGATCGTGTCCCAGGAGATTTCGGCCGGTGATCGCTGAATCGTAAGTCGGGGGCGGGTGAGCACCTGGTGGGCGCTGGCCACGACCAGGTCATCAATGCCCACGCCATCCTCTTGCGAGCCGGTGTTGGCCAGCTTGACCGCGGTGAAAGGGCTGCCGGGAGCAATGACGCCGAAGAAAAAGCCGCCGCCGGAACCCTGCGGCGCGGTGACCGGCACCCGGAACTGTACTTCACCCTGGTTGGTGGTGATCAACGCCACCCGCAGCCGGTTGGTCTCCGAATCAGAGCCAAAGAAACCCACTGCGATCTGGGGCGAACTGAAGCTCACCGTACAGGTCGCGTTGAACGTGAGGTTGAGATAGTTGGTGACGGACAAAGGAAACACGCCGCTATGTGTGGTCACAGGATCGGCAAGTCCTCCGCCGACGTAGTATGTGCCCGCGATGGCGGCGGTCAGGTCGCCAAATTGCAGCGAGACGGGAAGCGAGCCGGTGGCGTAGCGCTCAAAGTCTTCCGCAACCGCCCCCACCAGCCGGGCGCGGAACTGCGCCGCAGCCTGGGTCACCGCCGGGAGGTTGGTCGGACACGGTACCGTTCGTGCCAAGTCGTACGGATATGGACTGACGTACTCGCCAAAGAAAATCTCCGGGGCGGGCTCTGGCTTCGTGTTGTACTCAATGACAAAACCCCGGCCGTATGTGCTAGCCGTGTCATTCGCATCGTTCCAGGTGCCGGCGATGGCGGCCTGTCCGCCCAACTGAATCCGATTCTCGTTGCCGCCGCTGTTGTTCGGCTGCCCCGCTGCCCAGTTACTGTAAGTGAACGACTCGCCGGTGACCCACCGCCATCCGCCGGATGGCTCTGCGGAACCCGAAGGTTGCAAGCCCCCCAGCCACGGTCCCCATGCACTGCCGGTTTGATACCACAAATCCGGATTGCCTTTGGCGAATCCGAAGACGAAAGCGTTCTCGCTGGCCGAGGTGATGGTGGCCAGATACCCGCCGCGGTTGGACGCCGTCACGCTGGCAGCGTCCCAAGTGATCGGGCCATTTGCCACCACGGCTTCGTAGTAGTGCCCGTTCCCGCCGGCTTGCACTGGCCAATTGGTCAATTGCGCTGACGCCTCCATCCGGCCCGTCAGGAGGATTACGTTCATGACGAGGAAAGCGGCCTTCGGATTGGATCTGTAGTGAGCTACGCCGACGTGGTTCGGGTGTAGTTGATGGAGGTGAGTGGAGACGAGACGTTCAGGTTGCCAGTTCATGTGCTTTCTACTTTTGGTTGCTGGTTCGGGATCAATCTGGTCTTTTCATTTTCTGCCGATGGTTGGGTATCAATCACATCGCTCCAATTACCGCGACTGGTAAGGTTGGCTTCATTTCTTTGCTTTCGGCAAACGTACTTTCCCGTTGCTTCGTGAGGTCTTTTCTCCACAGTCGTTAGAAGAGACTGTCCTCAAGGCGGCGTTCTCGGCACGGAATGTTGGATTCGTAAAGCTTCAATCGTGCAGTGCGGTCGTCTTTCAACTTCCCATCAGGCGATAGTGCAATCGCCTCTTCCTGTGCGCCGATGGCTTTTGCGAATTGACCCGCCTCCGCGTAAGCAGCAGCCAATGTATCAAGGCAGCCTGCGTCCTTCCGATCCGTTGCGACAACCGCTCGTCCGGCGAAACTCACGGCTGTAGCGCCATCGCGGATTGGCGCGTGGACGCACGTTGCCAATCGCCAGGCGATACTGTTGTAGATCGCTGCATCTCCGTTACGGCTCTCTATGTTGCAAAGCGCGGCAGCCTCGGCCAACCGGCCTTGACGTGTTAGCAACTTGGCCAGGGCACAAAGCGGGACCAGCGATTCCGGATGATTGGCTCTCTGCAATTCTCTCTGGATCGTCAGCGAGTCTTTGAGCAACAATTCCGCTTCCGCGAGTTTTCCTTCTTTGGCCAACAGCGCGCCCAAAGCTCCCATCGAAAATGCCGTGTCTGGATGTCTGTCGCCGAATAGCTGCCGACGCATGGCCAACGCCTCGCGATGCAGGATTTCCGCTTCGGCCAGCTTGTCCTGATCGGATAGAGTCAAAGCCATCACGAGAAGCGAGTGGCCAATGTCCCGGTGCGGCTCGGATAGCAACTGCCTTCGTATTAACAGCCCCTCTCGACACAAGACTTCCGCCTCCGCCAGCTTCCCCTGACTGTAGAGCACCAGAGCCAGGTCATTGAGAGATCGGGCCGTGTCGAGATTGCGGTTGCCGAGCAGTTTTCTTCGCAGATTGAGCGCGTCACGTTGCACCTTCTCGGCTTCAGCCAGCTTGCCTCGTCGCCAAAGCGCGTGACCAAGACCATGCAGTGAGTCGGCAACTTCCGCATGCTGATTACCGCGAAGTTGTCTTCTCAGCGCGAGGGCTTGGCGGTGGAAAGTCTCCGCCGCCAGATCGTCTCCGAGATCATAATAGACCCAAGCGAGTGTGCTTCGCAGTTCGGCCACAACGTCCGGCTGATTCTTCAAATCCTTATCCAACTGCTCGGTTGTCCTGTCCAAAATGTCCCGCAGCATCGTTGTGTCGCGGCCCATCGCCACGGATGGCCCCACGCCCTGCAGCATGTCTTTCAGAAACTGCGCCACGCGTTTACTCTTGCGAGCCTCTGCTTCGGCTTCTTCCCTCAACTCAATCTGCAATCGCTCGGCACGCGCAGCCCGCACCGCTTCCCAAATGCTGACGACGGTCCCGGCGAGCGACAGCACCAGCAAGGCAGCCGTCACGGCAAGCCCGCTCTTGTGTCGGCGCGCAAATGTTCCAAGCCGGTACATTGCACTTGGCGGACCAGCCATGACCGTTTCGTTTGCGATATGTCGAGCCACATCGCTCGCGAACGCATCGGGCGTTTCGTAGCGCCGCCGCCGGTCCTTCTCCAGCGCCTTCATCACGATCCAATCGAGATCACCACGCACCAGACGGCGCAGAGTCGCTGGTTCAGTTTGACGGTGTCGGGCCACGTTCGTGAGTGTGTTGCCGAGCGTTTGCAGGCGCGTCGAAGGTCTCTGCGGCTCAGTCTCACGAATCATCCGGCGCACTTCGTCCAGCGCCGCTTTGCGCAAGGTCTCGGCGTCGAACGGCGTCACGCCGGTCAGCAATTCGTAGAGCAGCACGCCGAGCGAGTAGATGTCCGAGCGCGTGTCAATATCCAGG
>CAZWJC010000280.1:0-9044 GCA_964634255.1 uncultured Verrucomicrobiota bacterium | reverse complement strand
CGCCACCCGCGACCCCGTCCGCCGCCGCCTGCGTCAGCGCCGTCTCTGCATCCGCCAGCAGCACGCGTTCGGACGCGTACCGTCCAATAACCCACCGAGTTATTTCATTCAAGCGGCTGTCGCAGCGGAACCGCAGCGTATCGAAATCACGCGCCTTTTTGAAATGCTCGAGCGCCTTCATCCCATGGGCCAAGGTCAGTTCGCAATGGCCCTGCTGGAATTCAAGCTCCGCAATACCGCCCTGAATTTGATCGGCCTGCCGGAACAACTCCAGCGCTTCGGTGAGCTTTCCCGCACCGCGGGCCGTGGCCCCACTGCGAGCCAGTTCCTTCCAGCGTGTCCGACTTTCCGGGCTCAGGTCCGCCAGCGATGCGGAAGCGAACGGCGCGCAATCCTTCAAGTTCACCGCGACCGTGCTGACCACGATGCCGGCGCCAGCGCGCTTTCCGGCGGCGACAATGCCGCCCAGGTTGCGCTCAAAATGGTCGTACATTCTCACCAGGCGCCCGTCGCCCCAGGTCACCTGGTTCTCGCGGAACATCATCAAGCCGCCCCATTCGGCCTTGTCCGCCGGGCGAGGATCCAGTTTTCGCACTCCCGCGTCGAGCAGTTGACCGAGGCGCGTTTGTTTCAACGCGAGCGTCGCGCGGATTGCCGCCAGCGCCGGCGCTTGCGCGCCGAACACCGTGCCCGGGCCAAACGGGCCGATGACTTCGTTGTTGCCCATGTAAACCACCCAGATGTCACCGTCGGCTTTGGCGCAATCGTGCGCAATGGGAAGGACGACGTGCGAGTTGATAGCCGTCATCGCCGCATTCACCACCTCGAAGCGCGTTTGGGGAAATCGTTCGCTCAACAGGGCCTGCAACATCCGAGCGAGCCCGAATTCTGGTTGCGGATCGCCGAAAGCCGCTGATTCGCCAAACACAAAGATGCGCACCGTATCCGGTGGCTTCTGTTTCGGAATGGAGAGCGCCAAGGGCGCGCGGGCCTGTTGCGCCCCAAAGAACCGCGAGCCAAAGCGTGGGTTAGAAATCCAGACCGCTTTGCCGTCGATCACGTCAGGCAGCAGGAATCCGGTCGGATAGCCGTAGCCGGCGAGGCGCAGGGTGGTTTCCACCAAACCGAACAACAGGGCAGGCAAGCCCAGCGCCGCCAGGAGTCGAAACCCCCAAAGTTTTCCACGCGACAGGCGGCGTGATGGTGCGGTTGGGCAGGATTTGCGCTTTCCAGCCATGTGTTTCGCGAGACGCTACGAAGTCGCCTCGCGTCACACAAGTCTGCGAGCGAAGACGGGAACAACGCACTTGCATCTCGTGGGTGTCAACCCGGTCTCGCCGCATTGCTGAACGTTACGCGCCCCGGTAATCCTGGGGCGGGTGGGCGGACTCACAAACAACGCGCTCCGCTTTGGCCTGAAACGAAAACTCACAGTCGTCGCAGTTGGGATCGCTCTGCTCTCTCTGAGCAGCCTGCTCTACGAGGATGCCAGTTGCCGACATCCGGCTAAACCGGGCAGCGGCAATCGCGTGGTCATGGGAACATCCTCACGCGTAATCGTCATTGCACCCAACGAAAACACGGCAAAGCGCTGTTTCGAAGCCGCGTTCAAAGTGCAGCAACACATCGAGGCGCTGATGGGCTACCACCGCGAAGATTCCGGGCTAAGCCGGGTCAGTCACGAAGCCGCGGAAGGCAAGTCTCAGACGCCGTTCATGCTGCCGCAGAAGGACCTGACCCTTTGCGACTCCCGCGTGCAAACCTCCAGCACGGCAGGGCTGATGGCTGAACCACCGCGCGTTACGGGCCACGGGCTTGCCCGCGTATTTCGCAGAACGGCCGCCACCGCGCTTACGATGCCAACCACCGGCCCCACGCCAATCGCCAAGCCCACCCTGAGAGTATTCCGGGCGAGACACACGGGACCGCCGCCGCGGCGCGGTTCCCACACCGAACAGGCTTGACGATACATCGGGGAGATCGTCTGATTTTACTCAATGAACCATTCCCGAGCGCGCCGACGATTCAGTCCCACGCACCAGCGACCTTCAGGCGGTAGTCTCCTTGGTTCTTTCTGCTCGACCATCTCTGCCCTCCTACAGGTAGCTGTCTGGTGTTTGGTGCTCGGCCTGGAGACAAGCCTGCTCCCGGCGGCTGACCACTTGACCGGGGACACCGAGATTCACGATCCCTCCAGCATCGTGAAGTGCGGCGATCGCTACTGGGTTTTCGGCACGGGGCGGGGCATCATATCCCGCTATTCGACAAACCTGGTGGACTGGAACTCGGGACCTTCGGTCTTCACCAACTTACCAGCCTGGGCCAACGCATGGGTGCCCGGGCACCGCGGGCGTTTCTGGGCGCCGGATGTGGTCCAACTCCGAGACCGCTACCTGCTCTACTACTCGGTGTCCACGTGGGGCTCGCGGCAATCCGGCATCGGGTTGGCCACGACACGCTCCCTCGACCCGCGATCCCCGGAATATCGCTGGGAGGACCACGGTCCGGTGTTCCAGACCACGACCAACGACGTGTTCAATGCCATCGACCCGAGTGTTATGCTGGATCGCGACGACCGGCTCTGGATGGCCTTCGGGTCGTATTGGAGCGGGATCAAACTGGTCGAGTTGAATCCCGAGACGGGCCTGCGCTTGGCCACGAATTCACCGGTGCATTCGCTGGCTTGGAATGAATCCATCGAAGCCGCGGGCCTTCTGCGGCGCGGGGATGACTACTTCCTGTTTGTGAACTGGGGACAGTGTTGTCGGGGAACGAACAGCACCTACGAGATTCGCGTGGGCCGCAGCAAGGCCATCACCGGCCCCTACCTCGACAAAGCGGGCGTGGACTTGGCGCAGAAAGGCGGGAGCGTATTTCTCAGCACGGTCGGCAATTACATTGGACCAGGCCATGCCGCGTTCATCGGGCGTGGCGGCACGACTTGGATGAGCTACCACTACTACAATCCCGCACGCGACGGACGCGGAACACTCGATCTGTTGCCGCTTCGCTGGGACGCACAAGGCTGGCCGGTGAGAGACACCCGACGCAGCGAGTCTGAGTGATGCGGGTGGGCCATGGTTTTCCTCACCTGGGACTGCATTGCACGTCCGTCGGCGTCAGCAGTTCCACGCTTGAATCATCGCGCCAACGTTTGGACCGCGGACTATCTTTCGTCTCTGTCTGGTGGCCGCACGTACCGTCCGAACAACCCGCAAGTTCAGTCCATGACCAAAACCATGCACAGATGCCCCACTGGATTGTCAGCATCCTGGTTACGCTGAAGCGGCGTTGCCCCCTTTCCACGCGGCGTGGGGGCAAACTCTGTGTGGCACACGGCCGGCGATCACCTCATGACCCGGTGGCACTTCTGGCTCGACACGCGGCTTCACCGGACCAGGCCAGACAAAAGCGACTGCCGTTTCTCCGGGAGGCAAGACATCATACCCTCGCCCTCTGGACGGGTTTGTGATTCCACGTATCTTGCGGCCTGTGGCTTCTGTGCAAAGGCTTGTGGAGTTCCTGGCCCTCGGGCGCAACACGTCGTTGCTGCTGCTGGCGCTGGTGCTGGCGGGCACGGGAGAGAAACTCTGGCTCGGATTCGCGCCAAAGTATCTCGAAACACTCGGCGCGAGCGTCCTCGTCATCGGTTTGTTCGACGCGCTGCAAACCTGGCTTGGCGCGGTGTACGCGTATCCGGGCGGTTGGCTGACGGACCGCTGGGGACAGCGGCGGGCGCTGCTCTTATTCAATGCCATTTCACTCGTCGGCTACCTTCTGGTTTTGTTCTGGCAACACTGGGTTGCATTGCTCATCGGGTCATTCCTCTTCCTAGCTTGGAGCGCGTTGTCACTGCCCACCACGTTCAGCGTCGTAGCCACGTCGCTCCAGCGGCATCACCACACGATGGGCATCGGGGTGCAGTCCCTGGTGCGGCGCGTGCCGATGATGATCGGACCGTTGCTCGGCGGGTGGCTGGTAACCCGCTTCGGCTGGGCGGACGGCGTGCGGCATGCCCTCGTGTTGTGCATCGGGTTGAGCACGCTGACGATGGTCTTTCAATGGCTCATGCTTGAACCGGAGCGAACGGCTGCTGTGCCAAGGTCGCAAGCTGGTTTCCTCAGCGTGGTAAAATCGTTCACGCCCACGCTCCGCGAACTCCTGGTCAGTGATATTCTCATCCGTTTCTGCGAGCGCATTCCCTACGCGTTCGTGGTCTTGTGGGCGATTGACCACGGCGGACTCAGCGCACAGCAGTTTGGGTATCTCGTCACTATCGAGATGATCACGGCGATGGTTTGCTACATCCCCGTAGCGCACCTGGCAGACAAGCACGGACGGCGGCCATTCGTTCTGGCGACGTTCATATTCTTCACGCTTTTTCCGGTCACACTGCTGTGGGCCACGAGCTTCGGCTGGCTGGCGCTGGCCTTTGTCGTGCGCGGGCTAAAAGAGTTCGGCGAGCCCGCGCGCAAGGCACTGATCATCGGCGAGGCCCTCCCCGAACTCCGTGCCCGCACCTACGGCGCTTACTACTTGATACGCGACTGCGTGGTGACCAGCGGGTCCTTCCTCGGCGCCTGGCTGTGGAGTATTCATCCCCGGGCCAATTTTCTGGGCGCCGCGGTCTGCGGCGCACTGGGAACGGTGTGGTTCTGGTGGTTTGTCTGGCGACATCCGGAATCGCCGGGGTTGACGAACGCAGTCAGGCGCGCATGATAAGGCTACGTTGATCCATGACGACTGCCAACAAAGTCACCATCCTGCGCATCCTGCTGATTCCGTTTTTCGTTGTGGAGGTGCTCTATTACGTCCGGGCGGGGAACGAAACGCACCGGTGGCTGGCGATTCTGTGCTTTGCGGTGGCTGCAATCTGCGACGGCGTGGATGGTTTCATCGCCCGCCACTTCAATCAGCGCAGCGAACTCGGTGCGATTCTCGATCCCCTTGCCGACAAGCTCCTGCTTGTATCAGGCGTGGTTCTGCTGAGTTTCGACCATTCGCCCTACCTCGATCAGGTGCCCCTCTGGCTTACCGGCACGATCATCGGTCGCGACCTTCTGCTCCTCATCGGCTTGGGGGTCATCCAGATGACTGTCGGCAAGGTCGTTGTGCGCCCGCGCCTCCTCGGCAAAGTCGCCACCGTCCTCCAAATGGCCGTGGTGCTGTGGGTGCTCTTCAAGTGGCACGGGAGCTGGTTGGATTACCTGACGCTCGTTGCGGCCCTCTCCACGGGCGGCTCGGGCCTGCTCTACGTGTGGGATGGCGTGAGGCAGTTGGCTTCCAGCCCGAAGAGTTCGCCCGCGGTCAAGACGTAAGGCGTGGGACACTCAATCGTTGAACCGGCATCCCATCGCATTATGAGCAAATCCATCGATCTCAAACTGAAGGCAGGCGACTGCGCGCCAGCGTTCACCGCGCCGACCAACGGAGGCGGGCGGGTTTCGCTGGCCGATTTCAAGGGCAAGCGCGTCGTGCTGTTCTTCTACCCGAGGGATAACACCCCGGGCTGCTCGTTGGAGGCGTGCGCCTTTCGCGACGCCTTCGCTGCCGTGAAGGCAAAGGGCGCGGTCGTTCTCGGCGTGAGCGTGGACACCGTCAAATCGCACGACAAGTTCGCGGAGAAACACAAGCTACCCTTCACGCTCATCTCCGATGCAGACAAGCAAATCGTCCAAGCCTACGGTGTTTGGGGTGAGAAGCAGTTCATGGGACGCAAGTTCCTGGGCACAAGCCGGGTGACGTTTCTGGTCGGGCCGGATGGGCGAATCGAGAAGATTTGGACGCAGGTAAAACCGGCAACACACGCAGCGGAGGTACTCGCGGCGCTGAGCGAGTTCTGACTCAGCAACTCTGTTTGCCAGAGGATCAGTTTCGCTCCGGCTGATGCCGCTTGAGGCCAACCTCGTGGGCGATATCATCGAACTCGCGCGGTTCGACGTTGTCGAGCGACTTGCCCTTGGCAGCCAGCTTCTCGTTAATCTTGATCGCCTTCTCCGTCATAACCTCGTGGGTTTCCTGGGTGCCGCCCGCCAGCAAGAAGTTGGGCCCGGTGGTGACTCGGCGATGACCATCGCTGTCCAATCCCACGCCCAACATTACGGCTTTGCCTTTATGCGACTTCTTCGACTTCGCCATGCCAAAACATCAGGGTTTGAGGCCGAGGACGCAATCCGCAAATCGCCCACGAGAGGCATTCGCGCCCACCGCAAGGAGATGGTCCACGGTTCAGGCTGCCAGCTCAGCGCGTCTGGTACAACCGCGCCCCCACCTCGCGGCTGGCGGCAACCGTTTCGGCGTACGGCGTGTCCGCAATGTCCACAAATCCAATCTGGTAATTCTCCTCGTCGTAAACACGGCCGGTCGTGGGTTCATCCTGATACTGGAACCAATGCGTGCCGACGAACTGTGGATGCCGCAACGCACCGAGCACGTAATCCCGGTAAGCTTCGGCGCGGGCTTTCTGGCTTTCCACCGGCACCAGCCCCGTGTGGAACAGCCCGCGATCCAGCGCACCGAAGTGGAATTCCCCCACGATCAGCGGCTTGTCATCACCAGGGTATCTGAAGTCGGCAATGTTCCGCTGGTAGAGGTTGTAACTCACGACATCGCAGAACTTGCCGGCGGCCCGGGCCGCGTGGTCGTTCACCCAGGCGAACCGGCAGCCGAGGTAGAGCTGATTCGGGGCAACGGCCTTGATCGCATCACGCACGGTGCGGAAGTAAGTCTCGGCGGTCTTGATGTAGAAGGCAACCAGGTCCTCGCGAGCCTTCGCCTTGTCCGGCACGTCACGATCTTCGAGTAACGCCTCCCAAGAGGCGTGGCCTGTGCCCCAGGCGGAATTGAGCTTCGCGATGTCGCCATGCCTGGTCTTGAGATCAGCCACGAACTCGCGCTTGGCGGATTGCTCGGCCGGGGATTTCAGCGCCGCAAACCCGAGCGACGTTTCGTCGCCCCACGACATCTCATTGTCGCTGAAGTAACCGATGCACCACGGGTCATTGGCGCTGGAGTTGGTCTTGCCGTTCATCGCCCGCCGGACGGCTGCGGCGAAGCTTGGATCGAAGACATCGGGAAACTGCCCCCAATAACCTTCGCTACCCGCGATCATTATCGCCCCATGCGAACCGAGGTTGTCCGTGTAAGCCGTGCGACGCATCAGAAAGACGGTGGAATCGGACCAGTTCGCGATCGTGTTCATCCCCCAACTGCGTAGCCGCAGGTGGATCGTCTCCGCGCCGGCTTGTCGCCAACTGTCGCCGTACTTGCGCTTGAGATTCGCTCCGGCAAAGGAGAAACACTTGGGTCGCCGATTGGCGTAATGGCCCTTCAACGCGTAACCCGTCGAGAGAAACTCTTGGAAATCCGGCCGGTTGCCGGGAAAGTCCTCAAGCCAGGTCTCGCGCTCCTCAACCGGCGTGGCGTCCAGCATCCGCACGCAGTCAATGCCATGCGACCAGAACAAGCGCCCCTCGGGATCCACCAGCCACCATTTCCCGTTCGCTTTCTCCGTGCGGAAAAAGCCTGTGGCTTTGACTTGAGGCCCGTTTGCCCAGCCGCCGAACTTGTTCCAAGCCGCACGCTCGGGCCGGCGGGCCAGCTCCTTCGCCTCCGATTCGCGCCGCTGGTTCAGCTCGGCTGCGGAATGCACCTTGCCGGGCCAGTCCTTGTGCTTGTATTGGCCAAATGCGTCGATGAAGGGGAAGAACGGCTCGGCGTCCGTTACCGAGGCGGTGGGCGGAACGTAGTCGCCCACGGCCTGAATTTCGGCCACTTCGAATTCATGATCCTCCGTCGGCTTGCTCACAAAGAACAACAACTGCGTGATGTTCGTCACGTCCACCGTGCCCGGTCCGCCTGTCGCCACCGGATAACCCCGCATGCCGAACAGCTTCCCGTCAAGCTGATTCCCGGTCGCGCGCGGCAGTTGCACCTTGAGGGTGTCGGTTTGTCCGGGATTCAGGGAAACCGATCCTGTCACGCAATTCTTCGTTCCATCCGCGCCAGGATTATCCACCCGGCAATACACGGTGACCTTGTTGTCCCCCAGGTTCCTCACGCGCAGGGCCACGTGGCCGTACGGCGACAAATCCCAACTGCCTCCAGTTGCCGGCAGACTAATCCCCGGCCACGGTTTCTCATGACCCGTTTTGACGTGCAACGTGGAGTTGGTCGCGGGACCAGTCAAGGCGATCGTTGCATCGCTGCATTGAATCTGGCTTAGGTCAACCGCTTGATTCCATTTGAACAGCGTTTGCGGCGCAGCCATGGACAGCGCAGCCGCGAGCAGCCAAGCCACACACACACCGCCGGTCACTCCTCGCCCCCAAGGCGAGCCCAGGCCTGAGCACGGGCGACGTTGGTGGCACGGAAGATCTGCGAGGACTCTGCGCGAAAAGCTGGCGGCTATCCGGTGGATTGTCATGGCGGCTCAGGATTTTCTGATGATATGCGTCAAGTCAGTCAACTGAATGTCGGATGAGGACACCGTCTTCATCTGGGAGCAATGGTCTGACGCCACGCAGAACATGTCAACGCAGCGCGCACTGCTTCACTCCGGCTGTCACAGCCGTGCCCCCAAAGACAAACCGGGCGTCGAATCAACCTCGACGCCCGGCAACCGAGAGTATGTTGTGCTGCCTGAGTTACTTCTTCGCGGCCTCGTAATGCCGGGTGACTTCAGCCCAGTTCACCACGTTCCAAAACGCCTTGAGGTAATCCGCCCGCTTGTTCTGGTACTTCAGGTAATAAGCGTGCTCCCAAACATCCACGCCGAGAATGGGCGATCCTTCGCAGCCCGCCACAGCTTTGCCCATGAGCGGATTGTCCTGGTTGGCAGTAGATACGACTTCGAGCTTGCCACCATTGACGACAAGCCAAGCCCAGCCGCTGCCAAACCGGCCCACGCCGGCAGCCTCGAACTTCGTCTTGAACTCGTCGAGGCTGCCGAAGGCGGCCTTGATATCATCGGCCAGCCTGCCGCTGGGAGCACCGCCGGCATTCGGGGCCATGATCTTCCAGAAGAAGGAGTGGTTCCAGTGGCC
>CAZWJC010000279.1:0-9053 GCA_964634255.1 uncultured Verrucomicrobiota bacterium | reverse complement strand
GCGAAACCAGCAACGCCTGCAACTCACGCTTCCGGGCATCAATGCGTTCGCAGAACTCGCGGCACTTGGGCAGATAGCCATCGTGGAGCTGGCGGACGCGGGCCAGTTCCGTGTCGTTGAGGCGAAACTCCAGCCGAAGCCAGGCGAGATCGTCTGCGGGGCGGGCCATGTGCTTGGCGCACCAATAGGCCACGAGCCGTTGTCCGCCGAAGAACACGGCTGCACCGGCGAGGAGCATGACGACAAGGATGAGCAGCGGGCGGCGCATGTTTTCAACGGAGGGTGTTGGGTGCTACGGCTGCCAGGTAACGCTCCTGCGCCTGTTGCCTAACCATATCGGCGCTGGACACAAAGCCGGTCAGCCCGCCCGCTACCAGCAGCAGCGCAAGACTCGCCAGTGCGAAGCGCGGGAGAAGCAGTCGCTCGGTCCAGCGTTGCAGCCAGCCCAATGAAGTTGGCCTCGTGATGGGCGCGGCGTCCTCCTTTTCAATGCGACGCCAGACCGATTCGTGGAAACGCGGCGGCAATTGTGCGACAGGCCTGGCTTCCAGGAGCAGGGCTCGAAGCCTCTCATCATCCATCTCTTGACGGTCGTCGTTCATAGTCATCGAATTGGCGGATCATCCGCCGGCAGAGGTTAAGGTTTTGCGACTCGGGTGGCAATTGCATCAACGACGCATCAATGACGGAGTGTATCCTCGACGGGCGTTGGCACAACTCCGTTCACCGGAACGACGGAAGCTACCGCAAGGCCCAGAGCCATGAAATGGCCTTCCCAGCCAATCACAATGTCGTTCGTTCAGCCATCGCTTCTATCGCTGTTTGCCACTACCAGATTACACCACGCCCGTCCGAATCCCTCGAAGTTCCACTTCAATGTGTTCCATGGATTTTCCCGCTGATGGTCTGCATCGCACTTGCGAGCGGGCATCGGAAACGTAGTCGAGGTGAAACTTTTCTGAGGGTTTTCATCCGCCACGGCGTAAAAGACGGACAGAGCAACGCAGCGGAATCGCAGCACCATCAAAAGAGCCAATATGAAACATTCAAAGACATTCTTGATCATGAGCGCCATCGCGGTCGCTCTCTCGTTCGCCGCCCAGGCAAACGCAGGTGATAACGCGCTCCTGTCCCCCAAGGCGCGTCAAATGCAGGACAGTCTGCGCAGGCATCCGGGTGAAGATGTGGACATGCTTGACCGATCCGTGAAGGCTTTATCGCCAAAGCAGTTCGCAATGCAACAGTCGCTGCGCCGGAGTCCCACCCGCGAGAAGGACATGATTGTGAGGAACGCCATTTTGGGGAATGCTCGGGGGCGAGCCAATAGCCGGACAGAGTCGCCCACGTGGGGATCACCTCGTTATCTTGAGTCGGGCAGATAAATGCGACCGCATCACGTTCAAAGCCCGGCGAATACCAACAAGCTGAAGGCGCATTGCCGACACCAACTATGGCGAAGATGACGTTCAAAGTGACCGGGCGTTCGGAAGCCCCGGCCCGCATCGCTGTTGACGCGCGACAATTCAAACTGGTGGTGGATGAACCCCCGGCGCTCGGTGGGGAGGACCAAGGGGCGAATCCGGTGGAATACATCTTGGCGGGATTCGCAGGCTGTCTCAACGTGATGGCACACTTGATTGCCCGGGAAATGGGCGTGAACCTGCGGCGATTGGAGGTGGAGGCGTCGGGTGAACTGGATACGGACCGTCTTCTGGGGAAGTCCAAGAGTGTGCGGGCCGGTTTTCAGGGAATCAGAGCGGCATTGAAAGTGGACTCAGATGCCGACGCAGCCACGCTGGAACGCTGGCTGGCCGCGGTGAAGGACCGCTGCCCCGTCTCGGACAACCTGACCAATTCCACCCCAGTGCAGATTGCTCTAGGCCGTTGGTGAAGGTGGCAACGGCGACCGAAGCTCACTCGCTCCAGTTTTTGTGAGGGTTTTCTCTTTCTCCGGCGTAAGCAGAGAGGATGGAAACCGCAGTGGTTTTCACCGTGAAACATTGAAAGCAAACAAGCCGACATGAACATTATGAACCCCGTATTGAAACGACTCATCCCCGCCGGTTACGCACTGGCGATGGCCGCCCTTCTGCCTTTAAGCGCGGCTCAGGCCGCCGAAGCCAAAACCGAGAAACCGAAGCCCTATCCGCTGAAGACCTGCGTGGTTTCCGGTGAGAAGTTCGGCGGCGACATGGGCGATCCCTACGTCTTCACCCACCAGGGCCGCGAAATCAAACTCTGCTGCAAAAGCTGCCTGAAAGATTTCAACAAAGAGCCTGCAAAATACATCAAGAAGCTCGAAGAAGCGGAAAAGGCGGCGAAAGACCAAAAAGCTGGTGGTTCAACAGCGCAAGGGCAGTCGGGACATGCGGGCCACGACGGGCACAAACACTGAAGCCCATCCTCCCCGGAGGGCTCTCGTCCGCGCTGGCGTAGTAGGGGATGAGCCTGACAAATCAGCGACCGGCGTTGGCGGTAGCCAAATCGGGAATGGTCGCCGGGTTGGCAGGCGGAGTCCGGTACCAGCGAAGACACATGAATTCAGAACATTCTTTCAACGACGAAGACCTGAGCCGGCTGCTTCAGAGGTGGCGCGTGGATGCGCCACTTCCGCCGCGCTTCAAAGAAGGGGTGTGGCGAAGGATTGAACGGGAAAACGCACCAGCCCCCAGCTTGTGGCAGCAGTGTTGGGAGGTGTTTGTGGGACGCGCCGCTGGGTTGTTGCGTCAACCGGTGGGGGCGGCCACCTATCTTCTGGCGCTATTGATCGCCGGAGCAGGCATGGGCTACTGGAGTTCCGCCCGATTCGCGAACCACACGGAAGAAGCATGGCGCTCGGCCTATGTGCAGGCTGTGAATCCCTACTCCACCGCGCCCGAACGATGAAACGCCCGTGGCTCATCACGTTGCTGGGATTGGCACTCGCGCTTTCCACGACCGGGGTGATCTACGTCAGCCGCACCGCACCGTATCGCGCGCTGGAGGCGTCCTGCGGCCCCGATTTGGCCTGGATCAAGAAGGAATTCCGCGTCGAAGGCCCCGCTTTCGAGGGGGTGCGCGTCTTGCACGAGAAATACACGGCGGCCTGCATGGAACGCTGCCGGCAGATTGACGAAAAGAACCGAGCACTGTCGGCGCGCCTCGCGGTCTCAACCAACGTCACGCCGGAAATCGAGCAGTTGCTCACGGACGCTGCGGTGCTGCGGAAGCAGTGCCATGTGGAGATGCTGGGGCACTTCTTCGAGATCAGTCGCCTGATGGCACCTGAACAGGGCCGACGCTACCTCCAGTGGATGCAAGCCCAAACGCTGACATCCACGCATTCTACGATGGTTCCGCAAGCCGGTTCCACGCGCTCCGATGACGCCCGCACCACCGAACACCGATGACGCGGACCGGCAGGACATGGCCCGGCTGGCTGCCGGCCATGACGCGAGCCTCAACGAGTTGATGGACCGGCACGGGGAGCGGCTGTTTCATTACTTGCTGCGGTTGCTACGGAACGAGTCTGATGCCGCAGACATTGCTCAAGAGAGCTTTGTCCGCGTTTACCAACACCGGGCCGAGTTCGATGGCGAGCGCCGCTTCAGCACTTGGCTTTACACCATCGCGACCAACCTGGCGCGGGACCGCCATCGCTGGCGGGACCGGCGCCCAGAAGTTTCCCTGGAGAATGAGAATGCCGAAACGGGGCAAAGCTTCCGGGAACATCTTCCCGAGCCGAACGCCGATCCCAGCGAGAGTCTCGTCGTGAAAGAGCGCGGCGATCTTGTGCGACAGGCGGTGAGTGCCTTGCCGGAAGACTTGCGTGTGCCGTTGGTCTTGTCCGCGTATGAAGAACAGTCGCACGCAGAGATCGGCACCGTGCTCGGTTGCACCGCCAAGGCCGTCGAGATGAAACTCTACCGTGCCCGGCAGGAGTTGCGAAAGCGCCTGGCCCTGGTGTTTGCGGTTTGACGGTTTCCCATCGGCCCGCTGATCGAATCTGGGCCGTCGCGGCGGCGCGCATTCGCGCGGCATGGTCTGGCTCTACTTGCCCACGGTTCCGCTTCCCCGTGGCGCACACGTCCCTCGCCTGAACGACGGCATCCCGGAAACACACGCCCTGGCGGAGGGATTGAGCCCGCTGCTCCGTATTCAAGGGTGGATCATGCGCGCAACTGCCAAACACATTTCGCTATACGGTTGGACCAGCATTTCGTTTGAAGTGCCCGTGACGTTGAAGTCTCCCAGACATCACGCCTACGAAGAGGGTGCGGATGCACCCCTGGTTGAAGCTGGCTTCTGTGTTTCCAGCCGTCCCAACGCAGAATCACAAAGCGACCAGGTCGCTGTGATTTCGAGGGATTGCAAGGGGCGGCGCGTATTATCCCATGAGCGCCGCCACACGAGACCTGATCGCGCATCGTCCGCAAATATGGTGCGAAGTGAATCGCAAACGCTGAAATGGACTGACCTATGAGCAAGACCACCGAAGCCATCCTTGAAATCCTCCGTAACCCCAAGCACCTCTTCCGCAAGACCGATGCTCATGCCGCCAAGAGGCATCGGAACCGTTATGAACGGCGCAAGCTCAAGGAATACCTGCACCGGAGCGACTGGCAGGATGCCCCGCTCGGCACGCACTAGACAGATTCGTTCATCGGCTCATGAGTCTGGGCATTGAAGACACGATGGGTTACCAGCACGAAGGCGAGTGCTGCGCGGTGTGCGGAAAAGCGCTTAAGCCAGGGGAGGCGTTAGCCACGATGCATCGGAGTGAGAGCAGGCTGCCCATCTGTTGTCCGCTTTGCCTTGAAGCATACCAACAGAACCCAAAGCCTTATCTGGAGCGATTGGCGCGACGGACTCTTTTGCAGGAACTGCGCAACATGGGTGGTAACGTATCCGGGCAGAGTGACCGCAGTTGATGGGGAATCGCGGACGCCAGGAGCTGCGCAGTTCCATCGCGGGGGAGGTTAGCTCACGGCGATCAGTGAAACCGGTTCCCCCTTCTCGTTGCGGGCGGTGCCGTGGGCGTGAGGATCCAGCACCGTTACTCCGTCAACCAGAAACACGTATTGGTGATAGCCGTGATGCAGTTGGACCTGGGCGAGCCACGATCCATCGCGTTGACGTTTCATTGGGTTGTCCCAGGGCCGCCAGCCATTGAAGTCTCCGACCAGGGCAACCCAGGCAGCCTGTGGGGCGACGCAGTAGAAGTTGACCGGCTTGATGTTGTTCCTCGCCGAATAGCGATTCGGTCGAATCACGAAAGGCGACTCGCCAGTTAATGTTCCCAGTTCATTCATCTCTCATCACTCTCGTTTGTCGCTTCGGGCGGCCATTTGCGCAGCCGCCGCGCACCGTCTTCAGTTTTACTACGGCGAGGCGAGGCCCTCTCCCTTACGACCGGCACCATGCGCCGAGAACCGGGTGAATCTGACGCTGCGAACCGGCAGCAAGATGTCACTGCAAGCGAACGGTGACGCCGGCTGAATTGCTGAGGGGTTTGAGCTTCCGGTTCGTAAGCAGTCTGTGAAAGACATGAACACCGCCGCTCGATCACTCGACTCTTGGCCGGAGATGTTTCGGCGCACTCGCCCGCGTCGGCGCGAGTCGGTGGCGGCGGGCTCAACAAACCAACGAAACGAAAGACCAACCGTATGAATACAAGAACTGTTATCACAACGAGCCAGCGTCTCGCGCTGGGGGTGGCATGCGCCCTCGTGCTCTTTGCCGCAACGGGACTACGGGCAGCGGACTTTGAGAAGGGAGCCACACGGCTGCTGCGGATGGGCCGTCCAGCACTGGTGCCAGAGAAATCGGATTTCAAACCGATGTCCTGTCAGAAATGCAGGGATGTCGTTTTCAACCGTCCGGTTACCGTATTCAAAGGCGGTGCCAGCTTGTTGGCTGGCGGCCCTCCGACAGAGCGCGTTGTTCAGCATCAATGCGAAGGCTGCGCGACCACACTCGAAGTCGTGGGGCATGGGAAAGCCAAGACGCAGGTGGCGAAACATACCTGCACCAGTTGCGGCAGTGAAAACGAGGGGTGTTGCTCGACCAGCAAGGCCAAGCCAACCCTCACCAAAGGTATGGAGAAGGCCAAATAGGTCTAACCGATTCCTCGCATGAGTTCGCTCAATCTTCTGGACGCGGTTCGCACGAGCCCTGGGCGACCGAAGGTCCGACAACACAATTCGGCAAGCATGCCGGACGTGCCCTTTCCGAAGCCCGCACGGCTGAGCAACATTATCAGTGCCGACTGCCGCAAAGGCGTTTCCGCCGCCGCCGCCCCCAGCGTGCGGCTGCTTCTGGTCTTTTCAGGCTATTCAGCGATCCATCCGGTTCTCGATGCGTACCAGATGATCTGCCGCCAGCTCCAGCCTGAGTTCAGGGTGGAAGAGTCGTGGTGGAACTTTCACGCGCTGGCGCATCCCCCATTGCGCGATGCTACTGTGGCAGACGCGGCCCGGGCGGACATCATCCTGATTGCCCTGCACAACGCGACCGACCCGCTGTGGATGCTGCGCGCCTGGGTGGATGCATGGGCCGACCGCCGAGAGACGGATGAGGGGGCGCTCGTGCTGTTGCTGCCCACGCCGAGTGAGGAAGCCAGCAACGCCGGCAGCATCGAGGTGTATCTGCGCGAGGCGGCTCGAATTGCCCCGATGGACTTCTTCGTCAATGCGCCGCCGATCTCGTTGGCAGAACGAAGCCACGCACGGAGGAGGTTCGCCGCCAAGCTGCCTTCCTCATCCGAATCCGCCCGGCATTGGGGCATCAACGAGTAGCTGGCCATGCCTTCCGATACCGATGTGCCTCCCGGCTCTGGGGAAACCGTGGCCACCCAGCCACCGCTTCGCGCCGTGATAATGCCATCTGCCGGCGGGCGGGCGATACTCCCCCGGCGTTGCTCCTACGGAGGAAAACCACAGGGCTCAAGCTGGTCCAGAAGACGACGGCAATCACGGCGGGTGGTGTCCACAAGGCTCTGACTCACGATGGTTGCCGCTCTCCAACTTTCCCGCGCCGCCCTCGACGCGGCCGATGCGGATGACATGATCCGTTTGGCGGAGGGTGATGATGAACCTCTTCAGCGGTTGATGCTCCGCCACGAACGCCCGCTTTTGGACCGATTGTCGCGCATGCTGGGCAATGCCACGGAAGCGGACGAACTTTTCCATGAAGCTTTTCTCAGGGTATATCGTCATCGCCTTTCTTTCCGCCCGGGGGCGCGGTTTCAGTCCTGGCTCTACACCATCGCTTTGAATCTGGCGCGGAACTGCCTGCGCACCCGCCGCCGCCAGCCCACGATTGTTCCGCTACCCGATGACGATGCGACCAACGGCTACGTGACGGCAGCCGATCTGCACGACGCCAGCCCCCCGCCAGAGGATGCCTTGGCGCGAGCCGAGTGGCTGGCGGGCCTGGATGCAGCCCTCGATGCCCTGCCGCCTCAGTTGCGCGAGCCCCTGGAACAGTTCGCCTTCGAGGATCGCGGACAAGCTGACATTGCGGCGGGTTTGGGCTGCACCACCAAAGCCGTGGAAGCCCGTGTTTATCACGCCCGGCAGCGGGTGCTTCACACGTTGGAAAGCTGCGCAAGAAAGTCTGAGGGTTTCCGTCTTCCCCGACGTAAGCACAAGCGGAAGGCGGCTTCTGTGGGCAACGTTTAATTGCTCCGGCAAGCACTAGAACAGAACAACAATAGACGTAAAACAAATAAATGAAACCAACGACTCTGCTAATCGGAACTACCATCTTCATCGCCTCCGCCATGGGGCTGCACGCCCAAGGATGTTGCAGTGCGTCTTCGGGCGCGACGGGTCATTCCGGCCACGGCCAAGCCACGGCCAGCGCCCCCGCCAAGACCACTTTGCCGAAGCTCGACTTGAAGGGCGCAGCCAAACCGGTTTTCGAGAACTACCTCGCGGCGCAGGCGTCTCTGGCCAGCGATTCGTTGGCTACGATCTCAGCCAGTGCTTCGGCTCTCGCTCTGACCGTGCGAGAAGATGCGGCGAAGAGCTTCCCTGCTGAGGTGGCGACCCAAGCCGAGGCGCTGGCCAAGGCGAAGGACCTGGCTGCCGCGCGGAAGGCGTTTCAGCCTCTGAGCGAGTCGCTCATTCGCTACGCCAAGGGCGGCAACATCCCCGCAGGAACGCTCTACGAGGTCTATTGCCCGATGGCCAAGGCCGGTTGGCTGCAAGCCGACAAAGCGGTGCGCAATCCCTATTTCGGGCAGGCGATGCTCGATTGCGGACAAATCAAGGGTTGAAGCGCATCCATGAATCGCGTCTATAGCAACATCATCGAAACCGTCGGCAATACGCCGTTGGTCCGGCTGAACCGGGTTACGGCAGGTCTGCCGGCGACCGTTCTTCTCAAGTGCGAATTCTTCAACCCGCTGGGGAGCGTCAAGGACCGCATCGGGATGGCCATGATCCGTGATGCCGAAGAGCGCGGGATCATTTCCCAGCAGACGACCATCATCGAACCAACCAGTGGGAACACGGGCATCGCGCTGGCCTTTGTCTGTGCGGCCAAAGGCTACAAGCTCGTTCTCACGATGCCGGAAACCATGTCGCTCGAACGGCGGACGTTGCTGGCCATGCTTGGCGCACAATTGGTTTTGACGCCGGGAGCTGAAGGCATGAAGGGAGCGATCGCGCGTGCGGAGCAACTCGCCAAAGAGACGCCTCACTCGTGGATTCCTCAGCAGTTTGAAAATCCGGCCAATCCGGAGATTCACCGGCGCACCACGGCGGAGGAGATCTGGGACGATACTGGCGGCGAGGTGGATATTCTCGTGGCAGCAGTTGGGACGGGTGGGACGATCACGGGTTGCCATGAGGTCATTAAGCCGCGCAAACCGTCGTTTCAGGCCATCGCGGTCGAGCCGAAAGACTCACCGGTTATCTCACAAACGCTCGCAGGCCAGCCGATCAAGCCAGGACCGCACAAGATTCAGGGCACTGGCGCTGGCTTTGTGCCGCTCAATCTGCACCTGAAAGACGAGCAGGGCCTCCCCCAAATCACGGAGTGCATTCAAGTGAGCAACGAGGACGCCT
>CAZWJC010000278.1:0-9067 GCA_964634255.1 uncultured Verrucomicrobiota bacterium | reverse complement strand
AGTTGCGCAAGCGAGCCTTCACCGGCTTGGACCGGAAAATTCTGCGGCGGCTGCACAAGAGGTAGCGGCGGCTCGCTGGCGGCTGTTTGGAATCTGAACGGCGCGGGTGGCACGGTCCGGGAGCGCGCCCGTCCTCGGGCGCAGCAGCGTGATTGCTCAAGGAGCGCTGGGAGAATTCGGTCGGTTGTTTTTTCGAGTTGCTGCACCCGAGGACGGGCGCACGCCGGGGTAGGATTCTCCAGACAGACTCCAAGCGCATGGCAGACTGCCTTCACCGGGACACGATGCAGTACTCTGAAACAACATCGCTCCGCTCCCGCTTGCTCCATGTACGTTTCTGGTGAAACTTTTCAGCGCGCGCCTGGTCGAACCTGAGGACGCAACAACCAAAGCCTATGCCAAAAACAATCACGAGACGCGAAGCGCTCAAAACGACCGCTATGGCAGCCGCCACCGCGGCACTGTTGCCGCGCGCCATTGGGCAGACTGTCACAGCCACCACACCGGCGACACCGACCGGTCCGTTCACACTCCCTCCCCTCCCCTACGCTTCCGACGCACTCGAACCGCATATTGATGCGCGGACGATGGAGATTCATCACGGCAAACACCATGCCGCCTACGTGGCGAACCTGAACAAGGCCGTCGCGGATCACCCAGACCTCGCGAAGATGTCGGTCGAGGACTTGGTGAAAGAGCTGCACGCCGTACCGGAGCAAGTTCGCACAGCAGTCCGCAACAACGGCGGCGGGCATTTCAACCACTCGCTGTTCTGGCAGATGATGAAGAAGGACGGCGGCGGCGAGCCGAAGGGGGAGTTGTCCAAGGCAATCGAGGCCGGCTTCGGTTCCTTCAACGCATTCAAAGAAGCCTTCGGCAAAGCGGGCTTGGGGCAGTTCGGCAGCGGCTGGGCGTGGCTGGTGGCGGACGCTGGGCACAAGCTTTCCATCATCGCAACGCCAAATCAGGATTCTCCGACCACATCCATGGATCCGAAGGCGTTGGAAGCGTTCCGCCGGCGATACGGGATCAGCCCGACTTCAGGCCCAACTTCCGCCTTTACTGTCCTCCTTGGCCTCGACGTCTGGGAGCATGCCTACTACCTCAAATACCAGAACCGCCGCGCCGATTACATCGCCGCGTGGTGGAATGTGGTGAACTGGGATTTCGTCGCCGAGCGCTTCGCGAAATTGGCAAAGTGAATCGCCTCATCGCCGACGGCGCCGAATCTCATTTCAGCTCAAGGGGCCGGCTCGTGCAGCGGTTGCCCCTCGGCATAGAGCCGCAGGTGTTTCTCAAACTCCACGGCTAGATTCGTCTTGCCTATCGCACCGGCCAGGCTGATGGCTTGTCGCTCGGCGGCGACCGCGTCCTCGAACCGCCCCGCCTCCGCATACGCCGCGGCGAGCGTATCCAGATAGAAATAATTCTGGCGCTGGGTGACCGCGCACGCCGCTTCCGCCAAACGGACGGCTTCCGCACCATTACGCAACTCCTGCAAAGCCGCCGTCGCCAGCAATCGCGCGAGGGCGTTGGCATAAACCGCCGAGGCTGGCTTCACCCGCAACGCCTCGCGGAGATGGCGGATCGCGAGTCCGGGCTGGCGTTGCGTGATGCGGATCAGCGCGAGTTCAAAGTGCGCCCGCTCGTTGTCGGGTTCGAGCTTGAGCGCCTTCTCGAAATAATCGGCGGCCTCGCCTGACTGCCCGCTCTTCACGAGCAGCAACGCCAGATTGTGCAAGGCCTCTGCGTAGTCCGGCTTGAGCGCCACCGCCTCGCGCAGGTGGCCAATGGCTCGCGCGGTTTCGCCGCGTAGGGCCAGGGCGTTGGCGAGATTGTTGTGCGCCTCCGCGAACTCCGGGTTCAGGTCCAGCGCGGCCCGGAACCGGGTGATGGCGGCGTCCAGTTTATCAAGCCGCAGCAGCGCGTTTCCGAGATGGTAATACAGGTCCGCGCTTTTCATCTGCAGCAACGCCGCCTGGTATTGTTCGATGGCCGGCTCCAATTCCCCCTGTTCTGCCAGCTCGATACCCAACGCAAGCCTGCCTTTCGCGGACTCGGGCCGGAGGCGCACCGCCTCCCGATAGGCGGCCAGGGTCTCAGCCTTTCGCCCGAGCTTGTGGTACACGGTGCCCAGCACCCCCCAGGTTTCGGCGTCCTCCGGCCGGGCTTTCAGGATGACCTCACACTGCTCGATTGCGGTGTCGAATTGCTGCTTGTCACTGTAGTACGTTGCCAAATTGCGTCGGGCCTGTGCGTACTCCGGCCGAGAGGCCAAGGCCTGTTCGAAGTGACTCCGCGCCTCGTCGAGCCGCTTCTGCATCGCCAGCGCATGGCCGAGGTTGTTATGTGCGATGGGATTCTCCGGCGTCACGGCCACGGCCCGCTCAAACAACCGCACGCTGTCGCGCCAATACCCCAATTGCCGGAAGGTCACCGCCACACACGCCACGAGCACAAGGGCGCTGAGTGCGGCGCCCACCTGCCTCCCACGCCGGACGCGGTTCAGCAATTCGGCACCGCCCCAAATCACGATTACAAATACCCCCACCGCGGGCACGTAGGTGTAACGGTCGGCGATGAACTGCAATCCCACCTGAACCAACCCAATCACCGGCAGTAGCGTGATCAGGAACCAAAACCAGCCGACAATCGCATAGCGTCGCCGGCGACCGAAGAGCACGATCGCTGCAGTAATCCCGGCCAGAATCCCAGCCGCGGTTGCCACCTGCCAGACCGGCCAGTGCGTCCGCATTGGGTAGATGACCGCCAAGTCAACCGGCCAAAACAGCTTTCCCAAATACGCCACGTAGCCGGCCATCGCATTTGCGAATCGTGCTCCAAGCGGCAATGCGTCCAGCGGCGATACCGAGCCCCCGCGATGCTGGACAACCAGCGTCACCAGGCTGGACGCCACCGCCAAGGCGAAGAAGGGCGTTTTCTCGGCCACTAATCCGAGCCAGTCGCGCCCGTTCGCCCCCGCCGTCGCATAGCTCGCACGACGCATCCGCTCCAGAGGCCAGAAATCCAGCAGCAGCAGCACGCAGGGCAGCGTGACAAACATCGGCTTGCTCATCAGGCTCAGCGCAAACCAAACCAGCGCCAGCGCATATTTCCCCCACGCGACACGATTCCGATCTTCGGGCGTCGGGTCGGCTGCGGATTTCGGCTTCCGGATTCCCACGTTCCGCGCGTAACGCACATACGCCCCGACCGACAGCAGGAAGAAGAACGTGCTCAAGACATCTTTCCGCTCCGCCACCCAGGCGACAGACTCCACGTGTAGCGGGTGCCAGGCAAACAGCGCCGCGACCAGCGCGCTGCGCCAGAGCGAGCCGGTCATCTGCTTCAAAAGCCGCAGCAAGAGCAACGTGTTGGCGAGGTGGAACAGGACATTGACCAGGTGATGCCCGCCCGACCACAAGCCGAAGAACTGGCAGTCCAGCATGTGCGAAAGCCACGTCACCGGATGCCAGTTGCCGGTGTGCCCCGTCGTAAACGCCCAGCCCAGGCCGTCCCAGGAGATCCCGCGTTGGACGATGGGATTTGCAGATACGTACTCGGGATCGTCGTAGTTGACAAACTCGCTGAAAACCACACGGCTGTAGAGCAGCAGCGTGATCACAGCGAGTCCAAGATAGACGAGACGTTCGCGGCGCATGGAACCAGAAATCTGCCGCGCAGATTATCCAAGCGCGCGAGAAGGTGAAAGCGAGGAGTTGTCGCCCGGTGTGAACGAAAGTGGCGGTCAGGAGGAGCGCGCCCGGTCCCCGGGCGCAGCGGCAAAACCTGCCAATCCCAGCGGAACCTGCACCCCATCGGGCGGCTACTCCGCGCTGCGGACAGGGACTGTCCGCGGTCCGATGCCTCCCCGCCTTCTTTTGGGAAGGAGCAATTCGCTGTCGCAAACCTCGAACTGCTGGGGCAAAGCCCTGCCCGCAAATGAGCCTTGCCGCCGACAGCAACCGGCCTATGATCGCCCCTGATGAAAGGTCAGCCGGCACTTTGGTTCTTTCACTTCACTTCGTGCCATTGACACTGTTAGACGGCTATGGCAACGCGTTTGCGAATCCTATTGGTGGGTCTGGCAATCGCCGTCGTCGCAACCATAGTGGCAGTCATGTGGGTAGCCGCGCCTTCTGACTCTAAACCAGCAGTCTTTCTCGCGGTGAAGAATGTCACGAACTACATGGGAAAGACTGCCGTAATTGCTGTGACAAACCGGGAGAGTTGTGGGGTCTCGCTCACCGGGTGGCGGATCGAGCTCGAAGGCCCCCAGGATTACCGTGGACGGCCCTCATGGCCCATGGGCACGAATTTGCCTAGGCGCGCAACGTGTCTGATCTCGATGGATTTCCCCACTCCATATTGGACAGGGCCTCCGGAAGGTCGAAGGTGGAGGGTCGTTTGCGTCGCCCGACGCGATACGTGGTTGAACAGGATGCGGGTGCGCACTGCCAAGCTGCCTCGCGTTGGACAATGGATCAGTGCCCCTACCGATTATATGCTAGCGAGCGAACTGCATTCGCCATGACGCCAATTAGCGAGACGGACGCAAATAGCGCAGCGCAAGCGAGTTTGATCGTTCAATCAAGGCTCAGGCCAGCCTGCAGCTGAGTCCGACGAACAAGCGCAGAAAGTTCTCCTCCACACTCTCCAAAAGACTTTCCATGGGTTCACCCAGCAACGTCGCGGCGAAAGCGTAAACCGCCGCCAGGTTCGCCGGGTGGTTCAACCGCTGGCCGGAGCCGGCGTCGGTCAATGGAAAAACTGTTGCCCCGCCAAACCCGCTTTCTACGCCGGCACAACCTCGATCTGAAGTCTCCGGCCCGCCCGAAACACGTAGCGCAGATTGGTAATCTGCTGTTTCGCAGGTTGGCAACCTGCGGAGCGAGCGAATGATCTGCCGACTGCCAGTCGGCGATACAGCAGACTGCCAGTCTGCGCTACGGTTCCGGCAATAACCGCCACGGCCAGTCGCGACCGGGTACATCGCCCATTTCCCCGGGTACGAGTTCACCCGCCAAACAGCCGGCGGAAGTTATCCTCCATGCGCGCCGCCATACTTTCCAGCGGCTCACCCAGCAATTCGGCGGCGAACGCGTAAACCGCGGCCAAGTTCGCCGGATGATTCAGCGGTTTGCCGGTGGCGGGTTCGGTCAACGGAAAGCGATTCCGCGTGTCCGGCAGACTCTGATCCGGCGCGTCGGTTTCGATGAGCAGCCGCTCGCGGGGCAGATGCTTGAAGGTTTCGCGCTGGCGGTGCTTGCGTTCGTGCGCGAAGTAGCCGGGCAGCGAGAAATACGCGCCCAGGTCGGCCAGAGGCTTCACCATTTCCTGCGGCCCGCCATAGCTGTGCAGGAGAAAGCCCCGCTCCGGGCGCGGCCCGGCTTTGAGCAAGTCGTACAATCGCCCCCACGCCTGTAGGCAATGAATGCTCACCGGCAGATTCCGCTCCGCGGCGAGCCGCAGTTGCGCGACGAAAACCTCCTCCTGCCCATCATAGGCCAGGCCGGGCTTCCAACGATCCAAGCCGATTTCGCCCACGGCGGAGGGCGCGAAGTCGAGAAAGCGGGTCAGGTTTTGCAGCCAGTCGGGCGTGCGCTCGTGAATGTACCAGGGATGGTAGCCGAAACTGGGAAGGATGGCGGGGAGCGAATCCTCTGCGGAGACTCCGCGCGTCGTGCCTCTCTCCCCATCGGATGGGGAGCGGGTGACCGAAGGTCGGGTGAGGGGAAACCGCTTGGCCAACGCCAGCACGTCCGGCCAATCCGCTTCGCACGAGCCGTTCACGACCATGCGCGCGACGCCTACCTGCCGGCAGGCTTCTAGTAGTTCCGCCTGCCGCCCGCCGAAGCGGGCGTCCTGGAGATGATTGTGGGCGTCGTAGAGTTTCATGTTGCCGACCCACGAACTCTCTTCACCGTATGGTTTTTGTGCAAGGCCGCAATCAGCATCAAAGCTGGGTTCACTCATTCTCCGAGCGTGATCGCGACCTCGTGCTTGCCAGTCAAGGCCGCCGGCAGAAACGGACTCTTGGTCAGCTTGCCATCCAAACGGAATTGCTTGATACGAGTGCCTCGGCCGGAGAGACGAATCTCAAGCTGTTGCCCGCGGTAGGAAAGACTCGTCAGGGCCACCCGCCCCCACGCTACCGGCAATGCCGGCGCAAACCGGATACCCTCCGGCTCGAAAGTCATGCCGAATAAACCGTAATGAATCATGCGGAGATACGCCGTGGCCGACCAAGTCTGATCCGCGCAGGAGTTCCAATGCGCGCCACACTGCCAGCCGCCTTCGGGCTTGCCGGTAGCCGGGTGGTAAATTTCCCAGAAGTGCCAGCCCGAACCTTTGACCATGCCCGCCAACGCTTCGGTCTCGCGCTGAAAGAGAGAAACCTGGCCGACGCGAGCCGCTGCCGCGGCCCAGTAACCTTGCGCCATCGGCCAGATCACCCGACCGTGGCGACTCGGCTGGGCCGCGCTGTAGCGCGGGATCTCGGGCTCAACCAGCGGAATGCCGAACTCGGTCGTCTTTGTGTTCGCGACCATCCGCGAGGCCCGTCCACTGTCCGCGATGCCAAACAGGATAACGAGAGAGATTCCGGTCGCCTCCTGGAAGTCGGCCAGTTCCCCACGCTGCGCGCCCGTCCCCTGCAACAAGTAGGCATACGATCCTTTTTCAGCCAGCCAGAAGTGCCGGTTGATCGCGGCTTTGAGCGCATCGGCCTTTCGGTTCCACTCACTGGTGGACGCGGGGTGCTTGTTCAAAGCCACAGCCATCTTCGCGGCGCACCGCAGGGCGTGATACGCAATCGCATTGGCGCTAAGCGTCATCATCTTATCGGCGCCGGCATAATCGAGGATGAAGCTGGATGCGCCTTTGGGATCATCGAACGGCGCCGGGTAGCCGGCAATCCCGTCGGCCAGATGTGAGGGCCCTTGAAAGAGGCCATACTCGGGGTCGAAGCGCGTCTGCAGCATCTCCATGAGGCTTTCCTCGGTTGCCTCGAGCGCCGCGCCAAGAAAGGTCCGGTCGCCGGTGGTTGCGTAGTGGTTCCAGGCGGCCGTGACCCAAATCAGCTTGTCCCACCATTGGTTGTCCCGTTGGACAATGAGCCGGCCGTTCGGCTGCCGCTCACAAACCGCCCAAAGCGTGTTCTGCGCGGCTTCAGGGCAAAGCAGGCTCGCGGCATTCCAGGAGTTCACAGACGCGTCGCGGGTCCAGGGATCCTGGTAATCGCCGCCGGCCCGGATGAGCATCGGCGGATCGCCGGTGAGCAGCCCAGTGCGGTTGTACTTCTTCAAGTCCGCGGGCAGCGTGTTCGTGATGAGCAGATTGTCCAGCGCCGCCCGGTAGGTTTGCCCCAGGGTGGCGTCAAGACGACTGTCCTCAAAGGTCAAAGTGGGGATGGGAACCTTCCGGTTGACCGCGACGCCTGGCGCGGACGGGTGCGCCGAGTCACCGGCAGCATGCAAATCACTGACGAGGGCGCAGCAGACAACCGCATATCCGAAGCGCGCCAAAAAGGTTCCTAAGTTCTGAGTCATTTCAAGGTCGAGCGATCGTATGTGAAAACGCAGTCAGTGACAATCGCGCGCTGGAAACTGACTGAGTCTTCCGAACAACTTTTTGCGTGAAATCCCTGCGGTCCATGCTAGTACTCAGCCCATGAGCAACAAGCTTTCCCGCCGCACGGCGATCCGCAGACTGGCCGGCACCGCTGCCGGCGCGGCCCTCGCAACCCAACTGCCCAACAGCCTTACCGCCGCTGAGGCCACGACTCCCATGAAACTCAAAGGACGCATCAACCACTCCGCCTGTCGCTGGTGCTACGGCAAGATCTCGCTCGACGACCTCTGCAAGGCCGGCAAAGAGATGGGTATGGTCGCCATTGACCTGCTCAGTCCGAACGAATTCGAGGTGGTCAAGAAATACGGCCTCGTTTGCTCGATGGTGAGCAACCCGACGATTGACGGCCTGGGCGGCATCAACAAGGCCTTCAACCGTGTCGAGCACCACGACAAGCTCGTTCAAGCCTACGAAGGTCACATCAAGGCGACGGCGGACGCCGGCTTCCAACGGTTGATCTGTTTCTCCGGCAATCGTGCTGGCCTCGACGACCAGAAGGGGCTCGAAGACTGCGCCATCGGTTTGAAGCGGATCATGCCGCTGGCCGAGCAGCACAAGGTCACGATCTGCATGGAGTTGCTCAACAGCAAGCGCAGCCACAAGGATTACCAGTGCGATCACACCGCCTGGGGCGTGGAACTCGTGAAGCGCGTCGGCTCGGAGCGGTTCAAGCTGCTCTATGACATTTTCCACATGCAGATCATGGACGGCGACATCTGCGACACGATCAAGGAGAACCATCAGTACTTCGACCATTACCACACTGGCGGCGTGCCGGGGCGGAACGAGATTGATGACACGCAGGAACTCAACTACCCGCGCATCATGCAAACCATCGTGGACACGGGCTACAAGGGCTACGTGGCGCAGGAATTCGTCCCGAAGCGACCCGACGCACTCGCCTCGTTGCGGCAGGGCATTCAGATCTGCGACGTCTGACAGAGGGGCGCAGGTGAATGGTGGCGCGGCGCGGCTGACGGCGGCGCCGCAGGGTTGACGGCATGAAACCCAAATCAGTACGCCGAAGCCAAGGTCACGGAGCCGCGACACCGCCCGACTCGACAATCCTGAATCGGCGGACGACGTCGCACGGCAGCGCATATCTGGCGGTCCGATGGGAAGCAGGCCGAGCGAGGATATTCCAGGAGGTGGCAATCTTCGCGACGATATGGCTCTGCCTCTGGGTTTGGGTGGATGTGGGACTGCTTTACCACGGAATTGGAGGGATTGCCGACTTTCCGGTCTTCTTTTGGGGGCCGGATTTTCTTCAGGAATCGGTCCGGTATCCTGGCGATCTGGCGAGGTACATCGCGGCGCTCATGGCCCAAACGCTCCACACCGCTTGGTTGGGGGCAGGCGTGCTGACGCTGCAAGCGTGGTTGATCTGCCGGTCAACGGCGGCCTGTTCTTGCGCGATGGGCAACTCAAAAACGAG
>CAZWJC010000277.1:0-9103 GCA_964634255.1 uncultured Verrucomicrobiota bacterium | reverse complement strand
GTGCTCTGCACGTTCCTGGTGCGCGGGCCCTTCCGGCGCGAGGAAGACAACTGGACGATGAAACGCCTGCTCAAGATTTATGATCCGGCGTTGAACTGGGCGCTGGCGCATCGGCGGATCGTGCTGGGCAGCGCGGCGGCGTTGCTGGCGGCGGCGTGCGTGCTTGCACTCGGTTTGCCACGGCCAGTCGTGCGCGCGTTGGAAGCGATGCATCTTGACAGCGTCGCGAAAGTGGCGGGCGGGATGGGCAGCGAGTTCATGCCCACGTTGAACGAAGGCAGCCTGCTCTTCATGCCGGTGCTCCTGCCGAGCACGTCGCTCACGGAGATCAAACGCCTCATCGCCTGGCAGGACACGGTGCTGAAACAAGTGCCGGAAGTGCAGTCCGCCGCCGGCAAACTGGGCCGCGCCGAGACCGCCACCGACCCCGCACCCGTGGAGATGATCGAAACGACGATCGAGCTCAAGCCCGAGTCCGAGTGGCGGCCCGGGATGACACCGGAGAAACTCATCGCCGAGTTGACCGAGCGGTTGAGCCAGGCGCCCGGTTACGTGCCCGGCTTTCTGCATCCGATTGAGGGCCGCATTTTGATGTTGAGCACCGGCATCCGCGCGCAGGTTGGCGTGAAGGTGCTGGGCGACAACCTCGACGCGTTGCAGGCGAAAGCATTCGAGGTGGAGAGGGTGTTGCGCGAAATCCCCGGCGCCGCCGGCGTCGCGCCGTCACGCGTGCAGGGCAAGCCTTACTTGAACATCACTGTGGACCGCGTGGCGATGGCGCGCTACGGCTTGCGCGCGAAAGACGTGCTGGACGTGGTGGAGACGGGCCTGGGAGGCAAGAACCTGAGCACGACCATCGAGGGCCGGCAACGCTTCCCGATCCAGGTGCGCTTCCAACGGGACGAGCGCGACGACATCGAACGGCTGGGCGACACGCTGGTGTTCTCGCCCTCGGGCAAGGTGATCCCGCTGGGCCAGGTGGCGAGCGTCAAACGCGTGTCAGGCCCAAGCGAAATCGCCAGCGAGAACGGGCGATTGCGCGTCTTCGTGCAGGCCAACGTGCAAGGACGCGATTTGGGCGGATTCGTACAGGAAGCACGCGAACGTGTGGCCAGTGCCATCACGCTATCCCCGGGCATGACCCTGGAATGGAGCGGCCAGTACGAACACCAGTTGCACGCGCAACGGACCTTGAGCGTCATCGTCCCGACGGTGCTGGCCACGATCTTCCTCCTGCTCTACGTCGTGTATCGCTCGGCGAAGGAAGCGGCGCACGTGATCCTAGCGGTGCCGTTCGCGTTGAGCGGCGGCGTGTTCCTGCAATGGGCGCTGGGCTACCACTTCAGCGTGGCAGTGTGGGTGGGCTACATCGCCCTGTTCGGCACGGCGATCGAAACCGCCATCGTCATGGTCGTGTACCTGGAGGAGGCGCTGCAAAAGAAACTCGCCGAACGCGGTGCCGCCTTCGGTCATGCCGATTTGTTGCACGCCGTGAAAGACGGCGCACGACTGCGGTTGCGGCCGAAGGTGATGACCGTGGCGACGACCGTGGCGGCGCTCTTCCCCATCATGTGGAGCACAAGCACGGGTTCCGAGATCATGCGCCCGCTGGCCGCGCCGGTGTTGGGCGGCATGGTGAGCAGCTTCCTCCACATCCTCATCGTCACCCCCGTCCTCTTCGCCGTCCTGCGTGAGCGGGAGTTCAGCAAATCGTTCTCTGCACAAGGCCGGCGTTTCCTGCCACCGCTTGAACACCCCACCACGCCGCTGGCCGCCGTTGGTGAACCCGCGACGACATAACGGCGTGGTTTGTTTCCATAGCGGGCATCGGAAGTATTCCTAGCGTGCATTCAGGGCTTCACCGATTGAGAGGAAAATGCCTCGTGCCTTACCGTCTTCGCGTGAAGCACGTGAGCCCAGAGTTCGAGCGGAAGCACAGCGCGGCTAGACCATGAACTGTCTGACCAAATGGCTGGCCGTGCTGGCGCTCGTGGCGTCGGTCGGTGGGCATTGGGCCGTGCTGCAGGGCGTCGCCTGGACGACGATGCTCGCGCGGTTTTCGCAATCCATGCCGCTGACTCAGGCCCTCACCTACACTTTCGATGGCCGGCATCCCTGCCAACTCTGTCTCGCCGTCCAGCACGGCCAGCAAGAGGAACAGAAGGAATCCAAGCTCACGCCGCCGCAAAAGCTGACGCTGTTTCTCGATCTTCAGGCCAGTCCGTTTGTGTCGCGAGCGGGCACTCCGCCAGCATTCGTTTTCTCCGAACAGTCTCCGTTACGTTCTGAACGCCCACCTCACCCGCCGCCGAAAGCGGTCTGATCTCCTCGCCCTGTTGCCGCGGTGACGCGGCCTGTCGAACGTGCCAAGAACCGTTTGGCCGGCCAATCACCATGGCCTCTTCGGGACGCCGGCTCCACCGTCGCGAAGCTGATTCCTCTCTTGTGGAACGCAACGTCCTGTCTCAAAACCTGCGCAGCCTTGGCCGGTGGAAGTTGGTGGGCTGAGATCTGCCCATAGCAACACGGCCTGATGAGTCGCCCGCATGAGGTGTCTCTACGCCGCGCGAAACGCAAACAACAAACACTTTTCTGAACATGAAAAAACGCACTTTGGTCATCGCATTGAGTGGAACGGCACTAGCCGCCGCGCTTCCGCTCGCTTCCGCCGCAACCTTAACCACCGTCCCCATGCAAGGGGGAATGGCCATGCCCGTGGTGGCGTACCACGCCGAGCATGGGCATTTACACGTCATGATGCCGGCGGATATTCCCCAACTCACGCCGCTGCTCGTGAGCAACCCGAATGACAGTTTCGATCCTGCGGATCCGTGGTACGACGCGCTGGATCCCAGCCGGCAAGGGTTGTCCTTCAGCCGACGGTACGGATTTGTCGTGGATAGCATGTCCGATCCGTTGCCGGCGAACACGGCCATCTGGTTGCGCAAGCTCGCCGGTCCGCCGGAGCTGGGCTTCTACCGTTACGCTGGCTCAGCTCCCAAAGCCTGGACACCAATCTTCGGTACCGCGGGCACGACCAACGCGCTGTTCTGGAGCGGTATGATGTTCCATCCGGGCGTCACTGCGCCACCGAGCACGAACGCGCTCTCCGCGACCTTCGAGGCGTATCTGGTGAATACGCAGACTGGCGAGGAAGTGGCTGGCTCCAGTTCGGGACCGTTGGTGTTCAACTTCACGAATGTCGCCGACGGCCGGCCCGCATTGGCCCTCACCCAGCGGATCGTGGTGTTCTTTCCGTCCGACACATCGAACTGGCAGCTTGAGGGAACAGATGCAATGCCGCACGGGGCTTGGACTGCAATCACCAACAGCCCGGTGAATTTCGAAGGTCGCGCGGCCGTGCTCTTGGAGGCCGGTGACACCCGGAAATTCTTTCGGATGAGGAAGACTCCGTGAAGGCCGACAACCTCAAAGCTCGGCGCACCACCCGCCCGCTCCCTAAAACGGGGAGCGGGTTGGGTCGGCGTGGCTTTACGTTGATCGAACTCCTGGTGGTGATCGCCATCATCGCGATCCTTGCCGGCATGCTATTGCCCGCAGTGGCCCGAGCGCGGGACAGGGGGCGACAGGCTGCGTGCTTCAGCAACCTGCGTCAACTCGGTTTGGCGGTGCGCCTCTACGCTGACGACAACGGCGACGAGTTTCCCCGCAGCCAGCATTCCGCCTTCAGCCAAGGCCAGCTCACTTGGGGCCGCGCCCTTGCTCCCAACCTGGGAGCCGCAGCACCGGCGAATTGGACAAACCTGTTAACGGGTGTGTACCACTGCGCCAGCGATCAACGCACCACGCCGTGGAGCTATGGGTTCAACGTGTACTTCGAGTTGGGGCCGGATGACGATTACGCTGGCCGACCACAAACCTGGCGGCGCGTCAGTTCCGTGCCCAACCCGGTGGCGACGATCCTGTTCGCAGAGAATGCTTCCAGCGCCGACCATATCATGCCCAACTTCTGGGTGAGTCCTCAGGACGGCGTGGATGCCGCCTCGGTTCGCCACCGCGAACGGGCGAACTACAGCTTCGTGGACGGCCACGTGGAGGTGCTGCGGCTGAAAGAGACCTTCGATCCACCAAGGAATCTTGACCGGTGGCATCCGTGACGCCTGTCCCAACTGCCGAGCTTAACCGAGCACGAAATGTGGCTTGAATCCGTCCGCGCCTAGCGGCGCAAATGGCGTGTGTCGCCCTTCTTCATGTGCAGCGTGAGGCGAGGCCCCTTCCCGACCGCATGACCCGTCAGAGCGTCGTAAACGGTTCCGCGGTGGCCGGTGTCGAGCGTGATCGGACCGTCTTGCGCCGCATGGAGTGCGATGATCGGCCCATTCGCATAGACGTTGCAGTCCATCTCCGTGTAGAGATGGACTTCGTCTTTGCGCGCAGCGATCCGAAGCAGGTCGGAGGTCAATCCCGGCGCGCCTACGAACAGCGACCATCCATCGGCCATTTTGCGCAACGCGACGGCTGCTGTGCCGTCCGGGTAGATCGCCAATGTCTCGGCTGCAGTTGCGTCAGCCGCCGCGAAAAGGGGTGCGACAGGTCCATCAACCCCGAATGAGGATTGCAGCCCGAGCTGCTTGCCAAGTTCAGTTGGCGTGGCCCAGGCCTTCGCGGGCATCACCGGCACGAGTCGGAACCCTGTGAGTTCCTGCATCGCTTCCGGCGAGGTGCGGTCTCCGTCGCGCAGGCCGGGCGCGTAGCACCAGACGCGGCCAGCCCCACGTGTGTTTGCACGAAGCTCCTTCCGCTGGCCGGCTGAAAGCTGCCAGGCATTCAGGAAGACGTAGAGCTTGGAGTGGACCCGACCGCGCACCACGTCATCCAGCAGGTATTGTCCGTACGGAGCGCCCATGCGGGCCAAAGGTCGGCGCACTTGGTAGATGCCCGGCTCAGTAACCGTCCAGGCGGTGGCGGCAGTTTCGAGCATGGAACGCTCGTCAATGATCGCGGCGACCTCCGGCCGAAAGGGGATGCGCTTGTTGAGGAAGATGCGATCCACGCGCTCAAGACGGCGCATCTCGTCCCACATGCGTACGTCGTTGAACCAACCCGTCATTCCCAGGTCCATCCACCAGGTAGCAAAGTTGCGAGTGGCTTCCTGCGCGACATTGCGGAGCAGCATCGTTTGAGTTTCGGCAAGGTCCTTCGCGCCATCGTACTTGCCCGGAAAATCCCCACTCCCCAGGTAGGTCCGCGTATCGTCTTCATAGAGCCACAGCTTTCCGGCGCGCGCCACGCTCTCCGCCGCAGTCATGGCCGGCGCGCTGCCGCCGATGCCCCGGTCAAAATAGGAGATGGGCGAGCACAGCACGTCAATGTCCGGGCACTCGAGCACGCGGCGCAGCGCGTAATGACCGCACGTAGTCGGTCCCAGTCGGATGGGGCCGAACTCGAAAAGATAGCCATAGAAGAAGACAACCAGTTTGCGTCCCCGGGAGGCCTGACGCACAGCATGCGCCAGTTCGCAGACCAAGTCCGCCATGGCCTGCTGTTGAAACTCGGCAAAATCAATGAGCGGCTTCTCGGTCGCCGGGTCGCGCAGGATCCCGGCGGGTGATGCGCGGCGCTGGGTTGGCGTCGGCACTGGCGCGCTATCCAGCGTTGCAGTCGCGTCGCGCCATGCACTTCGCAACGCGGAGTCGGTCTGGTAACGTTCTCGCAGCCACGTGCGCCAGGCGATCGTGTCGGCAGGCGCGTAACCATTAAGGAGCGACTCCCAGGTGTTCTGGTAAAACCATTCGCCCGTGTTCTGGCCGCAAGGATGGTAGCCAGCCATGTGATTGCCGAACTTGGCCTCCAGGTGCTCAACCAGGGCGCTGACGCGCTCGGCGGCATCCCGTCGATAGCGCGGCGATGCGACGACCGCGTGGGACTGGTGCGAGCCATCCTCCCAGGTCATAACCTCGTCCGGATTTGCTTTGCGCCACCAATCCGGCGGGTCGGCACCGAATCGTGGGAGCAGGAGTGCGTTGGGATTGGCGCGGAGCACCTGCTCGCAAGCAGTGTCAACAGCGCTCCAGTCGGTTGGCTCTCCCGGTGCGGGCCACGGCATCCCCAACGGGAAGCTGACGAAGTCCACGCCAACCTGCGCCGCCATCTTGATCTGCGACTCGAAGAACCCGGGCGGGCCGCCCAACGGAACGAACGGGTTGCCCGGCCGATAGAGCGCCACCGTCAGGTCGCGAGCGGGTTCCGCCCGCGCCCAAAACGTGACGCGGTAACGATGCCCACGGACGAGGGGCAGATTCGGGAGATGATAGATGTGCCAGTCGGGCCACTTGCCGTTGGCGGGTTGATGAAGGCTCACGTGCAGGCCGGCCGTCCCGTTCGCGCCGGCACCCGGTTCGACGACCACGGTCCCGACGGTGTTCGCCGCGCCCGGAGGCCAGAAGGTCCATGCGTGGGAGAACGAATCCGGGCCGCTCTCAAAATCGGAGACCGGGCTGACGTCCTTGCCTGAGGCCACGTCTTCAATGCGGATACAATCAAGGAACACGTCGCCTGGCAACTGGCCGAAGCGAAAGTGAAGCGTGCCGGCACCTTGCGAATCGTTCTCGGCGGTGAACTCGAACTTGATGGACCTGCCGGAGGGTTCGATTCGGATCGGCGCGGTACCTGGTCCGCCGAAGAACATACGCCCGCGAACGGGGCGACCATTCACCACCAAACGCGGCGCGGCGGCAGATGGATCCACACGGACCGTGAGTCCGCCCTCTGTCTTGGATGCAGCTGGCGCAGACTGTGCGGCCATTTCAGTGGCCAGGAAGAAAAGCACTGGGAGAAAAATGAGCGCTCGTCTGTGACTTCGTTCAAACAGCCCCGTTTTTGCGTCTGTGCAGGGAAATGCCGTAATCATGCGATTGTCCTTGAGCTTGGCTGCTCCTCATCGTGCAGACAAGCAATGGATCACCCTCGGCTGCTGTCCTGGAATCCGGACAACTCTCACAGTGCAAACGCTCCCTGGAAGTCTTTGCGCCACCATTACCGTCTCCTCCTGCAGACGTTCATCAACTATCCGTAAGGGCAATATACGCTCTGACAATGTCAAATTCGGACAAGCGCAAATGGGATGTGAAACTAGATTATCATCGTGAAAAGCAGTGAAAATGCCGTGCATGCACAATTCTAAACCTCGCCGCTGCGGGAAGGTTCGTGGCGTGGCCGTGCCACAATACCCAGCCTGTCTTCCCAGACCAAACTGGCTCGGAGTCGCCGCGGGAATCGGAAGTTGCGGGACACTTCCGAACACCATCCCGGCGACAACCGTCGCCGTCCAAACCGAGGTGTTTTTGCTGAGGTCGCTCCGTTTGTTTTCAATGTCAGGAAGTTCCCGTCTTCAGCCGCATTTCCCAGTCCCTGACCCTATTGAGAGGCTATCATGTCCATAACTCGTCGAAGTTTCTTTCGCTACTGCGGGCTATCCGCCGCTGCGCTCGGTTTGGATGCCGCCAAGCTGCGCCTGCTGGATGAAGCGCTCGCCAATCCATCCGCGCCCTCGGTCATCTGGCTCATCGGGAGCGCCTGCACCGGGTGTTCGGTTTCCTTTCTGAATCGGATTTCTGACCGGGCGGGCGAACCTGCGGATGTCGCTGATGTGGTGGCCAATGCCATCAACCTTGTCTTCCATCCCACGCTGATGGGCGCGGCCGGTGAAACCGCGGTGGCGGCACTGAAGCGCACCGCGGAGCGGGGCAACTTCGTCCTGGTGCTCGAAGGTGCTGTCCCCACCAAGTTCCAGGGACATCCCTGCGTGGTGTGGAGTGACAACGGCGAGGAAATGACTTTCACGCAGGCAGTGCAGGAGTTGGTGCCGAAGGCGCTGAAGACCGTTTGTGTCGGCACCTGTGCCTGCTTTGGCGGCATTCCCGCCAGCGGATCGAATCCGACCGGGTGCATGGGCGTGCGGCAGTTCACGGGCCGTCCCGTGATCAACATCTCCGGCTGTCCTGCCAATCCCGATTGGGTCGTCTGGGCCATCGTGCAGTTGTTGCTGGGGCAGAGCCCGACGCTCGATGCGGATGGCCGGCCCGTGGACCTCTACAGCAAGAGTTTCGTCGGCGGCGACGAGTTTCCGATCATCCACGACAAATGCCCGCGCAACCCGGCCACCACGGGCACGACCGAGGCGGCGAACTTCGGCGAGAACGGCAAGTGTCTGGTGGGCTTGGGCTGCCGCGGGCCGTTCACCAAGTCCCGCTGCAATGCGGCGTGGTGCGGCATCGGCGGCCATCAAATGGGCGAACCGCACCCCGGCCACTGGTGCATCGGCGTCAATGCGCCTTGCCACGGCTGCGTGGAAAAGACCTTCCCTGGCCCGCAATCGTTCTACGACCCCTTCATCGCCTAACCGCCTCCGAAGCAATTATGCCTGTCATCACTGCGGCCATAGATCCCATCACTCGCATCGAGGGCCACCTCAAGGTCGAGGTCAAGGTGGATACCGTGAACGGCGTCCAGCAAGTCGTGGATGCCTTCTCCATCGGCACGCTGTTCCGCGGCTTCGAGAAGCTCCTGGAAGGCCGTGATCCGCGCGATGCTGCCTTGATCACCTCTCGCATCTGCGGTGTCTGCCCGACCTCGCACGCCCACGCCGCGTCGCTGGCGCTGGATCACTCGTTCGGGGTGGACGGCGACACCAACGCCCGTTCCGCGGCCCGCCTGCTTCGTAATCTTGTTCACGGCGCCTGCTATCTGGAGTCGGCTATTCTGCACTTCTATCTGTTGTCGTTGCCGGATTTCATTCCCGCCTTGCCGATGGCGCCCTGGCTGCCCGGTTGGGACGTGGGCCGGCGGTTCGACAAGGACACGCAGAACCGTTTCACGAGCCACTTCCTCGAAGCCATCGCCCAGCGGCGCAACTGCCACGAGATGGGCGCTATTTACGGTGGCAAGCTCCCGCACACCCCGGCCTTCATCATGGGCGGATTCACCGCGGTGTCGTCGGCGGACGACAAGGCGCTCTTCAGCCAATACCTTGAAGCGCTCATTACCTGGGTGCAAAGCACCTACATCCCCGACACCGAATTGCTGGCCTCGCTCTGGAGTGAGTATCAGCAACTCGGTAAAGGCTATGGCAACTTGCTCGCCT
>CAZWJC010000276.1:0-9179 GCA_964634255.1 uncultured Verrucomicrobiota bacterium | reverse complement strand
GATTGATGTTGTAGCGGTCGCCCTCGGCAAGATGGATATAGCCTGGGTAGCCTGACCATGTGCCCCCCGGCACGACCTGTCCGTAGCACCAGAATGCGCCTGCGCACGCGGTCGCGTATTTGTCGCCAGCCGCATTCTGGATGACCTGCCCTTGTCCTTCATTGAATTCGTAGTCCGCAACCAAACTCCCAGCGGTTTCGGACAGCGTGGTGTATGGGCTGGCGTGAATCTGGTCAGACGTCAACGCTGCATCCCAGATGCGGAGTTGGTCGATCTTGCCATAGCAGAAGTTGGTTGGACCAAAGTTGTTTTGGAGACACGCGCCCAACAGGGTGAATTCCTCGGTGGCATCGAAGTTCACGCGAGGCATCTGGTTGACCGTCCAGACGAAGTCGTCGAGATAGACCCGCAAGGTGCCATTGGTGTCGCTGCCTCCGGAGTACGCGAGGGTGAGATATTGCCAGCGACGGGCTTGGAGGGGGGCGTTAGCGGTAGTGGCCGTCTTCCAGCCGTTGGTCTTGTTCCACATGCCGATTTCAAACTGGCCATTGGTCGTGATGTTGAGCTTGAATCGCGCATCGGAGTCGCCCTCGGAATAGAGGGTCGCCGCACGGAAGTCCGCGACTTTGAACCAAAGCGACACGGTCCAGTTTGTCTGAAGGTTCAGATAACTCTCCGAGATCGACACATAGTCTTCCACCCCGTCGAAGCCTATGGCGTAGGTCTGGTCGTCACCTGGGGTGAGTTCTTCGCCGATGGGCCATTCGCGCGGCTCGAGGTCAAAGTAGTAAAAGTTCGTGTGCCCAACCGTCTGGATGGTCTCGAACCAGACGTTATCCGACGAGGTGTACTTCACCAGGCAAGTGCCGGGTTGCGTCGTCGCGATGGAGCGCCCGGTGGACGAGACTTGGGCGTGCGAAGCGGGCTCCATGTCAGGCTGCATCTCCGCCGTCAATTCCTTTGGAATCAATGCCGGGGCTTGGTCGGTGGAGGAATCCCCGAGAACCATCAATTGGGGGTACGCCGTCCAGTTGCAGGAATACCAATCCACCTCGTACGGCCAGAGCACGCCCATAACACCGCGGTGCTGCCAGTAAATCTCCGCCGACCAGGGTTCGAGATACGTGCGCTTGATCGAGAAGGCCCAATTGTCTTTCGGCCCGGTCCGATCATTCAAGTAAACCGTGATATTCAGCCCCTCGGTGACGTTGGGAATGACGCCGTTCACGCTGTCCAACTCCGCCCAATAGGTTTCCACGGGCATCAAGCGAGAGCCCACGTCGGCCTTCACGATCTGCACGCTGGGCGCCATGACCTGCACCACCTCGATTCCCTGGGGTTGAACCTGCCGCTCATAGGTGCCGGTCTGGTAGTACTCGAGCAGAAACGTGCCCGTGACATTCTTGGCTCTGAGTTGTTTTGAATCCTTGTCGTACCAGACACCCGCCAGGATGTTGGTCGTGACCGTAATACTCCCGTTCAAATCGACATTCGTGATCACCTCATAGACTGGCGGCGCAACCTGCGCGTTATAGTGGATGACCGGAAACAGCCCATCGAGACTCACCGCGGGCGCGAGGTAAGGATCCTCGGTCCAAAACAGCCGGGCGGGACGGGACTTGGGCACACTGTCCACGTTGTAACTCTGAGCGTTGATGGTATTGCTGGTCGTGATCCACAGGATCGTGATGTTGTTAGCCTGGCCAGCAATGACCTGCCCGGTCGAGGGCACATAGAAAGTGCCGTCGTTGGTAGATTGGTAGTAGGCGTTGGTCCGATTGCCATAGCTGACGGCGACGAAATTCGCGGGAGGCAGGTTGGTGTTGACGCCGGCGGGCGGCGCGATGACCTCGCCCAACGCGAGATCAGATTGGATACTCTGAACAGACTGCCCAAAAGAAGACGTCTCCAGACCATAGTTCCCGCCTTTGGGAAGGGTCGCGTTGGTATTGCCCAACACATGGCCGCCGTAAGTCAGGGTGGAGGCGTTGGTGGAGAAGAAATTCGTGTAGGCTCCTCCCGGGCCATTTGTCGTCCAAAACCAATAATTCTGATAATCCGTGTTTAAATTGTAGTAATCGACCGCCTTGGTGGACACCGGCGCGGCATAAGCCAAGACCAAACCCAAGGCAGCCAGGCTCACCCTGAGGCCGATGGCACAACGGTGTCCGGGGCGATGCGGCGCGTCGCCGGCGCGAGGTAGGGCCGGAGCGCTTCCCGGTTCGCGGGCAGCAGGCCCGGGTCTGCGGCGGCTATGGGCTAGTGGAAGCTTCATGAATGTGCTGGGCAGGCTTCGCTCAAGGACGGCCGAGCCTGCCGTGATTCGAGGGTTGGTTGTATCGAGGCAAAGACATGATCAGGATTGGCGCGCCCTAGAAACCGGCAGCGAGCGCACAACCATCGTTCTCAACGATCCGGGTCGTAACACAGTTCCTTGCGGATGAACATCACGTCCACATAGATACCTTGCACGTCATAATCCGAATCGTCATTGTCGCTATGCACGTCAAAATACAGCGTCCAATCAGGGCTGCCCCTGGTCATCCGGAACTCAATGAAACGGTCTCCATGACTCTCCTCGATGTCCGCTTTCACGTGCACCCCCACGACGGCAGCCGACCAATCGGCACTGGTGTAATTGGTGCAGCGAAATGCCTGGGCGCTCGTATGGTTGTATTTCATGTTGGGAAGAGAATACCGGCGGATTTGGAACGGAGCCTGGCTGTTGACCAACATGCTGCCGTTGGTTGTGATCATGAGACGACTCGCACCCGCCGTGCGGTCGATGATCTGGAAGCTGCCGTTGAGATTGCTGTTGCTGTTCGTCATCCCGCTGCTTTGCAGACTCCAGAGATGACCGTTGGCGTCGGTGCTCTTGATGCCAATTTCCGTGTCCCCTGGACTCTGAACGTCCAGCTCATGGGTCGGACCAGTAGTGCCGATCCCCACCCTGCCGGAGTTCTTGATGCGCATCGTCTCCGTGAAGTTGGTGCTCTGACCATAGCCAAATGCGATGTCCGAAGCGGATGAATCACTGTGGACTTGGAGCAGGCTTCCCTGAATCCCGAAGCCATAGTGATTACCAGCGGCACTGCCCCACAAATCAATCTTGTCACCAAGGACACTTGCGAATGTCAGCGGGTAGAGAGGAGCCGTGGTGCCAATGCCCAGCTTGCCGCCGACCGTCAAGTCGCCGCTGGCGGTCACCGTGCTGCTCACCGAGAGTCCTTTCTTGAGGGCGAGATCGCCGTTGGTGATCGTCACGCCGCCGTCGATGGTTTGGGAGGACTTCTTCAGTAACACGAAGTCGTTGGTGGTGAAGCTCCCGAGTTTGCTCGCGTTGGTGGCGAAATTGGCGTACGAAGCGAACGCGGCAGAGCCGGCGGTGGTTGCGTTGCTCGCGGTTGAGGCAGAGGCCGCGTTTTGTGCGTGGAAGGCAAACGGCGCGCTGACCAATCGCTGCCGGGGGCTGATCTCGGCCTGATTCGCGACAGCGCTGTTGTTGAACTTGGTGATGGTCAAGCCCAAGTAGCGGTCCGGTCCGTCGAAGGCGTAAAGCAAGCTGTTGGTTCTGGGTGAACCAACGACGCCACCACCAGCGTCGTCCAGGAGCACATTGAACATCCCGTTGGTAACCACATGCACGGTGAAGGAGCGGCCCCAGATGTAATCGGCAGCGGTACCCCCACTGGATACGTTCCAAATCTTGAACTGGACCTCGTAGTTACCTGAGGCCACTTCCTTCCCCAACTGGTCGGTCAGCTTGCCCTGGTAGTTGATCTTGTCCGGGATTTCGGTTGCGCCAAAGGCGTAACCGGCGCTGGCCAGGATCGCAAGGACCAGCGCGGTCATCCGCCCGGCCCTGAGTGGGCGGGCTGCCCGGCGCGGGACGGGATTCGGGATGGCGGATGCGGGTTGTGACTTGGTGTTCATGGTACGATTAGGCTGTTGATGCGGCTGATTCGTTGGAGGGTAAACACGCCTTGCACATGGATCGTTTGGGCGCGCAAGCCGGAAAGCGCTTCCTGGTACGTGCCGCTGACGGCATCCACACCCCAGAACGAGTCCGCCGACGTGTTTGTGGCGGAGTTGAATCGGAAGGTCAGGCTGCGCTCAACGCTGCGCGTCTCAATAGGGTCGGCGTAGGTTTGGAATTGCCAATTCTTGTTGTCGTGCATCGGGTGATAGCGGTGCAGGAAGGGGTTGACCGGATCGTTCGCGCCCACCGTGACGGTGCCGGTCAGCACTCCAAGGAACGGGTCAGTATTGGTAGTGCCACTTGTCAACGGCAGCGGAGGAATGGGCGGAAAGCCCACCGAGGAGATCCGGTTTACATCCGTGGCGCCGGCCGGGACGCCAGCCTGGCTGGCATAGAGAGCGTAGGTGCCGTTGGTGTAAGGCGCGTTGGTTAGGCCGCTATCCCAAGCCAACCATACCTGCTGCAGCAGGCTGGCCTGACCGTAGCCATCCACATGCATAAGCAAGCGGAAGGAAGCCGGGGCGGGCGCGGGCAGCAGATCGGTAGTATAAGCGGGGGCATCGACCCGATTGACGGTGACTTGGCCAACCCAGAGGCCCTCGTTGCTGCTGTGGGCATCCGAAGCGCTTCCCAAGGTGCTCTGCAAGGTGCTCGTCCTTGAGGCTCGGGCCGGCACCCAGATCAACAGCGACTCGGTGCTGTCGGTAATCTCCAGCACGCTCTGGTAGGCGGCCCCGTTGGTGCCTTGGGCTTGATACGGCACGAAGTCCTGCCGGCGCACGCCCAGCTTGATCACCCACTCCTCCTGGGGCGACAGGGTACGCGAAAGACCATTGGCGGGGAAGTCCACCCATTCCCACTGCGTGCCGGCGAGAACGTTAGTGGTGATGCTGCGCTGCCCCGTGTTACCGTCATAGTTCGTGGTGTATTCGTAGTTGGGATAGCTGATCAGCACCGAGAGCGGCACCGGCCCTGCCACTTCGGGGAATCCTCCGGTGAGCGGGGCGCTTTCAGAAGTGCGCAGGCTGACGCGGGCAGTCACGGCGGCGGTGGGATGCGGATTGCGGATGGAGAGTTCCTGTTGTGTGAGCAACTCGCCAAAATCCACCGCCCCGCCCTGCGGCCCGGCATGAATCGCCGCCATGTGAGCCACCGTGCGCGCACACCCGACCCAATAGGCCGCGCCGGGCTGAATCCGGTCCCGGGCCGGCTGCACGATCTGTTGGCCGTGGCCGGCACTGTCCAGCCGGAATAGCTGGTTCCCGTATCCCTGGCTGGTGCTCACTTCCGGGGTGAACTCGAAGAATTTGCTGAAAGTGGGCGGATTTCTCGGGTTGACCGGCAGGCCCACCAAATTGAGGCCATGCGGGAACCACTCCAGCCGGGGAATGATCACGCGCCCTTTGATCGGGAGCGTGAATGCCGCGGCGTTGGAAGCGACCTTGATGAGATAAGCCTGGGAACCTTGAAGCTCGAACAGTCGGTTGAGGAAGGCTCGTGAATCCGAGGGTGGCAGCCAGACAAGCCAGTCCGGGTCCTGCGGCAACAGGGTGGCGGGGTCCGTGCTGAATTGAACGGTGGTGAACCGCCGGTCCCATTTCCATACGCTCTCAACAGGCAGCTTCTCGAAAATCTTGTCGCAAGACCGAGGCTCGGGCTGCACGTGCAGGAAGACGGCGTTCCAGCCGGGAACGAGCTGAATCTGCTGCGTCATCCATTGCGCCAAACACGGCGAGGGCAAAGCGAGGAGCAACAGCAGCCCCACCTTCATCAAAGCAGAGTTGATTCTCATAGATCCAATCGAGCCAAAGGCACTGGGTCTTATTGCTGAGCAGGACGGTTTCACGGAAGAGCCTTCCCTCCAGAGAGCGCTGACTCGGCGCAAGACGAAATCGAAGCGATCACGATTCCAGCGGCCCAACGGGCGCAGAACTGGGAATCAGGGAGGCACAGCTTGAGTCCCCTTGTCTTTTGTCTTGCCGCATTTCCCAACACAGCGATCTGAATTCTCGTTTTCGACATGTGACCCTCAACAAGTCGAGGGCAATTCGCAGGAACTAGTGTAGCAGCTCGGATAAACTCACTTCTATTGTCCTTTGGTGAAGTACGGCCAGGTACGTAATATGCCTGCTCATCAGACCGTGGGTGTCCTCAGGCCGGGGAGGGAAAGAGCCATCCGCAGGCATGACAAGCTGCTGCTGTCGCCGTTGGCAGCGCAGGTGGCGAGCGATGGGTTGGAAAAGGACGTGGAAACGCGCCTCTTGGGCGCTGGCGGTCGGCACTTTCAGCCTCAACGACAAGAAGCGCCCCGAACACGATACACATTGCGGCACTTAACCTGGAAAGACGGGGTTATCTGCGTCCCCAACTCGTTACACTCATAGTTTCTGACTCTTATGAAATCTCTGTCCGTGCGGGCGGCGCTATAGTATTTCAATCTCAAGTCGCCGCCACAAGGAATCCCAGTGAGCGATGGGATGAGACCGGGGACGACGCCGAACCCTTGTCTCCAAAACGTTAGCAAGGCGCACTTGGGAATAATAATGTCGGTTTTTAGGCGGAGCGGGTGTTTAACAAGTGAATGCAGACGCACGACGACGCTGAGTTGCTACGACAATTTGCCCAGGAAGAAAGCCAGGAGGCTTTCGAGGCGTTGTTGAAGCGCCACATCGGCTTGGTGTATTCCGCCGCACTCCGTCAGACCAACGGGAATCCGCAACTCGCGCAAGATGTCGCACAAATCGTCTTTGCCGATTTGGCGCGAAAAGCGTACCGGTTCTCGCCTTCGATAGTATTACCGGGGTGGTTGTATGCAGCCACGCGCTTTGCGTCAGCCAAGGCGTTGCGCGCGGAACACCGACGCCAGGCGCGGGAACGGGAGGCCATAGCCATGAACGATTCAACACCCGAAACCAACCCGGAATGGATGGAGTTGTCTCCATTGCTGGACGCAGCAATGGCCGAGTTGCCGGAATCGGACCGGGACGCGATTCTCTTGCGATTCTTCGAGCAGCATGACTATCGCGCGATCGGGCAGGCCTTGGGGGTGAGCCAAGACGCGGCGCAGAAGCGCGTTTCGCGGGCACTGGAGGCCCTGCACCGCATCCTGACCCGCCGCGGTCTGGCCTCCTCCGGGACGGGGCTGGCAACGTTGATCACCGCCCACGCCGTTCACTCAGCCCCTGCGCTCGTGACCGCCGCGGTCAGCACCGGATCACTGGCAGCCGCCTCAACCGGCGCAACCGGGCTGGGAACAAGACTCCTGGAGTTCCTGGGTTCTGGGAAAGCCAAGGCAACGCTGGCAGTAACGGTCGCAGGCGTGGTGATCGCTCCCCTGATCGTGGAGCATCGTTCGCTTGCCAACCTGCAGACTGAAAACGCCCGGTTGCGCGCACGACTGAGTGAACTGGCTGAATTGAACCGGCTGCGCGCCGAGAATGCCCGTTTGTCCGCCGTGCAGGTGGATACGAACGAACTGGCCCGGCTCAGACACCAGCGCCTGGAACTGCTCCGTCTGCGGAATGAAGCCAGTGCGCTGCGACGCGAACTCGCGGAAGCCGCCGTGAAAACCGATGCCACTCCTCAGAGCTGGCGCGTTGGGGAAGTCAAATCGGTGACAGATCTTTGCGATGCCGGCCTGCAAACGCCGGAGGCAGCGTTCGAGACGTACTGGTGGGCAGTGGTTAACGACAACATGGGGCGCTTTGCGCAATGCATTGGACAGCCAATCCCCGTGCAGATGGCCGCCACGAACGCCGCAAACCGCAGACAGTATCTGCAAACGGGAAGCGTTTCCGAATTCCGCCTCCGTTCGGTTTCAACCACTGAACCGGACGTAGCGCGAGTCGAATACAGCCTCAGACTCCTCGTCCTCCCGAGTGCTGGCGAGGTTTCGCCGGACGAAGCCCAGCGCGGTTGGCACGAGAGCATCCTGCATGCAGCGCTTGTGCGAACCAACAGCCAATGGTGCGTATCGTTCGATACTTGCCCCGGCCCGGTCATTGTTGCCAAGACCACGATGAACGCCGGTGAGTTCGCTCGGTTCTTGTCGCAACGCCCGGGCGATGAACGCTCTCAATTCCTTTCGAACTTGCCTCCGGCGATGTTGTCCCGCCTTCAGGAGGAGATGCGGAAGCAATCCGTAGCCCCCGAGTGATATGCCACCGCACACCTCCCAAAGGCCACGTTGGTCCACGCGCCCGCGCAACGCCAGCTTCATTATCGCAGCGGTCGTGGTTGCATCCGTTGGCTATGGATGGAAAAAGCACCTGCATACCCGACAGGAATTGCTCCTCGCAGAGAATGCGCGGTCAAAGGCTGAGTTGTCTCCACTCTCGGAGCTGACAACACAGCAGCTAGAAAATCAACGGTTGGCTGTCCGGAAAGCCGAAGCGGTAGAACTCGAAGCTCTGCGCGCCGAACAGAGGGAATTGGAGCGATTGCGGGCCGATGTCGCCAAACGCCGTCATCAATTGGCAAACCAGCCTGCCAACTCGCCCACGCCAATGGCTGACGCCAAGGTGCGGGCGCACGTCTGGCGTGTGGGGGAGGAATTGCCCGCCACGGACTGGACGGCTGCTGGTCAGGCTACGCCGGATGCCGCACTGCAAACGTATCTGGCTGCAGTGGCCCACAACGATGCCATTTTGATGCAACGTTGTCTCTGCTTTGCCTCGAACGCCATTCTAGTTACAGCAGACCATGCGACCAAGGAGGTCGAGTATTTGCGAACGTTCTGGCAACCCGATGCGGATGCCAGGGCAAAGCTTGTCACGCTTTCGCAAGAGGACGAACAAAACGCCAAAGCCACATTGGAACTCGCGTCCAAACAACAACTTTTGGCGCTGGTTCGAAGCAAGCAAACCGCAGGAGGCGTGTTTCGCATCATGGACTTCAGCCCCACCACAGCTACGGACGCTAACGCAACCCAAGCGAAGCCCTTTCTTGGAGGGTCCCCAAGGCTATCTCTTCGGCTAGTTTCGGGAGATTGGAAAGTAGTCTGCCCAAACGTGCCCCCGACAGTCACTCTGGTCGCGGCAAATTCCCAAGTGCTCGCGGATTTGGCGCGCGAGCTTCCGCAACAGGCTGTAGATCAATTCCTGAAACGGCTAGCCAACCGGCCCGGCCCGCTCTATGTCATCTGGAGCACTGAGAGGGACTAGCCAAAGCCAGCACTCCGCCTTTGCTCAACCGCTAGGAG
>CAZWJC010000275.1:0-9227 GCA_964634255.1 uncultured Verrucomicrobiota bacterium | reverse complement strand
AGTCCGGGCCGATAACGCCAAGTCCGAACAATACGAAGCTAAAGGCGATCCAAAGAGCGAATGCGACAACGAGGAGCACGAACCCCAAACCGAACAGCATTACCATTCTGAGAGCGGGCTGTCGGCTGCGAAAGAGCGCAGAGGGATAGAGGATGGCTGTGGCTGCCAAAACCGGAACCAACGGGCCCAATACAACGCAGACTTCCGTTGGCAACGGCAAACCGTCAAGCCAACCAGAAGCAAGCAGAAGCGGCCACAGGAAGCAGGCAAAGAAAGCGAGCAATACGGCAGGTCGGTAGTTCGAAGCAGGGAACGCTGCAGGTTGCGAGGCGTTCACCTCGGTGGTTGGGGCATTCTCTTCCTTCACGCTGCAACCTCGTTCCTGATGGCCGCAGTGTAGATGACCGGGCGGCACTGTCCAGAGGCCAATTGCCATGCTGACCGCCCGCACCGTTTCTGCCGCGCCAATCTTCCAGTGGCAGCAGTCGGCGCAGGGCATTGGTAGCCTCTTGGAACACGGCGTCCCAGCCTCCCGGGGGAATACTCATGTCCACTTTTCTCCCCTGCGCCTGCTGGCCAGCAGCCCGGAGGGTCTGCGCGGCCACGCGCTGCCGGTTTCTATCCGGCGAGCGCAGCCCCTCGGCAGCTCCCGCCAAAACGGTGGCATTGGTCAATGTCTGGGGCGCGATCCCGCAAACGATGCCCAGCGCCGCGTTGACAACTTCGGCATCCGGATCCTCGAGTCCGCGGAGGATGTCGGGAAGCGCTTTCTCCCCGAACGTCGCAAGGCCAAACAAGGCAGACCGCCGGACTTGCACGTTCGTGCTGCTTAGGACACCCCGCTCGGCCACAAGCACTGCTTGGTCACGCACCTTCAAGACGCGCAAGGCGCTTAGCGCGGAAATGACAACCTCGGAGTCCTCGTCGCGAAGGCATTCGATGAAAACCGGGACGGCTGCCATAGCGTTGGTCCCCATCTCTACGAGCGCCATGATTGCCGGGATCGCTGGGCGAAGGTTACCCACGGGCTGGAGGTAATTGGTCCCCATGACGGTGACTGACTCGTATGCCTGGACACGGCGGACCGTCCTGTTCGTGGCCAGGGCACTGAGGGCGGGTATTGCTCGTGGGCCAATCCGGCCCAAGGCTTCGATCGCGCGGTCAGAGTAGGTTGCCATGCGCGCCAACGCGGGGATTGCCGACTCCGCCACGCGCCCCAGCGCCCCAAAGGCCCAAGCTGCCCGATCTCCGTTCTCCAGGCTTAATTCGTCCTCCAAGCTTATCCACTTGAGGAGAAACGGAATGGCCTTGGCGCCCGCTCGTCTCACGGCAGCCTTGCCAGGGGCATCCAGGTCACTCTCCATGTGAGAGGAGAGCGGATTTTCCGGCCTCCGCTCAACGAAAACCCAGTAGCTGAGCGGGTGTCCTGAATACCTGGGTTCATCAGGACTTAGCGGGAACCGTGAATCTACTGGCTCCTGATCCCTCCGTGCTGCGCTTCGCCAAAAAGTGGCGCAGGCCACAATCGCAACCACGAGGACGCCCAACAATAGACCTCTATCGCGTATGCGCACGCTGCGAAGCTGCTTTGCGGGCAAATTGAGTGCAAGGTTTAAAACCACGGGCATGCCAGATGCCGCTGTTGCACCACTTGGAGATGAAATCGCAAAAGCAACTTGTTGCCTTCACCGCTTCTGCTCGCGCCAGTCGTCCACGCGCATCAGGCGGGCCTTCTGCCAGCCGGCGTGGCCGTCAAAGAACATGAGGTTGGCGCCCGCTCCATGACGCTGGGCCGCCACTCTCCGTTCACCGCTCAAGGTCCGGCCGGTCGAGCCGTATGGAAGGTGATTGGGCGACCAAACGTCGTTCAGGTTGTCGCTGCCGAGGATGTTGGTGGAGGTGAAGATCGGTCGCCACGAGGCGCTCTCGTTGTCCGCGAAGTAGATCGTGGCGACGGGGCGCTGGATCCGATTCACGCTCTGGAGGCCGACAATTTCCGAGCCGGTCATGTCCGCGAGGCTGGCGAACTGCCAGGCGTTGACGACGTAACACATCACCTGACGTTTGTCCGGGTAGCTCGGGCATGTATAGACCTTCACCCGGCCGTATTCGTCGCGCGTCGCCTTCGTGCCGCCGAGGCTGGGGATGAACACCTGCCACCAGAAGGGTTGATTACCACGCGGCACCTTCCCGCCGTTCTCGTCGGCGTAGATGATCATGGCCAGGCCCATCTGTTTCAGGTTGTTGAAGCAATAGGCCTGTCTCCCTTTCTCTTTGGCCTTGCCCAGCGCCGGCAGAAGCATCGCCGCCAGGATGGCGATGATTGCGATCACCACGAGCAACTCGATGAGCGTGAAGGCGCGGCGCAGAATCGCTGGCAATCTCAGACCGGAGGTCACTACGGCGGATGGTGTTGCCAGCAGGATCATGGGCCAAGGGTATCGGCGTTTCACGGTTGCGGTTCAAGCCTTTCCTGCCGCAGCGCGGGTTGGCGGGAACGAACGGCGTCAGCGCCGGACCGCGACCGATCCTCCGGTCGCAGCGGTCCCATAGCTCTCGACCGGGTGGAGAATCCACCACCCGCTATCCGATGCACCGCTGCGCCCTGGGGACCGTGCGCGGTCCGTTGGCGACTATGCTCGGCTGTGTCATTTCTGTCGGGCGACAATCGCAGCGCGTGCGATTCGCATTCTCACTGATGCACGATCCGGCGTGATAAGCGCCAAGGGTTTGCTAACCTGCCGCCGTGCGCATCGGCCCGCTGACACTTGCATCGAATCTCTGCCTCTCGCCGTTGGCGGGTTACACCAACCTGCCTTTCCGGCTCGTCGTGCGCGAACTCGGCGGGCTCGGGCTCGCCACGACCGATTTGGTCAACGCGCGCTCCTTGCTGGAGAAACGCGCGAAGGCGTTCCAGCTGATCGAAACCCGGCCCGGCGACGAACCGCTCGCCATCCAGCTCTTCGGCAGCGTGCCGGAGGAGATGCGGGACGCGGCGGCGGCGGCGGAAGCCCGCGGGGCCGCTTCGGTGGATATCAACATGGGTTGCCCGGTGAAGAAGGTCTGCAAGGTCGGCGGCGGGTCGGCGATGATGACTGATTTTGAAAAGACCGCCGCGCTGGCCAAAGGCATGGTGGATGCCGTGAAGGTTCCAGTCACGGCCAAGATGCGATTGGGTTGGGATGATGCGAACATCACTGCGCCGGACCTGGCCCGGGCGCTGGAAGACGTGGGCGTGGCGGCGATTTTCATTCACGGACGAACTCGGGAACAGGGCTTCGGCGGGGCCGTAAACCTAGCCGGTATCCGTGCCGTCGTGCAGGCGGTGAAGCGCATCCCCGTCATCGGAAACGGGGACGTGACCACGCCGGAGGCGGCGAAGAGGATGTTGGACGAAACCGGCTGTGCCGGGGTGAGCATTGGCCGCGGGGCGTTTTACGATCCGTGGATTTTCAACCGGACGAGCCAAATGCTCCAGACGGGCGAGATTCTGCCCGAGGCTTCCTTTGAGGAGCGCGTGCGCGTGATGCGCCGTCACCTGGACCTGATGGTTGAGGTTTTCGGCGAGGAATTGGGTTGCCGGATGTTTCGGAAGGTGGCGCCGTGGTATGCCCGCCGGTTCGGGCCGTGCCATGAATTCAACAAGAGAGTCGTGCTGCTCTCAAACCGCGCGCAGTTTGATGAAATCCTCGGCGATTACTGCCGCTACCGGCAACAATTCCTGGGTGAAGACGGCGAACTCCTGCCTCGATTTCGGCCGGCGCCGCTGGTGGCGTCGTTCATGCGCGAACCGGGGGAGGTCGTCGCAGGGCCAATTGCCGTGCCGAAAGGCCCGGTCGAAATCTGGTGAGGGGCGGCGGCTGAACCGCCGCAGGTGCGCCCTTCAGTTCGTTCAGCCCTGCTTTCGGGTGGTGAACTCGGGCTCAGCGACGAGGGTGTTGCCGCCGTGCAGTAACCCAGGAGCGCTCAGTGCCGCGGGCGGAGCAGGATGGCCTTCTTGTCCGTGCCTTCCACCTCGACGCTGTGGGTTTCCACGCCGGGATCGTCTTTCAAGGCACCGTGCACGATACGCCGGTCAAAGGCATTCAGCGGCTCCAGTTCGACCACATCGCCCCAGCGGCGGACCTTCTCGGCGGCGTCTTTGGCCTTCTTGATGAGTGCTTCGCGAGCTTGGGCGCGGTAACCGCCCACATCCACGGTCACTTTCGGGACGTTCGGGTCTTGCTGAAACAGAATCCGGTTGGTGATGTACTGCAGGTCGGCGAGGGTCTGGCCTTGGCGGCCGATGAGCCGTCCGGAATCGTCGGTCTTGACGTCCAGCAGGATGCCGTCATCGAGGTGTTGTTCCTCGACGGTGGCGGTGAAGCCGAGGTCTTGCAGGATGCGTTCGAGTGTGGCTTTAGGTTCAGCGGGCATAAGTGGAGAACGTCTCAGGAGCTTCGGGATGGGGCCGACATCACGGTTTCAGCGTGGCCAAAGTGGTGGTGAAACCTATTTCCATTTCTTGGGCGGGAGCGCCTTGGCCGCAGCGGGCGCGGCGGTAACCGGCACTGGATCCGTTGACTTCGTCAGCTTCATCTGCGCAATGCTTAACAGGTTTTGGACGGTCCAGTAAAGCGTCAAGCCCGCGGAGAAGTTGTAGAGCATGAAGAGGAACATCAGGGGCATGTAGCGCATCATCTTCTGCTGCATCGGATCCATGCCCGGCGAGGGCGGCGTGAGATGCGATTGCCAGAGCATCGTGGCGCCCATCAGCAGCGGGAGCAGGTTGAAGGGGAATCCGGCGACCACGAACAGCGTGTCGGGCTTGCTGAGGTCGGGAATCCAAAGGAAGCCCGCGCCGCGCAGTTCGATGGCGCTCTGAATCATGTAGAAGAAACCGATGAACACGGGCATCTGGAGCAGCATGGGCAGGCAACCCCCCATGGGGTTGACTTTATGCTCTTTCCAGAACTCCATCATCTTCTTGTTCATCTTGGCCGGGTCATCTTTGAATTTCTCCTGGAGCAGCTTCATCTGCGGCTGGAGCGCGGCCATGCGTTTCATCGAGCGGGTGCTCGCCTGGGTGAGCGGCCAGAACAGGATCTTAATGACGAGGGTGATGGCGATGATTGCGAGGCCGTAGGACAGCCGCAGCGTGTCGTGCAGCCAGTTCATCGAGAGCAGCAAGCCCTTCGAGAAGAAACCGAAGAACCCGCCAAAACCCATGATCAGGTCCACGTTGTTTTGGAACCGGGTCGCGATGCTCGCCAAGGTCCGGTACTCCTTCGGCCCGGCAAAGAGGTGCAGCTCGCGCTCCAACGCCGCGCCGGGGGCGAGGGTGGTTTCCGGATAGACGAGCGCCGTCTGATAACCCTTGGGCGGGGGCGCGTTTCGGCGATTCTCCGGCAGCTCCTCCAAGCTGGGCCGCGGGAGCTGCACGGGGCGGGACACGATCTGGTTGGCCGGCTCCTTGGGCATTGTCGCCAAGGCGAAGAACTGGTTCTGCACGGTTGCCCAGACAATGTTGCTGAGTCCCGCCCGGTATTCGACGCGCGGCGTGCCGGGAAAGCACCCCAGCGTGCGGTTGTCGAACCACGATCCCACGATCTCTTCCTTGCCGGAACCGTTGTACCACATCAAACCCACCTTCGAGCCATCGTCATCCGGCCCCATTGGCGTGGCCGTGCCAATGACCCATTCCTGAGCCGGCAGTGGCAGGGTGTCTGCGGATGTGTTTTCCAGCCGCACTGTCGCCTTCAGCAGGTAGTTCGTGCCCAACTCGAAGCTCTTTACCAGGCGTAACCCGCTCTTTAGCGTTTTCTCCGCCCGCACGCCGCCGGCGGTGGGCGTGAGCGCGAAAATGCCGTCCTCTTGGAAAGCGGCCGGGCCGAGCAAGGCGAATACTGGCACCGAAGCGGCGGCGTTCAATTCGGCGACGTTGTCGGTGAGCGGCAGCTTCTTGCTCTTGCGGGTGATGGTTTCCGGATACTGGACGAGTTCGACGCGCTTCAACCCGCCGCCGTGGGAAGTGAAGGTGTAGCGGGCGCCGGCGTTGCTGATGACGAGGGTTTGTTCCTCGCCGGTGACTTGGAAGCTCGGCTGCGGCGTGGTAATCGGGGCGAGCACCGGCGGGGCCGCCGTGGTAATCTGCGCCACGTGAGTCTGGCCGGTCGCCTCAATCGTCTGGGTCAGGTTCGTCGAACCCGGCGGCAGCGGTTTGGGCGGATACATCTTCTGCACCAGCGGCCCCCAAAGCAGCAGCAGGAGGAAACAGACGACCAGGATGATGATTGATTTGCGGTCCATTAAGAATCTCAGTTGCGAGCGGCGGCCAGAACGGGCTCGCCTCGTTGCGCCCCCACCTCTCGGCCATTGCACTCCGGCTTTTGCCCCTCGGGAACGGGGTCATGCCCACAGCCGCCCCACGGGTGGCACCGGCAAAGGCGCTTTGCTGTCAGCCAACTCCCCGCCAACGCACCATGCCTTCGCACCGCCTCCAAGGCATAGGCGGAGCAGCTCGGCTCAAACCGGCAACCGCCGGTCGGGCCAAAGATAAAAACCTGCGCTGGCGAAATCGTCCAGCGATACAGCCGCACACCTAGAATCAAGATATGTTGGATGGGATTCACGGAGCGCTCGCTCCACTCGCCTTGAGCAGGCCCGCCCGGCGCAGCGTGTTCAAGTAATCCCGCTCCACGTCCCCGAAGGATTTGCCGGCGATGCTGGGGCGGGCGACGAGCACAAGGTCCAAGGGTTGCGCCAGGTCCGCTTGGTGCAGGCGAAAACTCTCCCGCAACAACCGACGAACCCGGCTTCGGCGAACTGCGTTGCCCACCTTACGGCTCACCACCACGCCCACTCGGGCCCGGGCGCCGACCGGAAGCTCCTGCCAATTGGCGATCAGGCAGCCGTTGACCAACCGGCGTCCCGACTGCTTGAGGCGCAGGAAATCCCGCCCCTGTTTCAGGCGCGCAGAGCGCCCCAGTGTGCAACGGGCTGCGGGGCCGGCAGGCATGGCGGGCAGGCCGCTTAGACCGGCGTCAAACGCTTGCGCCCGACGCGGCGGCGATTGGCCAGGGTGGCCTTGCCGCTCTTGCTGGAATTGCGCGCAAGGAAGCCATGTTGCCGCTTGCGGCGGATTTTCGACGGTTGATACTGGCGTTTCATAAAAATGTCTTCCGGAATCGCGCAACCACGCAGCCGACTGCATGGATAGCCCCGTTTTCGGAGCGCGGCAGATTATCAGCGAACGGACGGGAGTCAAGCCAGCCGAACGGCCATTCCAAGGGCTGGGGCGAAGAATACTGGTTCGAAGCTTCGGGCGAGGAGTAGCTACCGTCGGTTCACGGGCCAAATCCGCTTAAGGATTGCCCGGCGGATCGGTCGGCGCGCCCGCTGGCGCAGGGGGCAGCGCCACGGCACCGGGCTCAGCATCACCGGTTAACGGTCCCAAGCGGCGACCTTCACGCTTTTCGCGGAATCCTGGCCCGGCTTCCTCGATCCGTCGGGCTTGCTGGCGTTTCATCAATTCCTCGAAGCGCTTGCGTTGTGCCGGGGTCAGCACTTCGCGAATGCGCTCCGGGACTTCGGCCCGTTCCTGACGCATCTGAGGGCCAACCTGCTCCCACAGCTTGCGGGTGCGTTCTTGGCTCTCGCGGAGGATGCGCTCAATCCGCTCCCGCTGCTCCGGTGAGAGCTGGAGTTCGCGCGTGGCATTCAGGAGGAACTCAATCCGGCGTTGCTCCAAACTGAACTGGAGTTCTTGGGGCTGGCGGCGCGGGAATTCCTGCGGCGGCAGGGTGGGCTGTTGAAGCCGGTTCACCAAGGCGCGCTGCTGCTTCGCTTTGATGCGGGTGGTGTGGCCTACGAGCAACCCGCCCGTGATCACTCCAGCGCCGAAGATCACGACGGTTGCCAGGATGATCTTCCAGGTGTTCACCATGTGTCGTCAGCATCCTGGTCCACAGCGGCAAACACGGTGTTTTCGAGCTGCTGCGAGAATTCTTCGTCCGAAGTGGCTCCCGCTGGATTCAGTAACGTCCAGGCTCCGAGCAAGACACAAATTGAAGCGCAGGACACGGCCGACCGCCAGAGACCGCGCACCCACCATGCTGATAGATCGGTCACCGACCGGCCCGCGAGACGCGCGAGAATGCGTTTCTCGAAGGCATAGGGCACGGCGTCGCCTGGCTTCTGAGCCCGGGCGCTGGCGAGGAGCTTTTGTTGCAGATCGTTCAGGTCCATGATTTGCTCTTTTTTGGACGGCGGTGCATTCGGTGCGGTTACAGGTACTTGTCTTTGGTCATCCGGGCAAGCAACTTGCGCATCTCGGCCCGGGCCCGAAACGCTCGCACCTTTACGAGTGGCACGGACCAACCTGTCAGGTCGGCGATCTCCTTGACCGAGCGGTCCTCAAGTTCCAGGAGCGTGATGACGAGCCGCGCCGGCGGTGATAATCGGGCCAACACCCGGTCAATCAATTGTTTCGCCGCGTCCGCGTGTTCGTTGGCGGACTCGGGGGCGGCGGCGTAGCGTTCCAGCCAGTCGTTCTCCGGTTCGGTCAGGTCGGTGAAGGTGGCCTCGCGATTGCGCTGGTGGGCGCGCAAGAAATCGTAGCAGGTTCGCACCGTCATCCGCATCAACCAGTGCTCGAACGGCGCGTCGCCCCGAAAACTGGCGAGTTTCTCGAAGGCCTTGAGCCACACTTCCTGGGCGATGTCTTCCACCTCGCTCTCGCGCCGGGCATACCGCCGCGCGGTGGCAAAGACCCGCGGGGAATACTTCTGAATCAACAGCTCGAAGCGGGCCGTCTCGCCCCGCAACACCGCGGCGATGATTTCCGCTTCGTCGTGATCCATCGCGCGCAATCTGGCAGACCTGCGCGCCCGACTAAAGGGAAAAGCCTCTCATTGTGCTGTGGACATCCCGTCCGCAGAACCATTGTTTTTTGGTGCCGGAAAGCGTCTGGTTTCACGGCGGGACGCCAGAAGCACGCTGACGAGCGTTGGGTGAGTCGCCCCTTCCGCTATTGCCTCCGCGCGGCCAAAACCGTTGAATACCGCCGATGCTGGCCAAACGTGTAATTCCGTGTCTCGACGTTCACGACGGCAAGGTCACCCGCGGCGTGCAGTTCGGGCGCGCCGAGGCGGGTGAGCTCCGCAACGTGGGCGATCCCGTCGAACTCGCGCTCCGCTACAACGAGCAGGGCGCGGACGAGATGGTGTTCTTCGACATCACCGCCAGCG
>CAZWJC010000274.1:0-9228 GCA_964634255.1 uncultured Verrucomicrobiota bacterium | reverse complement strand
AACAAGCCGAACTTGCTTTGTGAGCCGATGTTACGCATTTATGCGACACTCAATAGGTCGAGCCCTGGCGGTAGCGCGAACAGGATCCGCTTCTCGCCGCGCAACGAGTCCGCGGCTGCAATGCAACGGAGCGATACAGCGACCAGCCCATTAACCACCACGGTTAATTTGGAGGGGTGTCCGAACCATCTAGTGGGCGCGTTGAAGACTCTTGGTGTTGCGGCCGCTGCCAACACAAGTGGCGAGATTAAAGGGTTGCGTCATAGTTTCGAAATATCGGCGCAGGGCATAGGTGTGACTCCAGAGCAAGAGGGGTATGAATTCTTTTCATCCCGTTTTCCAAGATTTACGAACTTAAAGTGTTTGAGGCGATTCGGGGCAGCACCAAGCGTAAGATAATCAGTATTCACGCCAATGTCCTGGGAACAGACCACCGGAGACACGGAAACAACTGCGATTTGGGCTGGTACTCTTCCGATAAGGACATATTCGCTCTTATGATCGCGCTGCTTAATGTCGCAAGTCACGATGGCGCCACTGATGCTAACGTGAAGCCTCAGGCGTTTTGGGCTGATTTGATCAGAGAATTCTCATCCTCCGTTAGTTCTGCCACGGTGGGGCAGGACCTGATTATTGAAGACATGAAGACCGTTGTGGCCTCTATAAACCAGCTTTGCGCCCGCAGCGAAAGCAAACTGAGATTTCGCATAACGGAGGAGGAGACGCTCACAAGCAACGCGATGCAGTTTAGCATCGAAGACCATGCTCGCAATCTGGTTAAGTGGAGTCACCTGAATGCCGAGCAGGGAAGTGGGGCTAGTCGGGTGGAGTTCTCTGGAGGAAGTGGCGGTTTCAACAACAGGGGCAGGATGTTTGACAGAGAGACAGCGCGACCGTTTTATAGCGTCGAACTCGACTTTGCCAATTCGTCAGACGCAACCGAGTTCATCCGCTTGATCAACCGCATCAAACAATTGGGTATGTCCCGTAAGAATTACGATGTGGTGCATGGAGGTTGGACGCCAGACTGAGGAGGATCAAAACAAGACGAGAGAGAGAAACCCAGCTCGTCAGGCGGCGTCTTTTCTGAGCACTGCTGAATCTTGGCTTGGGTGGGTTGCCCGGCCCTGGGTGGCAGAGCCACGACGGTGAATAGTCCGGCTCAGGGCATCGAGCAAACCGTCGTGCAGTCCGACAACCCTGCGCAGACTTCCAAGCAGGATCAGGAAACCGTGAAGGTGAAGACCTACACCGTGCCGACTGGGTCACGCATCGAGGAGACGATGATCGCGGTGCCGGAGGCTGGCCCGCTGGTCACGAATGTACAAGCCCTTGTAATCAGCGCGCCGATGGCCGTGACCGAACGTGAGGAGACGCGAGCCAAGACCGAGCTTGGCGCGGCGCAGAAGGACACGGCGCGCGAGCTGGGGGCGAAGCTGTCCAGTCTGCAAGCGATCGTGTGGGTTGGCGTCGCGTTGTTCCTGTTCGGCCTGGCGTCGCTGTTCTACGCACCGCTCAAGCTGATCATTGGGAGTGTGACCACAAGCGCAGCACTCACGGTTGGCGGCCTGCTGCTGATGGTCTTGCCCACGCTGATCGTGGGCAACGAGCTGCTGATCCTGGGCGGTGTGGCCTTGGGTCTCGGTGCGTGGTCCCTCGCGCATCGGCGCGGTCGCATGCGTGGCTTTGTGGATGCGAACAAGAATGGTGTGGATGATCGGCTGGAGCAACGAAACCCGCCAGCAGAAGTGCAAGGAGGAATGTCAGGGGCGAGCAACTAGCTCACGCGGCGACGGGAATCGGCACGACCTTGTTGGGGTAGGCTGCCCGAGCGGGAACTCTTGATGAAGCGGCGGGACGCGATTGTGTTCTACTGGGGCAAGGTGCGGGAACGGCATGCGCGGCGTTTCGAGCACGAAGTGTCCGAATTCACGGGACGCCGGCTGGTGCTGGGGAACTGGGAGAACGCGGCATTCCAGCGGCTGACGGAAGCCGTGGAGACGACGGCGATCCAGCGCGGGGCGGAGCGGTGGCGGCCGTGAACAAAGGCCAACTGGCGGCGGAAAGGAAGATTTCGCGGCGGTGGTGATCGAGGAAATGACGCTGATCGCTGTTGAAGGGGAGCGGGCGAGGCGGCCGTTCGGGGTGCAGCCCCATGCGTTTCAAGGAAGCCACGTCGACAACGGGCGAGATCATCACATCCCCAGAATCCTCGAAGCTGATAAAGCCGCGATCGAACAGGTGATCTGCTGTGGGAGTAAGCAATAGGCAGTTGGCACCATGCAGTCGTTCTTCGTTGGAGCACTCGCGCCACGGTTTGATGTGGCTGCCAATCAGATGCACGGGGTTGTTCACGAAGGTAATGCGGCAGGCGTGGTCGACCTGGGAAACGCGCTCCTTGAACAGGCCCTGCCCGATCCGCGCCCGGATTAGAGCTTGGCGGGTCGTCTCCGGGATGGCGGCGTTTGCGATGCGACGTTGCTCCACATCTTCCCATTCCTGTTGGACCGGGAGTTCGCACTCTATGAGTGCGGCCGGGTTATCGTGCAATGCTGCGCTGGGAGCAAACACGCGGGCGCTATCGCCAGCGAGACCGAGCAGCACTTCGGCCAGACGACTTGAGACGGAGGTCAAATAGACGTGCTGCAGTCCGTCGCCGGTTGGGCGCAGAGCCGCGTAGTCTTCATGTTCGAGTAAGGGCCGGAGGATGGGAAGATGAAGCTTTGGGCGGATTGGCAGAGAGAAGGGCTGAAAGCGTACGTCCACACGCCAGCCGACAACGTCCCAGGCCTCGCCGATATGCCCAAACTCAACCGGGCGCGGACAGGTGTAGCAGTAGGACATGGCATAGCCGTCCCCCTGCACCATCCCGGACGCGTAAGAGAAAACCACGTCGCCGGGAGTAACCTCGCGGAGGAAATCGTAGAACCGATTGCGCGAACCATCGCGCTTGCGCTTGGGTGACCAGATGTAGCCGCCTTCGAACTCGTGTCGAAAGGTCTGCTTGTGGTTGACCCACCAGTATCTCATGGCTCGCGAAGCACCGTCACCGAGAGAATTGCATGTTGCTCAGCCAACACCAGGAGAATCGCGCGCGATCGCCCCTCATGCGCACACTGCATGTCAAAATCCGAGCCCGGCGACCCGGGTCGTGGCGCCGGAGGCTGGCCCGGTGGTGACGAATCTGCAGGCCTTGGTACTCAGCGCGCCGATGGCCGTGATGGAACGTGAAGAGACGCGAGCCAAGACCGAGCTTGGCGCGGCGCAGAAGGACGCGGCGCGCGAGCTGGGTGCGAAGCTGTCGAGTCTCAAGGGGATTGTGTGGGTCGGCGTCGCGTTGTTCCTCTTAGGCCTGGCGTCACTGTTCTACCCACCGCTCAAGCTGATCATCGGCAGCGTGACCACGAGTGCGGCCATCGTCGCTGGCGGTCTGGTGCTGATGGTGTTGCCGACGATGATCGTGGGGAACGAACTGCTGATCCTGGGTGGTGTTGCTATTGCCGTAGGGGGTTGGTTCCTGGCGCATCGGTACGGCCGCCTTCAAGGCTTCGTGGATGCCAACCAGAATGGCGTGGATGATCGGGTGGAACGGGTGGATAGGCCGACGAATTCGGAAGGAGAAGCGCATGCGTGAGGAACAACATCGGTTCATGATGCTGGCCGGCCAGCTCCCAGCCCGACTCACCGTGGAGCAGACGGCGTGGCTCGTGAATTGTCAGGCCCATGACATTCCAATCTTGGTTGCGGCTCGTTTGCTCAAGCCTTTGGGGTATCCTCCGGCCAACGGCGTCAAATTCTTCTGCACGGCGGACGTACTGGGGGCCTGCAAGGACTGGAATTGGCTGACCAAGGTGTCCGCTGCCATTTACCAGCACTGGCACCGGCAAAACGTCCGCAAGCGGCGGCAGGTGGAAGCAACGGGCAGCAATGGAGAGCCGAGCGGCTTGGGCTTCCAGTTTTGACCAAGCGCTTTTGAGCCGAGCAGACTTGATGGCACGAAACTCCTGATTATGGGCGTTGAAAAACTGCTCGAATCGAGTTTTGGCCTCTGCTGACCAGCTCACCGTCACCGGCTCGCGGCGTCCCGTCTCCGTGTCAACTTGAGGGCTGAGCGCGAGCAAATCCTTGAAGAGGTCGGTATATCGCTCAACCAGTTCGGGCGGCGTGATGGCTTCGCGCCATTCGCGTGTACGCTCGGGCGGCATGGCCATCAAGAATCGGGCAGCAAGTCCGTTGTCGAAGTGCTTGGCATCGTCGCCAGATAGCAGGCTTCGCAAGACCGGCTCTTGAATCGTCCCGGTGACACTCACCAAGGCGCGGGGGATGTAGATCGTCTTTTTATCCCCGCCCTTGCGGTCAATCCGCACCGAGTTCGCGGAGTGGAATTCCAGCCACTGAGCCGCTTCGTTGCCCTCGCTGTATTTATCGAAACCGCCAAGCCAGCCGGAAAGCTCATCGCGCTTTTGCAGCAAGCCGCGTTGGTGGATGTCGAGCAACGCGCATACAGCTTCAAGGGTGGCGTCGCCGATGTAGTAACTGGTGAGCGGCGGCATCGCCGGTTCTGGACCGTTGCGGTCGCGCTTGATCCACTCGGCAACGGCGGCTTTGTGTTGGGTTTCAGCGACTCGGTGACTCTCGAATTTTTTTCGCTGGGCGACTTCCAAGCCTCCCATTGCGGCCTTCATCGCAGGCGTTTTCAACGCGCCAGATGGCGCGATTGCCAAAGTCCACAGAATCGGAAATTCAATCCAGTTGGTTTTGACTACGATGGCGCGACTATCTCCAATGGCGGCGGCGCAGGCAGCCAGTGCCGGCATGGCGATCAAGCACGGATCGCAACCGATGGCCTCCGCGCTCTGGGCGATCCGCCCTTCCTGGTGGGGCTATTTCTGGTATCTGTTCTTCTTCTGGTTGATCGTCCCGCCGATCATTGCGCATTTCCGCCGTAACGCGACCGTCCTGCGCGTGTATCCGGCGCGGATCACGGTGGAACGGGGGATTCTCTCCAAATGCTACCAGGATTATCACCCAAGGGACATCCGGTCGATTGATGTGGACCAAAGCCTGATGCAGCGCATGGTGGGCATTGGCGACCTGACGCTTTCGACCGCGGCCACGGTGGAGGGCGCCGAGGAACTCAAGTCCATACCGAATCCAAAGGGCGTACGGGAATTGATCCTCGCGCAGCGAGGACGGGGGTGAGGTGGCGTCGGGAAAGGAAGCGAGGGCGCTAGATTGTTTCCCAGAACCGGTTCGGCGATGCGAAGGGGGGCGAGAATTTGCTCGAAGACAGGTAGAAGAGTCTGGTGCAATTGGCGCGTATGAGCGCGCATCAGGATAAATCAGAAGTGGCCACTGGCTCGACAAACGAGACTCTGCCGAAGCCGTATTTGAAGTCGGACGGGACGCTGGTGATTCCGATGTTGGCGAATCCGAAGTATGCCTGGTGGAAGCCGGGTGGGCAAACGGTGCAGAAGACGCTGGAGGAATTGGCGGCGGCGGGCGGGTAGCAGTAGACCCGTTCGAAGGGGACAGTTCCGCGCTTCGTTTGTTCCCGCTTGCTTGTTGCGCACCGCGTGATTTCATAGTCCGGCACATGAATGCATCGTCTTCCTCTGAACTCGCCAATCGCATGGCTTCGGCCTTCCCCAGTGCGGATCAGCTTCCCGCGGAATTCCGCGTGATCCCCCGCAGCTACGAACGTCTCTACCTGATCAACGGCGAACTCCGCGAATGGACCGGACCGCTCGCCGACGTGAGCTCGCCCATATGCCTGCGCGACGGCGGCGCGCTGCGCCGGCCCATCATCGGCCACGTGCCCGCGATGGACGAGGCGACCGCTCTGGCGGCCCTGGAAGCTGCTGTCCAAGCGTGGGACGAAGGCCGTGGGACGTGGCCGACGCAGACCGTGGCGGAACGCATTGAGGCGGTGGAGGCGTTTGTCACCAGCATGCTGGCGGTGCGGGATGAAGTGGTGAAGCTGCTGATGTGGGAGATCGGTAAGAGTCTCGACGATAGCCGCAAGGAATTCGACCGCACCGTGGATTACATCTGCAAAACCATCGAAGCCCTGAAGGACATTGATCGCGCGGGCTCGCGGTTCAGCCTCGACGGCGGCGTGATTGCCCAAGTGCGCCGCGCGCCGCTCGGGGTGGTGCTGTCTATGGGGCCGTTCAACTATCCGCTGAACGAGATTTACACCACGCTCATCCCGGCGCTGATTATGGGCAACACGCTCGTGGTGAAGACGCCGAAGTTCGGCCGGCTCCTCCACCAGCCGCTGCTGCGCGCGTTTGCAGAGAGTTTTCCGCGGGGCGTCGTTAATTTCCTTTCCGGCGCGGGTTCGGAGATCATCGGTCCGATCATGAAGAGCGGTCGCATCAACGCGCTGGCGTTCATCGGCTCGAGCCGGGTTGCCGACATCCTCAAGCACCAGCATCCGCAGCCGCACCGGCTGCGCGGTATCCTTGGGCTGGACGCCAAGAACCCGGCGCTGATCCTGCCAGACGCGGACTTGGATGTGGCGGTCAAGGAATGCGTGACGGGAAGTCTGGGCTTCAACGGCCAGCGCTGCACGGCGCTGAAAATCCTGTTTGTGCATGAGTCCATCGCGAGCGCGTTCGTGGACAAGTTCTCGAACGCCGTCAACGCGTTGCCCATTGGGATGCCGTGGGACAATGGAGTGAAAACCACGCCGCTGCCGGAGTTCCACAAAGCGAAGACACTGGACGGGTTCGTGGCCAACGCCGCAGCGTCCGGCGCGAAGGTGATCAATCCTGGCGGCGGCACGCATGTGGAAACGCTCTATTTCCCGGCGGTGGTTTACCCGGTGGCACCGCAAAGCGAGCTCTATCACAAGGAGCAGTTTGGGCCGGTGGTGCCGATTTGCGTGTATCGCGACGAACGGGAATTTCTGGATTATGTGGTGCAGTCGAATTTTGGTCAGCAGGTGAGCGTGTTTGGTCGCGATCACGAACGCGTGGCCCGGCTCATTGCGCCGCTGGCGAACCAGGTCTGCCGCGTCAACCTCAACTGCCAGTGCCAGCGTGGGCCCGACACGCTGCCGTTCACCGGCCGGAAGGACTCGGCGGAGGCAACGTTGTCCATCACCGACGCGCTGAGATGTTTCTCCATTCGTTCGCTGGTGGCGGCCCAGACGACGCCGGCCAACCGGCAGTTGATCCAAGACATCGTCAGCGGCCGGCACTCCAGTTTCCTGCACACGGACTACCTGCTGTGAAGCAACGGCGGCGGGCGGGGGATGGTGCGTCACGCGTTCCCATTGTAGGGCCGGGCTGAGTCGCCGGGCCCGTGTGCTGTACGACACCGGGGATACGGCGAATCCTGCGCGGCATCACCGCACAAGAATTCACGGGGTAACGAGATGTAGCCGAGAACAAACCCGTTTCACCCGTTCTCATTGCAGGAGGGGGGAAGCGCGCGCTGCACACAGCGTTCACAGGACGCCGTAACCTCAGCGCAAGGTGGACCGATGGCGCAATTGCGGTCGGTCAGTCCGCTTCGTCGGGTTCAACCCGCACGTACTGCATGCCCGGGCTGGCCAGCCACTGGCGGATTTCGTCCGCCGTGAGATCCGATCGAATGACCAGGCTCATGGGTTCGCCAAAGAACAGCTTGTGATTGGCGGAGCTCAAGTACTTGTTGATCCGCGCATACAATTGGCCAGCGGCACGGTCCACCCCCACCGTAATGCGCCGGTCCTGGCAGGCGATGAAGCGCACTTCGGGCAGGCGCGACACCTTGCGGATAAAGCCTTCGAGCACGCGACGCGGTTGATGCCGGATGTGCCGATAGACGAGCAGGCCGAAGATGGCCAGAGCGATGAGCGCGCCGGCACCCACGCGAGCCATCAACAGGTAAAACGCCAGCACTAACACCAGCGCGCTTCCGGCCAGCCAGGCATACTCGGCCGGTTTCACCTCCTTGAGCCGGCCAACGACTCCACGAATACGCTCCTTGAATGAGAGCGAAGGCGCCTGCCCGGACTCCATCTTGCGCCGCAGTGTCCGCAAGTCCTCCAGCAAAGCCCGGGCGTTCGAATAGCGGTCGGCGGGCGATTTCTCGAGGCAGCGCGACACGATCCGGTGCAGGTCTGCCGGCTGGTTCGTTCGGAGCGAAGGCATCGCAGGCGTCTTGGCAAAGGCCACGGCGTGCATCATCTCCGTCGGCGTTTCGCGCCGGAATGGGGATTCGCCCGTCGCCATTTCAAAGAGCATGACGCCGAGCGAAAAGAGGTCGCTGCGTGCGTCAATGGGTTCGCCTTTGATCTGCTCCGGACTCATGTAGGCCGGCGTGCCTTTGACAATCCCCGCCTGCGTTTGCGTCAGTGCGGAAACATCCTCAAATCCCCCGGCGGCGGTGGTGACCCCGCCGGTGTCCAGCAGCTTGGCCAAGCCGAAATCGAGAATCTTCACGTGGCCGTCCGGCGACTGGATCACGTTGGCCGGTTTGATGTCGCGATGGACGATGCCCGACTCGTGCGCCTTGGCCAGCCCGGCGCACACCTGCAACGCGACGTCGAGCGCGCCCAACAAATCGAGCTGCCGGCTGTAGATGAGTTCCCGGATGGTCTTGCCCTCCACCAGCTCCATCGCGATGAAGATCGCGCCCTCGTGTTCATCCACGTCGTACACCTGGGCAATCGCGGGATGACTGACGCGTGCGGCGGAGCGGGCCTCCAACAAGAATCGCTTTCGACGGTTCGCATCGCCGGTCAGTTCGGCGGGAAGGACCTTGATCGCGACGGGGCGTTGCAGCTTCAGGTCGTGCGCCCGGTAGACCACGCCCATACCGCCCTCACCGATGAAACCGTCCACACGATAATGCTTCAGGGTCTTTCCGACCCAGGGATACAGCAGGACTGTCTTCGTGGGTGCGTCCATCTCATCGCGGCCCGATAGCCGCTGTGGTTCGTTTTACTCCAGTTCTTAAGGCGGTGCAAGGATACAGCGGTTGATCGTGATGGCGTGGCAGTTCGCGGCGTTCGACAGCCTGCAGGAGTGGAAGTACACGCGGGCCGCGTTGGAGCATGTGGGGCAGAAGGCTGGTCGAGCCGCGCCGACAGCAACACCATGAATCGGGGAAGGGTGACCCGAGGCTGGCTTGGAAAGCTGACGCGACTGAATGGGGAGGCTTTGCGGAAAAGTGGGGGCCCGGGCTTGTATACTTAGCAAATGCAGAAGGGTTGGGAGACTTGGTGAAAGGTGA
>CAZWJC010000273.1:0-9242 GCA_964634255.1 uncultured Verrucomicrobiota bacterium | reverse complement strand
AGCACGTCCTGCGGCCAGCGGGCGAGCGTCACGCTGCACGCTTTCTCAAATCGCTCACGGCAGCCGGGGCAGAAGCAGTGGTCGTTGTCCGGGTAGCGGATGTAATCGAAGTGGATGCCGTCCAAGTCGTAGTTGCAAACGAGCTCGACCATCGAATCCACTTCCAACTTCTGATTCGCGGGATGCGAGGGACAGAGCCACGGCTCTTCCTTGCCGCCCGAACTCATCTGCAACCGGCCTTCGGCGCGCATCCGGTCGGCGAAATCCTTGGGCGAACGTCCGCTCAAGTTCCAGTTCACCTTCCAGACGTGGAGTTGCACGCCGTACTTGCGGCAAGCGGCTAGGCACTCGCGAATCTGGTCGCCTTCCGTGGCGACCGAGGGCGCGACCGGCAGGACCTTGCTGTCGTAGTAAGCCACGCCGCCCCAGAGCATGTTCGGCAGAATGGCGTTGAAGCCGTTGTCCGCGAGGCGGCGGATGGCTTCGTCCCACGACAAACCGCGAACGCCGGAAGCGTCGTGACACCAGAAGGCGCGGAACTCGCCGGACAGCGGTTGCTGCGCACGGCAGAAAGCATCGTAGAGTTGATCATGCGCCAGCGCGGCCTGAGCCCGCGCGCCGATGAAGTCCCGGCGCGCAAGCAACTTCTTGGCGGCATCGCGCAGCTTGCCAGCGGCTCTCAGCGCCTTGGTTGCCTCGGAATTCTTGCGGCCAAGCTTGCGGATCTGTTTTGCGGCGTCTTCGTAGCTGCGGAAGCTCGCCACGTCGCCGATGTTCGCAATGGCCGTTTCCGCTGCCTCGCGCGCCACATCCGGTGACAGCGCGCTGGCCATCGCCAGCAGCATCTGCTGTCTGTTGGCAGCATCACCGGGGAGCAGGATGTGCGTCATGAAGATGCAATTCGTCGAGGCGAGCACGGCGGGTTGGCCAGTCGGGCGGCCCTGGTCATCGCACCATTCGGCAAGGACGCGGCTTGCGCCGGCAACGGGTTGAACGGAGTTGATGTTCCACGACTGTTGGCGCACTTCGGTCGGCGCGCCCGGCAGGAGACTGTCCTTGAACCGCACGGCGGAGAATTGTCCGGCAGGCGAGGCCTTCAGGAGTTGGCCGCTTTGCAGGTTGGCCGCGGTGAGCAGCCGGCTTGGGAGCGTGTAAAAGGCCAGCAGCCTGCCTCCGCCCGCCAAATAACGCGCGAGCGCCGTCTCGACCGGCTCGGGCAGGGTGAGGTTGTGAGGCAGCACGATCAGCTTGGCCAGTTTCAGTTGCTCCTCGCTTGTCTCCAGGTCGCTGAGCGTCACGCAGCCGACGCCGGCGTTATGAAACTGCTCTGCCACCAGTTCGGTCGTCTGCCGCAACCCGCGGGCCTCGTCAGGGCGCTGTCGGGCGACCGAATCCGCGCGGAGGATGGCGACCGAGACGTCTACGCCGAGCACGCCGATTTCGTGCAGGTCGCGGATAAAGAACTCAGTGTCCGCGTCCTGCCCGCGCCAGGCGGAGATGCGGATGGTCTCGATGCGTCCCCAGCCAGCGGGATTGCCCTCCGGCCGCATGTCTGCCTTGTCCACGGTGACCGTGGTCCATTGGCCGGTTGCCTCCGGGAAGAACGTTTTCTGATACCAGCCGTCGCCGCTTTGAAAATACAGGCTGAAGTAGGATACGGGGGTGGCTTCGCGACAGAAGAACTCGAATTGCACGCCCCGCGCCGCGTTCAGGTCGAGTTTCACTTTGCGATCCCACGACGCGCGCTCGGTGGTGGTGCCCTTGAACTGGCAGGGCAAGCGCAAGGCTTTCTTCCCGGCCACATCAGCCACTGCGACGCGCAACGTTCCCCCCATTGGTTGCCAGACTGCTTGGGCAGCCGCGTCGGTGGCGTATTGGCAAAGGTCAATCGTCCGACCGGTGGCGGCCAGGGCCGGCCCTGCCGAGATTTGGAGAGTGACACACAGCGCGATGCCAGCCAGCAAGACTCTGCCGGCGAGGCCCACTTCTCTGAAAACACGTGAGGACATACGGTGGATGCAGCGTGCTGTAAGGCAGCGGCCCAAGGCAAGCCGGACGGCGGAGATCGCTGCCCACAGGTTGCTAGGCGGCTGCACGTGCGAGTTGGCGCCAAACCGCACTTGACCCGCGGCGATGGGGTGCCGAGTCTCTCTCATTATGAGCACCGTATCGCGATTCGTATGCTGGATCCGGTCCGCGCCCAGTCTTCGCGCCCACCTGAACCACCGCACGGTTTGCCTTCTGGCAATGCTGGCTTGTCTCCCCGCGCCGACAGGCAGCGCCGCCGAGGCAACCAAGCTGAACGTGCTGTTCATCATTTCCGACGACTTGGGCGCGGAGCTGGGCTGCTACGGGAACAAGGTGGCGAAGACGCCGAACATCGACGCGCTGGCCGCCGCGGGTGTGCGCTTCGATCGCGCCTACTGCCAGTTCCCGCTCTGCAACCCGTCGCGCGTCTCGATGCTCAATGGCCGGCATCCTACCACCACCGGCGTGCTCGGTAACCGCACGGACTTCCGCACCGCGCATCCGGATTGGGTGACCCTGCCGCAACTCTTCAAGCAGAACGGCTATGGTGCGTTGCGAGCGGGCAAGATCTTCCACGGCGGCATTGACGACTTGGCCTCGTGGACCGATGGCGCAGATGCGCGACGCCTCTTGGATGAAACCGGCGCTGCCAGCCCGGCGTCGAAGACTGAAGCCGCGCCTGCCGCCGCGCAGACCAACGCCGCCAGAAGCGCCCGCAGCCGGACGGAGAATTCCGACCGCTGGATCGAGCTGGAAGGTGACGGCGAATCGCATGGCGACTACAAGACCGCCAGCCGCGCCATCGAATACCTGCGCACCCACAAGGACAAGCCATTCTTCCTGGGCTGCGGCTTCGTGAAGCCCCACAGTCCGCCGACCGCGCCCAAGCGCTTCTTCGATCTCTACGACGCGGACAAGATTCCGTTGCCACCGAACTTCGCGCCACGACCCACTGTGCCGGACGGCTTCCCGCCCGCGGCCATCCGCGCCAAGAACGCGGACCTGTTCATCGGGCGCGACGCCACGCCGCAGGACGCGCGGCAGATGATCCGCGCGTATCTGGCATCGGTTTCGTGGATGGACTGGAACGTGGGCCGCGTGCTGGCAGAACTCGACAAGTTGGGTTTGCGTGAACGCACCGTCGTCGTCTTCTGGGGGGACAATGGTTATCATCTTGGCGAACGGGGCAAGTGGTCCAAAGCCGGATCGCTGTTCGAGAAGGGCGCGCGGATTCCCCTGATCATCGCCGCGCCGAAGCACCAGGGAAATGGGAAGGCATCCTCACGAGTGGTTCAGTCTTTGGATCTCTACGCGACGCTCGCCGAGCTGTGCCGGCTGACCTTGCCGGGCGGAATCGAGGGCCGCAGCCTGGTGCCGCTATTGCTAAACCCGGCGACCGAATGGAATCATCCCGCCTACACCGTGTGGAGCGAGGACGGTCGCTCATTGCATGGCGTGGCCGTGCGCACGGAACGTTGGCGCTACGCGGAGTTCGGCGGCGGCGAAGCGGGTGCGATGCTGTTCGACGAACAGGCCGACCCGGACGAGTTGAAGAACTTGGCCAATGACCCAGCCGTTGCGCTGGTGAAGGCAGAGCTGTCCACACTAGTCCGGGATTACGCCGCCAAGATGGCGAAGCCGTAGCGGGCGGTTCACTCCAATCCCCGTTCGGTCAGTTCATCTTCGCTGAGACCGAGGTAGTGTCCGAGTTCGTGCAGATAGGTGGTGTGAACTTCCTCGCGGAAAATATCCTCGTCGGCGTCGGCGAACTCCCAAAGGTTCAGGAGAAACAGAATGATCTGCGGCGGCATGGGCACGACTTCTTCCTCCGCGAAGTCCGGTCCGACGAACATACCGAGCGTGTCTGCTGCGAAACCGTCCGCCTGGAGCGCGCGATTGGGCCGGCGCTCGAAGGTGACGGGAAGTTTCCTTGCGCGCTCGCGCAGGGCGGAGGGTAGTGCTTCCAACGTGGCTTCCACTTCGGCCAAGGCGAGGCGCCGCAGTTTTTCGAGACACGGGCTCATGCCGTGACGACGCTGGCGGGCACAACTGGCCCGTGGGTCTGTGGAGTTGCTTTATTGTGGCGGCGCACGGTGTTTCCATACAACGGCCTCGATGCGGGAAGCAATCCGGGAATGGGTATGCTAGCCTGCCCGGTGCGTTTTCGGTCTGACAAGGCTGTCGCACTCCGGTAGCTTCCTGCGCGATATGAAAGTCCGTTTTGATTCCATCGAGTCTGCTGTCGCCGACCTCCGCAAAGGCCGGATGATCGTCGTGGTGGACGATGCCGATCGCGAGAACGAGGGCGACCTGATCATGGCTGCGCAGCACGTCACGCCGCGCGCCGTGAATTTCATGGCCAAACACGGGCGCGGGTTGATCTGCGTGCCGACCACCTCCGAGCGCCTGCAGCAGCTTGGCATCGAACGCATGGTCAAGGATAACCGGGACACCTTCAAAACCGATTTCCAAGTCAGCGTGGACGCCGCGCGCGGCATCTCCACCGGCATTAGCGCTGCGGACCGCGCGGAAACCATCCGCGTCATGGCCGATCCAACTGCCGTGCCGGAGGACCTCGTGGCGCCCGGGCACGTCTTTCCGTTGCGTGCCAAACCTGGTGGCGTGCTGCAACGCGCGGGCCATACCGAGGCCGCGGTGGACCTGATCAAGCTGGCAGGCTGTCGCCCCATCGGGGTGATCTGCGAAGTTATGAGCGACGATGGTTCGATGGCGCGGTTGCCGGCGCTCGTGAAATATGCCGCCCGGCACCGGCTCAAGCTCTGCGCGATCGAAGACCTCATCAAATACCGCCGCACCCGCGAGAAACTGGTGGAACGCATCGAGGTCGTGAAATTGCCAACGGAACATGGCGAGTTTGATCTGCACCTCTACCGCTCGCGCTTGGACGGCCAGCACCATATTGCGCTGGTCTGCGGTGAAGTCGCGGGGACGAAGAACGTGCTCGTACGCGTCCATAGCGAATGCCTGACCGGCGACGTCTTCGGTTCGCGTCGCTGCGATTGCGGGCCGCAACTCCACCAGGCGATGCGGCAGGTGGCCGAGGCTGGGCGCGGCGTAATCGTCTATATGCGGCAGGAAGGTCGCGGCATCGGACTTGAGCCCAAGATCAAAGCTTACAAGCTCCAGGAACAGGGCCTCGATACCGTGGAAGCCAACCAGAAGCTCGGCTTCGCGATGGACCTGCGCGAATACGGCTTGGGCGCCCAAATACTCGCCGACCTCGGCCTCAAGACCATCCGGCTGATGACGAACAACCCAAAGAAGCTGGTGGGTCTGGAGGGACACGGGTTGGAAATCGTCGAACAAGTGCCCATTCGCGTGAAGGCCAACGCCCACAACGCCCGCTACCTGAAAACCAAGCGGGAGAAGATGGGACACCTGTTGTGAGGGGCGATTCCCGACGTTCCGAAGCGAATAACAAGCCTCTCGCATCCGCCGCGCAAACCGGTTAGATTGCCGCCATGGAAATTGACTACACCGTCCAAATCTGGCGCGAGGGCGGGCAGTTCATCGCCCACGCCATGCCGCTGGATGTGGCCAGTTCGGGGGAAACGCCCCAAGCCGCGCGTGCTGCACTGGAGGAGGCGGTGCGGTTGTTCATTCGCACGGCGCGGGAACATGGAACGCTGGACGAAGTCTTGGAGGATTCCGGCTACTCGCAAGTGGCCGACCGGTGGCAGAGTCCAGACTGGGTATGCATTGAGCGGCATTCAGCGGCGGTGGCTGCCTAGACTCCATTGTGCCCAAGTTCACTCCAGTAGATTGGCGGAGGCTGGAGCAGGTGTTTCTGGCGGCAGGATTTCAGTTCGCACGGCAGGAAGGCAGCCATCGTTCGTATGTGAAGCCGGGGCTCGCCCGCCCGGTCGTGATCCCGACCTATCGTGAGGTGCCGGTGTTTATCATTCGGAACAACCTCAAGACCGCCGGCCTTTCGCGGGAGGACTATTTTCGTTTGTTGGATCAGAACCACTAAGCCGCGGAACACTCACCCGAAGAACCCAGTCGCATGCTCAGGAAAATCAAGCGCCAATCCCCGCCTATGGCTGGCGGCCACTTCGCCATCGTGGCCTCCCGCTACAACGCCCGCTACGTGGACTCGATGCTGCGCGCGGCTAAAGCCGAGTTGCTTCGCGCCAAAGCACATGTCGAAGTGGTCCGAGTGCCGGGCGCTTACGAGATTCCCGTCGTGGCCAAGACGCTCGCCCGCCAAGGTGGCGTCACCCAGCACGGCGAGCATCGCGTCAAGCCGCCCGACTCCCTGGACGCGATCATCTGCCTGGGCGTCATTTTGCGCGGCGAGACCACGCACGCGGCGCACATCGGCGAGGCCGTGAGCCGGGCGTTGATGGACATTCAGCTCGCGCATGAGCTGCCTGTCGTCCATGAGGTGCTGCTGCTGGAGAACGAGGAGCAGGCCCGCAAGCGCTGTCTCGACTCGCAACACAACCGCGGCACGGAAGCCGCCCAAACCGCACTCCAGATGGCCGCGGTCATGAGCATGCTGGAGGACGACGTCCCGTTTTGAGGGGACTGGCTCCGGCCAAGCGTCTCGGGGCGCGATGGGTGCCGCCTGATCAAGTGGTCGGTCTCGAGCGGATGGCGCAAAGAATCTGCGGATATTGGTCCGGTGGACGAGTGTACAGGCAGAGAGACGTGTGTTGGGGAGAAGATCGCTGTTTGTCACCGAGTTCAGTTCTCGGCAATGCAGTACAGGCTCTGGTGCCCGCGGATGAAGAGGTCCTTGCCGGCGAGGGCAATGGAGGCGTCGGCCTTGTCATCCAGCTTGTTGGTAGCGAGCACTTCGACCGTCGGTCCCTTTTTCAAAACCACGCAAGTCCCGTCGCGGCCGAGCACATACACCCGCTCGTTCGCAGAGACGGGGGAGGCATAGACGCCAAAGAGGCCTTCCAGCCGCACCGTCTCGAAATGCGCCTTACCGGACTTCAAATCGAAACAGGTCAGCATGCCGGTGTTTTCCTTCAGCAGGTAGAGTTGGTTGTCGACAAGCAGCGGCGAAGGCACGTAGGGGGTGCCTTTGCTGTAACTCCAGCGGATGGCATCGGTGCCGGTCAGGTCGCCCGTGCGCCCAAGCGTGATCGCGAAGAGCGCACTACCTCGGAAGCCACTGGTCACGTAGACTGTCTCGGCGTCGGCCACGGGTGTCGGAATGCAGTTGGCGGTCTGCCCGGCGCAGGCCCAAAGCTCCTGCCCGGTGGCGAGATCGTAGCTGCGCACCTTGCCGGTGCCGTTCACGACGACCTGCTGCTTGCCGCCGTGCTCGACGATGAGCGGCGTGGACCAGCCGGTGGCTTCGCTGCGAGGGGTACGCCAGAGTTCCTTGCCTGTGCGCTTGTCGAACGCGGCGATGAAGTCGTTTTCGGTCTCATCATCCTGGTAGACGACAACCGTGTTGCCATGCAACGCGGGCGACGAGCCTTCGCCAAAACTGTTGCGCGTCTTGAGTTGGCCGAGGTCCTTCGACCATTTGACGTTCCCGTCCAAGTCCAGGCAGTGCAAACCACGGGAGCCGAAGTAAGCCAGCAGGTGTTCCCCATCCGTAACGGGCGAGGCGGAGGCAAACCCGTGGTCGCGATGGTGGCCTTCATGGGGGACGGTTTCGCGAACGTTTTTCTGCCAGCGCGTTTTGCCGGTTTGGCGATCCAGACAGAGCACCGCAAACTGGTAAGACTCGCGTGGCGCCTCAATGTTGAATCCGCCGCGGCCCGGCCCCGAACTTGGCGGAGGCGCGGCTTCTGCCGCGGGCGGCTGTGACGGCTCCTTCGCGCTCCCCTTGATCGCGGTAAGGAGGAACACCCGGTCACCCCAGATGATCGGGGTGGACGTGCCGAAACCGGGCACGCTGACTTTCCACTTGAGGTTGTCCGTTTCGCTCCACCGTAAGGGTGGGTCAGCGGTGGGGGCGACTCCGGTGTCCAGCGGCCCCCGCCACTTCGGCCAGTTTTGGGTGGGTTGAGCCTGAGCTTCCGCAGACGAGCTGACAGCCGTAAGAGCGACAGCCAGACATGCCAGCCTTGAAACGCGCGCGATGGTCTTCATGTTCGATGCAACGGACGACTTGGACGCGCAAAGAGTTACGCAGGTTCGGCGACTGTGCAACCGCCCGCCCCTTTTGACTTGCCTGTCCGTGCGAGCCGCTTACTTTCCGCCGCATGAAACGATCACTTCTTTTCGCTTTATTACTGACGGGAACATTCTGGGCAAACCATCTCATGGCTGCCGAGGACGAAGCGGGCTTCAAGCCGCTCATGGACGGCAAAACGTTCGATGGCTGGAAGAAAGCCGTCGAGAATCCGGATACTTGGAAGATCGTGGACGGCGCGTTTGTGGCCAACGGGCCGCGCTGCCACCTCTTCTATGTCGGCGACGAAAAGCCGTTCAAGAACTTCCATCTCAAGGTGGACGTGATGACCGAGCCGAATTCCAACGGCGGTATCTACTTCCACACGAAATACCAGGAAAACGACTGGCCGCGCGCGGGTTTCGAGTGCCAGGTCAACTGCACCCAGGGCGATTGGATCAAGACGGGGAGTCTCTACGGCATTGTGAACGTCAGCCAGGCCCTCTCGCAGGACAAGAAGTGGTGGACACAGGAGATCATCGTTGAAGGCAAGAAGATCACCGTGAAGGTGGATGGGAAGATCGTGCTGCAATACTTTGAGCCGGAAGGCGCGCAGCCGGGCAAGCCCTTTGAACGCAAGCTGGGCGAAGGCACGTTCGGGCTGCAAGGCCACGACCCGGGCAGCACCATTTACTACAAGAACATCCGGGTGAAGCGGCTGGACTGACGCGGAGCTGATTTGGACTTGAACACGGCGCTCATCGAGATAATGAGCGCCGTTTCCATTGGAGGTAATTGCGTCAGGCCTTCTCCTCGATCAATTCCCGTCGGGCACCGGTGAGGAGTTGCTCGATGAAACCGGTGGTATAAACCCCGCGGCGGAAGTTCGGGTCTTGCAGAATGGCCTGTTGGAAGGAAATCGTGGTCTTCGGGCCGGTGATCATGAACTCGCCCAGCGACCGGCTCATCTTGTCCATCGCCTCGCTGCGGTCCTTCCCGTGGGTGATCAGCTTGCCGATCATGGAGTCGTAGTTCGACGGAATGGTGTAGCCAGCATAGACGTGGCTGTCCACGCGCGTGCCACGCCCGCCCGGTTGGTAGTACATCTCCACCC
>CAZWJC010000272.1:0-9349 GCA_964634255.1 uncultured Verrucomicrobiota bacterium | reverse complement strand
CCCGGGCCGCCGTCGAGAACGGCGCGGACGCGATCTACTTCGGGCTCGACAAGTTCAACGCCCGGATGCGCGCCGACAACTTCACCGCCGCCGATCTGCCGAAGTTGATGGAGTTTCTGCACCGACGAGGTGTGCGCGGTTATGTCACACTCAACACGCTGGTGTTCGAGAATGAGATGGACGACGCGGAGGAGCATCTCCGCGCGATGATCGCCGCGGGCGTGGATGCGGTGATCGTGCAGGACGTCGGCATTGCCCGGCTCGTCCGCCAGCTCTCGCCCGATTTCCCAATCCACGCCTCGACGCAGATGACGATCAGCAGCGCGGCGGGCGTGGAGTTCGCGCGCGAACTGGGCTGCAGCCTCGTGGTATTGGCCCGAGAATGCTCGATCAAGGAAATCGAACAGATCAACCTCACCCTGCTGACTTCTCACCATGGACTACCCCTGGAGGTTTTCGTCCACGGCGCGCTCTGCGTGGCTTACTCTGGACAATGCCTGACCAGCGAAGCGCTCGGTGGGCGCTCGGCGAACCGGGGCGAGTGCGCCCAGGCATGCCGCATGCCTTACGAGTTGCTCAGCGATGGCAAACCCGTTCCGCTCGGTGACCGCAAATACCTGCTCAGTCCACAAGACCTAGCCAGCGTGGAACTGCTGCCTGACCTCGCCCGTGCCGGAGTCGCATCGCTCAAGATCGAAGGCCGGCTCAAATCAGCCGAGTACGTGGCCAACATCACGCGGGTCTACCGGAGTGCGTTGGATCGGCTTCAAGCTGAATCACGGCCAAACCCTCAGGATCGCTATGACATTGAAATGGCGTTTAGTCGTGGCCTGTTTACGGGCTGGATGCAGGGCACGAACAACCAGGCGTTGGTCCACGGGCGCTTCGGCAAGAAACGCGGCGTGTATCTTGGCGAGGTGACACGGGTCGCGCGCGAAGCGGTGGTCGTGAAGCTCGAAGGCCCGCTCAAGCCCGGTGACGGCGTGGTGTTTGACGCGGGCAGACCCGAGGAGAACGAGGAGGGCGGCCGGGTCTATGAAGTCCGAAGTCCGAAGTCCGAAGTCCGAAGCGGAACAGCCGCCGAGCTCCGATTCGGCCACGGAGACATTGATTTCCAGCGCGTTCACGTCGGCGACAAGCTGTGGAAAACAGACGATCCAGAGTTGAACCGGCGGCTGCGTCAAAGCTACGCGGGCGACAAACCAAGATTTCAGCGGCCGGTCGAAATCGAGGTTCACGGAGCGAAGGACCAGCCGATGACGCTGATCGTTCGCGACGAGTTCGGTCACCTGGCCAAGGTGGAATCCGCCATGCCGCTGGTGGCGGCTGAGAAACAGCCCCTCACCACCGACCGGTTGTGCGAGCAGTTGGGCCGACTGGGCGGAACGCCGTTCGGGCTGGGCGAGTTCAAGAATGAGCTGGTGGGCGAGGTTTTGCTGCCCGTTAGTGAGTTGAACCGGCTGCGTCGCGAGGCCGTGGCGGAATTGGAGCGGCAACGCGCGTTGCAGAGGCGCTGGACCCTAAGTGGAAAGGCCGGAGTCGGAAGTCTGAAGTCCGAAACCGCACCGCATCCACTCGCGCCGGCGGCGGTGGGAGCGGAATTGATCGTGCTGGTCCGCAACCTGTCGCAGCTCGAGGCTGTGCTGAAATGCGGGGTGACCACGGTCTATTGCGACTTCGAGAATCCAAAGAAGTACCGCGAAGCCGTGACGCTATTCCACACCGCGCGCAGTTGCGCGACAGCTCACCCCACGAACGGCAGCCCGCAACCCTCAATCTGGGTTGCCCCGCCCCGCATCTTCAAGCCGGGCGAGGAATGGACGCTTCAGCAGGTTCGTTCCTGCAATGCCGACGGCTATCTTGTCCGCAACTACGATCACCTGCGCTTTTTTGCCGCCGAACGCCGCATCGGCGACTTCTCGCTGAACGTCGCCAACCGGCTCGCGGCGGATTACTTCAAGAACCGCTTTGGACTGGAACGCGTCACGGCCAGCTACGATTTGAACTTCGAGCAGCTCGTAGCGCTGCTGCAGAGCGCACCACCGGATTGGTTCGAGGTCACAATCCACCAGCACATGCCCATGTTTCACATGGAGCATTGCGTGTTCTGCGCCTTCCTCACGAAGGGCAAAGATTACCGGGATTGCGGCCGCCCCTGCGACGTGCATGACCTCAAGCTGCGCGACCGGGTCGGCGCGGAGCATCCAGTGAAGGCGGACGTGGGCTGCCGCAACACGGTATTCAATTCCCAGGCGCAGACCGGGGCGGAGTATATCGAGCGGATGCCGACGCTCGGCGTGCGGCATTTCCGCATGGAATTCCTGAACGAGACGCCGGAGCAGGTAACGCGGACGATCACCAAGTATCGCCAACTCCTACGCGGCGAAATCTCCGGGGCACAGCTCTGGCGGGAACTCAAGCTCTTCAACCAACTCGGCGTGACGCGCGGGCAAATGGCCGGCGGGCGAAGCTGAGCCTCACGGGCTCAGCTTGACGCGGAAGAAACCTACGTTGTTTGTGGCGCGGACCATGTGGACGGCGAACGTGTCCGTCGGTGCATTGGTGACACGAATGGCGTTCCAATCTGTCAGATTACTCGATCCTTCAATCGTGTAGCTCTGTCCGGCAATGCCATGAACCAGAAACCGGAATTCGCTCGGCGACGGCTTCTCCGGCTGGCTCAGCGTGGGCGCTCCGGAGAGGGTGGCCATCGGGAATGTCGTCATGGCCGTGGCCACGGCCACGCCCACGGCGCCAGGATACTGGGTCGTGTCCACATTAAGGATTTTGAAGAAGACGATCCGCCCCCGGTAGGAACGACCATACTGGAGTGTGCCAGCCGGGATGCTCACGAATGTGTCTGTGCCGCTGAGCGAGTCATCCGTATTCATGGGCGGATAGGGAGTGCTGAAGATGGGTTGATCGGCGGTATCGGTGATCACCACCCAGATACTGTCGTCGGCCGTGCCGCCCGAAAAGGGCTCCCACTGCAGGAGGAAACTCTGCGCCGGATTCACCGCTTGGACCGCTCCATAGCCGCTCACCCGTGGTGCATTGGGATAGGCGGGCGTAGGCAGGTTGAGAACCGGAGACTTCATTCCGTCGTGGACCCCGTATAACGCGAACGCGTAGTTCCCGGCAGGATACGCGGCGTCGAAAGCGGGCTCGGTGGCAAAGTGCTCCCTGATCACCAATTCCAGCGCGGTGCTTCCGGCAGGGAACGCCTTCACCACGGTCGTGGGCAAGGTCACGGTGGCGATGGACACCGCGCCCAAGGACGATTGAACAATACCCAACGACGCGTTGAACGGACTGCTGTTTGTGTCCGACACGATGCTCGACGCGTCGAGCTGCAGGAACGCCTTGTTCTTCGCCACGTAATATACCTGTGTATCGGTTGCCCCTCCGTTGATGGTCAAGGACACCTGTTTCGTCACTTGCGTGGACCAGGTGTTATCCCAAACCCCGACCCAGAATTGGTACGTGCCGCTCGCCGTCGGGGTGCCGGAGAGAACGCCCGCACTGGAAAGTGCCAACGTGCCAGGTGGAAGCCCGGTCGTTCCCTGCGGGAGCACCCAGTAATACGGCGGTTGCCCGCCGTCGGCGAAGAGCTGCTGGCTGTAGAAGCCATCCTTTGTCCCGTCAGGGAGCGTGGTCGTGGTGATGCGCAACGGCAGGTTCGGCTGGACGGTGAAATTGGCCACTCCATCCGCGTTGGAAATGTTCACCGTCTGGTTGGCGGGACACTGGAAGTCACCCGATTGCTGCAAATTGTGATCGCCATCGTAGCAGTTGAGCCCCACCGTCCAGCTGCCATTGGCAGCGGGCAGAGAATAGTTGCCGTTGGAATCCGTCGGTTGCCAGCCATTGTAGGTACGCCCCCCGATGGTGGCGCTGGACCACACGCCAACGTCGCCGATGGGAGTGTCGTTGGTTTGCCGAACCCAACCGGAGAGATGTTGCGTCGCCCGCAAGGCGAAAACATCCTGCAGCCGGGTCTGGCCATCCACGAAGGTGAAGTTGCCTGACCAAGCGGGCGAAAAAAGATAGCGCTGGAACGCCGGCAGGTCCGTGTCCACCTCGACGGCCCACTGGCCGGCATTGATGGCCATCACATACTTCCCATTCTGATCTGTGATCGCCATGCTGGCGAGTGGACCGTTCCAGTCGTTGTGGCTGCCGTACAAATACAAGCCTGGCACGGGTTGTCCGGCATCGTCCGTGACCGTGCCGTAGAAAAGGGCCGTCCCTTTCGTTACTGGGATGGTTACTCCGGCAACGTTGCCCGTGCTCGTGTTTACATAGGGCCAGTCGTCCCACATGAGATAGCCAGATAGCATGAAGGAGGTATCATCACCGCCAAATTCCCACCAGCCGCCGGCAGCCGCGGCCGTATAGTTGCCGGCGGAATCACTGAACTGCACGGAAATGTGACCGTCGGTCGAGCTCCACGCCGCCATGATGCCCGGCAGGCCCACGGACGTGTTGGCCGCGTCCACCACCCGACCGGTGATGGTCCGGGTGCCCGGGAGCAGGCTGAGGTTTGTGCTGACGGTGCCCCCGCCGGTCAGCGTAAGCAGCGGCGAGCCGCCCACGTTGGCCAGATAGCCGTTCTGGAATGCCCACATCACATAATCGCCGGCCGGCACTTTGATGCTGTATGCGCCCGCGCTGTTGGCCACCGTGCCGGCGACCGGTTCGCCCAACCCCTCGCCGGTTGGGTCTGGCGTGAATACGAGGACACCAGCGTGGGGAACGTTGGTGCCACTACTGCGCACGGTGCCGCTGAAGGACTGGGCGTAGGGAAAATTCGTGACAGTGAATGCGTTGGTAAGCGGTGCGAACCGGCCCGCCGGACTGGAAAGCCGGTACAGATACTTCCCCACGAATTGTTGGGCGATGCCGGCGGTGATAAAGCTGGCCCGCGCCGTGACGGTGCCGTCCACGGGTGTCGTGTCGTAGGGCACGTTGAAATTGGTCACGCCGCCAATGACCGTGGCACCGCCGTCCGTGAGCGAACTCTGCTGGACCAGCCAGTCGGCGGCATCAACGGCGCCGTTGGTATTGGCATCTGTGAATTTCTGAATGACCACCGCCTCTCCGTTCGTCAGTCCCCCAATCTGCAGGGTGATGCTTCCCTGGTAGGTGTTGCTGACCGTGGATGGCGAGATGGAGAAGGTTGCCCCGTGTGCGAGGACAGCCAGAAACAACAGGGAGAAAGCGCCCAAGGATACCGAGAGCATGTTCAATCCACGCGAGGTAGTTTTCATAAAATCTTCAATCGACAAACGGTGCGAACGCCGGACCATACGTGCTGTTCGCACAAGCAGAACGCCCGCAGAATGCGGAAGGCAAGCGCGTTCTCAGCACCCAAAGCGGCGGCGCGCGGCGCCGGCGACTCTCCCGCGCTAGCGGGTCGGTGCTTTCTGAATCTCAGCCGCCACGGAACGCAGGTCGTTGACGATGCTGAGCGCATCCTGCCGGCGGGCGCCATTGACTTGGAGGATCGCTTGCACGTCGGAAAGAATCTTGTCCACGCTCTCCTTGGGAAGCTGCGCGCAATCGAACGCGGCGTTGAGGTCTTGGGCCAGCCGGGTGCGGTCCGCCGCTTCGAGGGGATTCGCGGCCACCATGGCTGCCAGGTTCTCCACAAACGTTGTCACCGTCGCGGTGCTGGGTTTGGTTGGGCCTTGCACCGCCGCGAGGAGGTTCTTGGCAAAACGTTGCTTCAGGGAACTGGACACCTCGGCCTTGCCTTGCAGGGAAGCTAGATCGGCCTGTAGGAGACCGATGTTCTTCTGTTTCGGATTCGCCGCCGCAGCGCCAGCTTGGGCGGGTTGGGCTGGCTGGGTTGGCGGCGGCACCCCCTGGCGCACGTCGCTCTGGTTAACGACTTCCTTGGCGCGCTGTTTGATGAGGGCGCCCTGAGCACCTTGCGCCAAGACAGAATTCGCGCTTAGGCCGACGGCCAGAATGAGCAAGATAAGTGTCTTCATAGCTCTGCTGCCTTTCATCGCAACTCCGGCAATCGATTCCAGGGGACGCAGTGGCGTTCCCCGCAACCAGCTCCGCTAGTTCTGGCTGGCCGCCGTCAGGCTCTTGTTCTTCGCCAACAGGCTGACGTAGTCCGCCAGGATGCGTTCCGCTTCGTCCAACACGAAATCCACCGGTGGCGCCTTTTCTTCACTGGCCTCGTCGCCCAAATCGGGATGCGGGGTTTCGGATTGGGCGGAGGCGACCGCCGTATTCGTGCTGACACCGGCACCGGCGGGGCTTTGAGCCTTGGCCAGGGAATTGGTCTTCACGACCGGCGCGGGAAGGCCCGGCTGGCTCACATCCTTTAAGGTCAACTCGTAAAGCTTGGTCTCCGGCTCTTTGCGTGCAAGGCGTTCCTGGTCGCGGGCCTTCTGCCGGGCCTCGTTCTCGTCCTTCTCCTGAAGCCGCTGCTTTTCGTTGAGCGAAATCGTCTTATCGGCTTGTGTCTTCTTGTACTGCTCGATGTCCTCCCGCATGTAGTCGAAATCTTTTGCGGTGTTAATGCGAGCCTGCGAGCGCTGGAGGAGATCAGCTTTGACCGGCTCAACCATGTTCACACGGTCGAACTGCGCCGTGTCAATGGTGTCCCACGGGAGCGGGTAATCCAACGCGCTTTCACCAATATCGGGTGACAAACTCAAGACGGACGGGAGCACGATGTCCGGCACCACGCCCTTCTTCTGCGTGGATTCGCCGTTGGCCCGGTAGAACTTGCTGATGGTGTATTTCAAAAGCCCCGGATCGTTCGTGATCGCGCCACCGGGACGCATGAAATCCGTGAGCCGGCTGGGCGCCTGCACCGTGCCCTTGCCGTGCGTGGAGGCATCGCCCACAACAATCGCACGCCCGTAGTCTTGCAACGCGGCGGCGACAATCTCGGAGGCGGACGCGCTAAACCGGCTGGTCAACACGACAAGCGGTCCGGAGTACAGGATTTGGGGATCGCGGTCTTTCTTGACGGCGACCTGGCCATCGGCGTCGCGCACCTGCACGACGGGGCCGTCCTTGATGAAGAAGCCGGTGATGCGGATGGCTTCCTCGAGCGAGCCACCGCCATTGCGGCGCAAGTCCAACACCAAACCCTGCACCTTCTCCTCGTTGAGTTTCTTGAGCAGCCGGGCCAGGTCCGCCGAGCAGCTCTTGAAATCTGACGCGTTGTCGTTCCCCGAGAAATCCATCGTGGAATAGAAGGAGGACAGATCCACGACGCCGATCCGCAGGTTCTCGCCATTCTCCCCCGGCACATCCATGACCTTGGCTTTGGCCGCCTGCTCTTCGAGGCTGATCTTATCGCGCACCAGTTTCACGACTTTACGCACCGAAGGATCAGGGGCATCCGCAGGGATGATGGTCAGCCGCACTTCTGTACCCTTGGGCCCGCGAATCAGTTGCACGGCCTTGTCGAGGTTCATGTCCACGACGTCCACGGGCTCGCCTTCGCCTTGGGCCACCGCCACGATACGATCCCCCTCCTTGATCTGCTGACTCTTCATGGCAGGGCCGGGGTGAAGCTTGCGGATCGTGCAATAGCCGTCCGGCGAAGTCAGCTCGGCCCCAATGCCTTCGAGTGACAGGTTCATGCTCATGGCAAAATTCTGCATCTGCGGCCAGCCCATGTAGTCCGAGTGCGGATCGTAAACGTGGGCGAGAGTCGTCAGATAAATCTCCAAAACGTTGCCGCTTTCCCAGTTGGAGAAGAACCGGATGTTCCGGTGGTAACGCCGTGAAAGCGTCTTCACGATCTCCTCGGGCTTCACCTTGTTCAGCTTCTCCTGGAGGTACTCATACCGGAGTCGATCGCGCCAGAGCTTCTTCGCCGCGGCTAGATCCTTGGGATACGGAGCTTCGCGCCGATCCAACGCCACGCGCTCATCCTTGTCGAAGGTGAATTGTTCATGCTTCAGCAGGTCTTCCATGTAGGCGACGCGCTGTTCGAGACGCTCGTAAAAGCGGTTGAAGATCTCATAGGCTGGGCTGGCATCGTAGCGCCGGAGAATGCAGTCATCCAAACGATCCCGATACCGTCCGAACTCCTCAACGTCTGATTGCAAGAAGTGCAGGTGCTGCGGGTCGTAGGCCGACAGATACAGGTCGAGGAACTGCGACGACACGGCGTCGTCGAACGGCTTTCGCGAGTAATGCCGCCCCTCCAACAAGCGCGCGGTTACGAAGGCGATCTTGGCATCCGCCGGTGTGGGCTGGAGGTGGGGGTGCGTGACCGGTTTGTCCGGCGGCGGAAGGACCAGGGAATTGGTCGCCGGTTTCTCGGCGGCCGAGCCCTGGAAGAGACACAAAACCAAGGCCAAGCCCGCCAGGGCCGCACCCGCTCGCTGTCTGAATAACACACTCATGCGCTTTTAACGTGCTTAATCTTAGCACAGATTGGACGGAGTCTAGCTGGATTCGTTCAGGGCGGAAACCTCTGTTTTTCCTACACCTGACCAACCCGCCCTCTGGAATCCCACGGGCGTCAGCCCTCACGGCGGCGGGGCGGCTGGCTCACGGCTCAAGGCCGCGCAGGTGCTCATCAAACCACTGGGCGCAAACATCCATGTCCGCCAGCCAGTCGGACCAGCCATGGCCCGCGCCGCGTTTTACCACCAACTTCGCAGGGACTCCCAGCTTCCGGGCGGCCGCCATGAAGCTCTCCGCCTGCTGCAGGGGCACCAGCTTGTCTGCATCGCCGTGGAGGATCAGGGTGGGCGGCAGGTTCGAGGTGACATGGTAGATCGGAGACACTTGGCGACCAAATTTGATTTTCTCGGGTGCGTTGGTGGGCACGTCGCCGAAGGCTGGCTTGAAGTCTTTCAAGAGGCCCTCGCCCAGCGCGCTTTCGTTGGTCTTCCCGTAATTGAGAAAATCCGTGGGCGGGAAGAAACAGGCGACGGCTTGCACCGCACTGCTAAACTGATCCGCCGGGTCCTTCGCGTTCGCGGGACCGAGCTGGCCCTGCGTGCCCAGCATGAGCGCAAGATGCCCGCCCGCACTGGCGCCGGTCACCCCGAGCCGACGCGAGTCCACGCCATACTTTGCGGCGTTCGCGCGAATGAACCGCACTGCGCGATGCATGTCCTGGGTGATCTCCGGAATCTGGTATTTCGGCTGGGAACCATGCACGACCGCGAACACGGTGTAGCCGCGTTTGAGAAACGCGTCGTACGCCGCCGGGGCGATGGCTTCGTGCCGGCTGAACCAGCCGCCACTGACGATGAAAACCACGCCGAAGCCATTCGTCCGGGCCGGCCGGAATACATCCATCGTCAGCGCAACGCCGGGCTTTCGGCCGTAGATGACGTCCTCGGCGCGCGTGAAG
>CAZWJC010000271.1:0-9388 GCA_964634255.1 uncultured Verrucomicrobiota bacterium | reverse complement strand
GCCCCTCTACTCCTCGGAGGAGAAGCCGGACATCGCCAAGACCCCGGCCCCGCTCTGGTCGCTCATCCGGATGAAGCACTACGCCACCATGTCCGTGCAGTTCTCCCGGGGCTGCCCGTTCAACTGCGAGTTCTGCGACATCATCGTGATGAACGGTCGCGTGCCGCGCACCAAAACGCCGGCACAACTGGTCGCCGAGCTCGAAGTGCTGCGCCAGCGCGACTGGAAGGACATGGTCTTCATCGTGGACGACAATTTCATCGGCGACAAACGGCGCACCAAGGCGCTGTTGCGCGCCATGATCGAGTGGCGTCAGCGGACGCAGCCCGAGATGGGATTTCTCACGGAAGCGTCCGTGAACCTGGCGGACGATCCGGAACTGTGCGCGCTGATGGTAGAGGCCGGTTTCAAAAAGGTCTTCGTCGGGATCGAGACGCCCTCGCTGGAGTCGCTCGAGGAATGCCGCAAGCTGCAGAACCGCAGCCGGGACCTGGTCTCCACCGTGCAGACGTTGCAGCAGCGTGGGCTGGAGGTCATGGGTGGGTTCATCGTGGGCTTCGACAACGATCAGCACGACATCTTCAAGCGGCAATACGAGTTCATCCAGCGCTCGGGTGTGGTCACCGCCATGGTCGGGCTGCTCACGGCGCTGCCCCAAACGCGGCTGTGGAAACGTCTCAAGAATGAAGGTCGGCTGGAAACCGTCAGCAGCGGCAACAACACCCAAGCGGAGCTGAATTTCAAACCCAAGCTCAACCGCGAGTTTCTCCAGGCGGGCTATCGCGAGCTGATGAAGAAACTCTACGAGCCGAAGGTCTATTACCAGCGCGTCCAGACTTTTCTCAAGAACCACAAAACCACCGGGCCGCGCCTGCGCCTTTCGTGGCCAGACTTCATGGCGTTCGTGAAATCGTTCTGGCTGCTCGGGGTCTGGTACCGCGGCCGGGTGGCCTACTGGCGGTTCTTCTGGACGACGCTGCTCCAGCGTCCGCACCAATTCCGCCAAGCGATCGAGTTTGCCATCGTGGGCTACCACTTCCGCCGCATCGCCCGCTCGCTTTGACCGGCGGCGAGATGGTAAGCGCTTGAGGAAGGATCGGCATCAACGCCTGCCTCTGCGCGCGGCGAGAAAGCCCACCGCGCGACTCATGCGATTCGCGAGCTTTTCCAGCGGCAGATGCCGCGCCAGCCACGGCGCGCGGAGCTCAATGGCGTGGGACGGGCAAAACTCGTGGCAGCAGTAACAGCGAATGCACTGTTCGGCGTCCAGTTTCTCACCCGCGGTTGATTTCGGATGAATCGCCGCCGGCTCCACCGGGCAGCTCTTCTCGCAAATTCCGCAGCGCGTGCAACGGCCGTCAATGATGTGCGGCAGCGCCGTCCACTGGCGGCGGAACCAATGCAACGCCGGCTTGGGCAGCGGCAACAACCGCAGAACGTCTCGCGGATGATCCACCTGCTTGAAGTCGGGTATCACCAGCGATTGCAGGTCTGTGCCCCACACCTGGATCCGCTCCAGCTCCGTCTCACCGAAACCTTGCTTCCGCGCGGCGGCAAGCAGCGGCACGCGCATCGGATCGAGCTTGATCAAGTGACAGGCTACCGTGTCCACGGCCGGCAGGTCGCGGCTGGCCAGCAGCGCGCCCACTTGACGCGGCGTCCCGCTGGTCGGGCCGCCCCCTTCCATCGCGGTGACCGCATCCAGAATGGCCAGCGCCGGATGCACGGCGCGGTTCACGTCGAGGATAAGCGCCGCCAACCATTCCGGCTCTTGCAGCCGGAAGTGCCAGTGACTCTTGAGCGCACCCGGGATGCAGCCGTATTGGTTCTTGAGCGCCGCCGTGAGCGTCATCTGCCCGTGGGTCTTAAGCTTGGGTAACGTGATGATCACGTCCACCCGCGACAGCGCCCGGGCTAGCGTCAACTTCGACACGAGCCGGTGTTCCGGCACTTCCATCTCCTGCGGTTCACTGAAGTCCAGCAACTCGGCGCCGGTTTCGGCCAGCACCGGCGCGAGCCCACACGCGCGCACGACGCCGGCGAGCTGGCCCAATCCGGAGCTATCGCCCACGAACACCCGACCGCCCGCTTCCTGAACCAGCAAGATCACCGCCCGCACGATGGCCGGGTGCGTCGTCACGGCGCGCTCCACGGCGAACGGCCCGAGCAGGTTCGGCTTAAGCAACACGCTCTGGCCGGGTCTCACGAAAGCCAGCATTCCCCCAAGCGGTTCGAGGCACGCACGCATCGCCGCCAACACGCGCCCCGGAGCGTAGTCCGGGAGCGCCTGGAGTCCCACCACGGTTCTGACGTTGATCGGCATGTCGCCCTCCAAGCTGCCATGCCGGCGTCCCGTGGCAATGGCGAAGCGCCGCGGAGATCGCGGCCAAGTTCCGCTGCCGGGTGGCAGGCCAAGGCGCACGGCTGCGAGGCGGAAGCGACCGGAAGAGTCTAGCGCGGTCGATAGCCACATTCGCGGCTTGCGTGATCGCCGTTTGCAGGGTGAACTGGACTCCGTTTTAGGCGAACCCTTGAAGTATTGCCGCCCTGGTAAGAACGCTCGTGTCCCGTCGAGGTCAGCGTGCTTCCGCAGCGGCGGCGAAACCTGACACGACATGATTCTTTGCCTTGGCACAACGCCCGCCGCGCAGCGGGTCATGCTGTTCCGCAAGCTGGCGCTTAACGCCGTCAACCGGGCAGCCACCACGCTCGACGGCGCCGCCGGCAAGTCGGTGAACGTGGCGAAAGTCCTGAAGGCCCTGGGCGAACAACCCTTGGCTCTGGGTTTTCTCGGGGGAGAACGCGGCACCTTTCTGAAAAGCCAACTCGATCATCAGGGCGTTGACCACGACTTCATCCCCGTGACGTCCCCCACCCGGCAGTGCCTGACCGTCATTGATGAATCCGCTGGGACCCACACCGAGCTGGTGGAGGAGAGTCTGCCCGTGCCGGTTTCCGACTACCAGAAGCTGGAGATCATGGTGCAGAAGCGGATTGACGACTGCCGCGCCTTAGTGCTGTCCGGCAGTCTTACGCCCGGCGGACCGCAGGATTTTTACCTCCGGTGTGCGCAACTGGCCCGGGCGGCAACGGTGTTGTCAGTGATTGATGCCCAAGGCCCGCCGCTGGCCACGGCGTTGCGGGCGGGGCCGGGGCTGGTCAAACCCAATCGGCAGGAGTTGGCCGCGACGGTGGGACACGAGCTCAAGGATGATGCCGCAGTGATGTCCGCCATGTGGGAGCTCCGGGAACGTGGCGCGCAGCGGGTAGTCGTCACCGCCGGAACGCAAACCACCCTCGCATTCGACGGCCGGCACTACTGGCGCATCGTGCCCCCGGCCATTGAGGCGAGAAACCCGATCGGCTCGGGCGACGCCTTCACCGCGGGACTCGTTTGGCGCTTGGTGCGGGGAGACGATCTGGGCGAGGCGTGCCGTTGGGCCAGCGCCGCTGGCGCCGCCAATGCGCTGACGCTGCTGCCCGGCGAGGTCGAACGCGCCGACGTCGAACGGCTGGCCAAGAACATCAAGGCCGAACGGGTCTGAACCGACACGCCGCCCGCCGCGAGCGCCCATGCTCGCCCACGACGCAGCCTCATCACGGGCTTGACGCCTGCCTCTGGCTGCGGAGACTCAAGCCCATGACTTCATGGCTGTCAGCTTCCCGACGAGACTCATTGGCTTGTACCGCGGCGTTCTCGATTCTCAGTGTCGCATTCTCTGCCGCGATCGCTTCTGACCCTGCGTCCCCGGCCTCCGGCATCTGGTTCGACCGCCCGGCGCGGCAATGGGCCTCCGAGGCGCTTCCCCTCGGCAATGGACGCATCGGCTGCATGATCTTCGGCGGCGTGGCGCAGGAGCGCATCCAGTTCAACGACTCCAGCCTGTGGACCGGCGACGAAAATCCCTCCGGCAACTACGACACAATGGGCGCGTACCAGAACTTCGGTGATGTGTTCATCACGCTGAGCGACACGACGGAGACGCTCGCGAAACCGCTGGTGCGGGCGGCCAGCGAGCACAAGCCCTTCTATGACGAAGAAGGCATCGCTTCGAGCGTGGACGGGAAGGCGGACACGAAATGGTGTGTGGAGATGCGCGGTAAACCGGTCGTTTGGGAAGTGGAGTTGCCGCCCGGGCGCGAGACGGCGGTGCGCAACTACTCGTTGGTGAGCACGCCCGAGAACCGGCTGGATCGCGATCCGGCAGCCTGGGAGCTCGCCGGCTCGGCGGACGGCAAGGCGTGGATCGCGCTGGATACGCACACGAACTTCCCGTCCTTCCAGCGACGCGGCCAGGCGCACGGGTTCAACTTCGAGAACACCCGTGCGTTCCGGTTCTATCGCTTCACCTTCAGCCAGAACCACGGCGGCGAGCATTTCCAGATCGCGGACATCGGCCTCGGAGGCGTGAACTTCGGCGGCGAAGAAGCCGTGCCGGCGGATTACTGCCGCCAACTAAGCACGTGGTCAGGCTTGCATACAGTCACTTACACGTTCGGAGGTGTGAAGTTTCAGCGTGAGGCAATTGCCAGCCATCCGGCAGAGGTCATCCTGGTCCGGTTCACCGCCGACAAGCCCAGCGCTCACAGCGGCGTGATCGAGCTCAAAGGCACGCACACGGAGAAGACTGTTTCGGAAGCCGGTGACCTGGTCTTCGGTGGCAAGCTAGCCAACGGCCTGGAGTACGCCGCGCGGCTGCGGGTCATTGCCGAGGGCGGCAAAATCCGCAATGAGGGCGGGAAAGTTCAATTCGAGAAATGTGACGCACTCACGCTCATCCTGGGAGCGGGCACGAGTTATGTGATGGACTTCGCAAGCAAGTGGCGCGGAGAACCGCCACAGACGCGCGTGCTTGGTCAGGTCTCTGCCGCTGCGGCTCGAAACGACCTTGGGGACTTTTTGCGAAGGCAACAGAACGCTTTGAGTTGCCGCCTGGTGCATCGCGTGGTGATGGACTTGGGAAAGGCGGCGGAAGCGCAACGCGCGCTCCCCACCGACCGTCGCCTCACCGCCTATCGGGAAGGCGCGCAGGACCCCGAGTTGGAAACACTGCTGTTCCAGTTCGGCCGTTACCTGCTCGCCAGTTGCTCGCGCACGAACGGTTTGCCAGCGAACCTTCAGGGCTTATGGAACGACAGCAACAATCCACCGTGGCACTCGGATTACCACAACAATATCAACGTGCAGATGAATTACTGGCCCGCTGAATCGGCGAACCTTGCCGACTGCCATCTGCCGCTGATCCGGTTCATTGACGCCATGCGCGAGCCGAGCCGGCAGGCCACGCGAGCGGCGTTCGGCAACGTGCGCGGCTGGACGGCGCGGACCTCGCAGAACATCTTCGGCGGGCACGGCTGGAAATGGAACAAGCCCGCCAGTGCCTGGTACGCCCAGCACGTTTGGGAGCACTTTGCCTTCGGGCGCGACACGAATTACCTCCGCACTGTCGGCTACCCGATTCTCAGGGAGGTCTGCCAGTTCTGGGAGGATCACCTGAAGGCGTTGCCGGACGGGACGCTCGTGGCGCCAAACGGCTGGTCGCCCGAGCACGGACCGGAGGAAGACGGCGTGGCGCACGATCAGCAAATCATCTGGGACTTGTTCAGCAACACCATCGAAGCCGCCGACGCGCTGGGCACGGACGCCGAGTATCGCCAGCAGCTCGCCGCCAAGCGCGACCGCCTCGCCGGACCGAAGATCGGGCGCTGGGGGCAATTGCAGGAGTGGATGGTGGACCGCGACGATCCGAAGGACCAGCACCGGCACACCTCGCACCTGTTCGCGGTGTATCCGGGCCGGCAGATTTCCGTGACACGCACACCGGAGCTGGCCGAGGCGGCGCGGGTGTCTCTCGCCGCGCGCGGCACGAGCGGCGACAGCCGACGCGAATGGGCTTGGGCCTGGCGTTGCGCGCTGTGGGCCCGGCTGCGACAGGGCGACCGCGCTTACGAGATGCTCCAGAATCTGCTCAAGTACAACACGCTTCCAAACCTGCTGGGCAATCATCCCCCGATGCAGATGGACGGCAATTTCGGCATCACCGCGGCGATGTGTGAGATGCTCCTGCAATCGCACGCGGGTGAAATTGACCTGCTGCCTGCGCTACCAAAGGCCTGGCCCAGTGGTAGAGTCTATGGGCTCCGTGCCCGCGGCGGCTTTACGGTGAGCATCGAATGGCGCGACGGCCAGCTCACCAAAGCGGCGATTTGGAGCAAGCTCGGCGGTAAGACGCCCGTGCGCTACGGCGACAAGGTCATTCCCGTGGAAGCAGAACCCGACGGACGCGTGGAACTGGCACTGCGCGACGGCCAATTGCGGCCAACATCGTCCAGCCGCTACTGATCCGTCGTGTGAATTGTGGAGGCAGGAGCGGACTCGATTTGCCGCACTACCTCAGCGGCCTGCTGCTTGAAATAGTTGGTCCCTGCGACGAATCGTTGGAGAGCAGGCAAGGCCATTCGTGCATTCGCGCCAACCTGCCCAAGCGCTTGGATTGCCGCAAAACAGTTGCGAGTATCGTCCAACTGCGCAGTGATCGAGTTTAATACCTCGGGCTCGGGGGCGGCGATTCGGCAAATTGCAGTGGCTAAAGCTAGTCTGACTTCCGGGTCAGTCTCCGTCTGCCAACGCCACCGCAGCGCCGGTAATGCATTCGTTGCCTCAGCTTCCAAGTCACCCAAAGTCCGGCACACGTTGTGCAAGCCCACGCGGTCGCTCGCTGGTCTTTCCAGGAACTCCACCAGTGCGGGTAACGCAGACTTGGCGGATTCTCCAATCTCCGCCAGAGACTGAGCGGCCAAGGCTCGCTCGAAGGGATTCTCGCCACGTAGTGCCATAACCAAGAGTGGGACGGTCGCCTCCGCCCCATCGCCGACATAGCCCAGCAAGTTGAGAGCCTGTTGTCGCCGGTTCTGGTCAGGTGATGCGAGTGCTTCTTTTAGCCACGGCAACAGCACCACCGCCGGTGGACGAATGATCCCAACCGCTTCGGCTGCCTCATGGCTAATCTCCGTCCCCGGCACATACGGTGGAAACAGGTTTGGCAGCGACGCCAAAGCCTTGAGCAGATTCGTGTATGACGAATCGCGCCGCTGGGCAACGCATTCATCCAATAGAAAAGGCAGAGCATTTGTGCCCATCGCACGGATTGCAGAAATGGCTTCGGCGCGCTCTGTTTCATTCCAGCGCCCGGAGGGACCGGAGCGGTAATACTGCTTGAACCAATCGCTGACCCGCCGGCCTTGATACCGTGGCTCCGCTGGGGCGAGCCACGAGGAAATAAGCCAACCGATGCAGACTAGCGCCAATACGCAGCCCAGAATCTGAAGTGGTCGTCTCACCTTGTTCCGATTTGCCCTACGGCTTGTCCTGCCTCGGCGCTTCGCCCCGCAGACCTTTCGCCGTCGCCTCGACCGCGCGCATGAAGCGCAGGAGGTTTTGGCCAGCAATCTTCTTCAGGTCGTCCTTGCTGTAGCCGCGTCGTGCGAGCTCCGCCAGCAATGCCGGGAACTTCGAGACGTCTTCTAAGCCCGCGACCCAGCCATGGAAGCCATCGAAGTCCGAACCGATGCCCACGTGGTCCACGCCCATGATCTTGCGCAGGTGATCCACATGATCCGCCACGTCCCGCACGGTTGGGATGGCCGTGTCGGGATGCGCCTGGCGCCATTTGTCCATCTCCGCTTCGGCCTTGGCGGGGTCGTTTGGATAGAGTTCCGCGAGCCGCGCCTTTTCGGCCATGGCCGCCCGAAACGCGTCGCGCGCGGGATTCGTCACGTAGCCGGGCAGGAAACACACCATCACGATGCCGCCCTTCTGCGCGGTTTCGCGGAGAATGTCGTCGGGCACGTTGCGCTCGTGATCGCAAACGGCGCGGGCCGACGAGTGGGAGAAGAACACGGGAGCGCGACTCACGCGCAAAGCCGCGCGCATCGTGTCGTCGCTGACGTGTGCCAGGTCCACCATCATGCCCAGCCGGTTCATCTCGCGCACCGCGTCTTCGCCGAACGGGGTCAGGCCGCCATGCTGCGGCTTGTCGCCCGCGGCGTCCGCCCAATCCGTGTTCTTCGTGTGCGTCAGCGTCAGGTACCGCGCGCCGAGCTGGTATTCCATGCGCAATACGGCGAGCGAGTTGCCAATGGAATGCCCGCCCTCGACGCCGATGAGCGACGCGATCTTCCCGCCCCGATGGATGCGCGCCACGTCGCCCGCCGTCAACGCCAGCTCAAACGTGTCCGAATAGCGGGCCACCATCCGATGCACGAGGTCCAACTGCTCCAACGTCATGTGGACGGCTTCGGCGGGCGGGAGTTTCGGCGGCACATAGACGGCCCAAAATTGTCCGCCCACACCGCCCGCGCGCAACCGCGGGATGTCCGTGACCCACGGATCGGCCAGCTTGCTCGTGTCGCCGCGCAGGTCCACGGCGGAGAGATCGTTGTGCAAACGGCGAAACTGCCAGGGCAAATCGTTGTGGCCGTCAATCAATGGCACTTCGCGCAAGACTTCGCGGACGAGGGCAAGGTGTTCAACATTCGGCGCTGAAGGAGTAGCAGCTTCAGCGGCGGTGACAGTGCGGATCTGGCTCATGAGAAGAAGGATGACGCCGGCGCAACAAAGACGCATTGCGCGGAGCTTGGGCAATCTGGCATTCATTCGGTCGAAGCCGCCCAGTCGTATGCGGATGATGCCGCGGACCGGGACGGGCAAATGATTCTGCCAGAGCGCGGATTTGGCAAGCGCGCAGGTGCCGCGGCTGGATTCGGAGGCAGGGGCTGGTAGATTTGCTTGCCCGTCCGCGGGAACGGCGCATAATGCGCGGCAGTTCCGTCGGTGGAGTGCGCGAGTAGCTCAATTGGATAGAGCGTCGGCCTCCGGAGCCGAAGGTTATGGGTTCGACCCCCGTCTCGCGTACCACTTTCTCAGGCCCTGAAAGTTCATTCCAGGGCCGCTTTTATTCGTTGAAATGCACTTCTTCCCTTTTTCGCATCGTTTTTTGCAGCACGGTGAACACCCTGCAACTTCCCGAACCAAATCACAGACATCCGCACACACACATCACCCTTTGCATGTTAACAAAAGTGCCAGCCCCATTGAGGTTCGCGGATTGGCCGCCGACTTTCTGAGTGAGTGCCACTGCCCAAGGGAATCATGGATCTCTAGCATCTTCGGGAAGATGTTTCGGACAACCTTTTGCCCTGGGCCTCCATTGGCTCGAACAACGCCACTTACATTCATGAAGCCGGTAACCGTGGACTCAGCCCCGAGGTTGACAACGAGCGCTGGGCAGCTACCATTCGGGCACTGATGGTCGGCGTGTTCGTCTATCGGCTAGGACACGGCCCTCTCAAGGCTGAAAGACGGGTTCGATTCCCGTACGCGCTACCA
>CAZWJC010000270.1:0-9422 GCA_964634255.1 uncultured Verrucomicrobiota bacterium | reverse complement strand
GCTGTCAAACTTCGGGAGTCCTCCAGCAAAGCTGGAGGGTTTCCCATTGGACTAATGGGCATATATTTGCCGGCGGCCTCCGCCAAGACCTCACCCGCCGCATTGGCCACGCGGGCCTTCGCCTCAAAGATCTTCCCACGCCGGTTGGAAACCAGTTCGCCGGCGACCACAAGTTCCTCCTCCGGCTTGGCTGACCGAAGATAGCGCACCGTCATTTCCGCACAGAAGGCGAACCGCCTCGTTTGCACCGCGCAGGCCCAACCCATGATTTCGTCCAAGACGGTGGCCAGCAACCCACCGTGGATCACGCCTTTGAAGCCGATGTGGTCGTTGCCCGGAGTGAAGCGGGTACGGACGACCTGACCGTCCGACGCAAACCGCAGTTTCAGGCCGAGCGGGTTGGCTTCACCGCAGACAAAACAGGAGTGTGTATGAGGGAGTTCGCGCATGCCAGCAATTGGCCGCGCACGGCGCCTCCGCGCAAGCAAATAGTGGCCAGGCTTGGACTGAGTATCGAGGGCGGTTACTGCAGAGGGCTCCCGGCGACGATCACGGATTCTCCAGCGCTGCGGGCATCGAACCAGCAGCATCCCCCAGACAGCAGATGTCGTCATGTAAAAAAGAAGAATCGTTGAACGCCCAACCGGGATTCCAGGTCGAAGCCAATCCAGACTTGCAAGCGTGCCGTGCAGTCGGCGGTGCGATGTGATAATAGTAGCGTTGAAGTTCCAGAGCAGCTCTTGGTGTGTGGCCAGTGGGGTGAGGCGTACGCCCCGGTAGCCGCATCGGCTGCAGCGATGCTATGCCATGCTGTGCGGAGGATATATGGCTTGGATGCCTTGCCGCGGTTATGCAGCAACTGGTTGACCGAGCGAGCGGTTCGCATGCGCAAAGAATAGATGAATGAGGCTTCACTAAAAGGAACGCCGCGGTGGCCGCGCCCCCTCGGGCAAGAGGAGAACGCTTGGCGTCTTGCATGGGCGGGAATTGCCGCCCTCGTTCTTGCTCTCTTTGTGATCCGGCTGACCGGGTATCCGAACCTGTTTGATAACGAGGAGCGAATTGCGGCCTACGTGCTCGATGCAGTGCAGAACGGGAACTGGGTGGTTCAGAAGGATGCCACCGGAGACATCGCCTCCAAGCCACCTCTGTTGACTTGGTCGGCGTCAGTGGTTGCTCTACTCCAAGGGCGAATCACCCGGCTGGCCCTCTACCTTCCATCGGCGCTCTCCGTGGTCGGCACGGCCTCGCTGCTGCTCTTGATGGGGCGGAAGACTTTTGGATGGCGCGCGGGGTTCTTGAGCGCTGCGATGTTTGTGCTGTCGCCGTCCGGTTACACTGAGCTTCAGACCGCACGCTATGACGGCGTCTTGGCGTTGCCGGTGACGCTGGCCGCCTGGGCAGCGTTTCGAGCCTGGACGAACGGATCGAGCTGGACCTGGTTCTGGGCGGCTGGGGCGCTCGGCACTTTTGTAAAGGGACCGATCGCACTGCTGCTGGGTGCGGCCGGGCTGTTAGCCGCCGTTACGGAAAGACGGAGCGATTCACGCGCGCACTTTCAGGGCTCACATGTGCCGGGGGTACTGCTCTTTTTGGCGGTCACAGGTGGGTGGTTTGCACTGGCATACGGACAATTGGGTCAGCCTTTGCTGGACAAGATGATCGGACGCGAACTTGTCGGGCACGCGGTGGGGACCACCGGACGTTGGAGCTTCTGGGGCTTCTTCGAGCCGGCAACAGACTTTGCAATTGGTTTTGTTCCGTGGAGCCTCCTGGCTGTTGTTTCCATGTGGCGCGTTTGGAAGCGTCCCAGTTCTGACATGACACACCGGCGATTCGAGCTTTTCCTTTTCTGGTGGTTCATTACCGGGCTGATCCTCTTCAGCCTGTCGCCGCATCATCGCAGCCGGTTGATCTTTCCGCTCTTCCCCGCCGCAGCGCTCCTGGCCGGCCGGGAGCTTGCCGCAATCACGCGCTCGTGGAACACGAGCCAATTATTCAAGATCGTCGGGACCGTTGCCGCGGTGGTAGCTACCCTGCTGTGGGTCCATGCCCACGTCCTACTGCGCCACAGCATCAAAGCGCAGCGGACGCTCGGGTTACAGGCCATCGCCAAGGCGCTGACGCCCAGCTTGCGCGGTGGCACTGTGGTAACCCATACCGACAGCCCGTTCGGGCTTCAGTTCTATTTAAATGAGGTCCGCCCCAATGTCTCATTCGCACGGGCGGCGGCGTTGTTGCGGGGCGAGACGGCGGCGTGGATCGCCGTGAGGAATTTCGCCGCACTCGAGAAAGAACTCGGGCCGAACCCGCCCCCGCTTTATGAGCTGACGCGGTGGCCTGCGACTGGCGAACCCTTTATCCGGGTGGTCGGCAATAGGCCGCTTACGAATTCAGATCAACACGCGGCGTTCTTGCTGGGCCCACTGCGGGTCGAGATGGAACATGCGGAGTTGATCCGCTCCAAAATCAACTACCGAACCGGTGACGAGTTGGCCTTTTCCACCAACAGCAACCAAGACCAGATCTACGTGGTGAACGAGGGGAATTCGCCGGAGAAACTCCAGGTGTCGGTGTTGGACAGAAGCTCCGAGACCCTCGTGGTGAAAACCAACTGCGTTCTCGCGCCGGGGCAGACATGGCGATTCCCCGGTCCGGGCGCGTAAACAACGCTCTGGAAATCGGCGGGCAAAGCTGCTGGCTCGCACGGGTGCGAACGGAAGTGGCGGTCAGGAGGTAGCGCGCCCGGTCCCCGGGCGCAGCGGCAGAACCTGCCAACCCCAGCGGGACCTGCACCCCAGCGGGTGGCTTCCCTGCGCTGCGGACAGGGACTGTCCGCGGTCCGACACCTCGGGTTTGTGAGGGAATTCCCTTCCGGGTGACCGCCACTTTCTCTCCCGCCTATTCAATTGGGGGGCGCTTCGCAATGGCGGTCGTCTCCTCCTGGGCGCGCGGCTCTCCCAGCCGCAGCAACCCCACACCGGATCCGGTGAGCGCATCGCCCATGCGCCGTTCGCTGGCCACTTGGCGGCGGTGAGACACCCGCACGCCGCGTCCCGCCTGACCGCCACTTCCAATCGCGTGTCGGTCGTGATCGAGGCTGTATTCGGGCGAGGCGGGGTGTTACGCTTCCGGCGTGATAATGGTGCACGGTTCGCTACGATCCCTGCCGCTTCAACTCGGGACGCTGATTGGCCTTGGACTCGGGCTGATCTTGGGCGTGGGGCTCAGTCACGGGACGGAATGTTCCACGAATGTGTCGGAATACGCCATCGACATCTGGCAACTCGAACAAGGCCTGCCCCATATTTCCGTCACCTCTATCGCACAGACGCTCGATGGATACCTGTGGGTGGGCACGTTCAACGGCTTGGCGCGATTCGATGGGGTTCGCTTCACCATCTTCACCGACCACAACACTCCCGCGTTGGACAACAGTGCCATCACCTACCTGCATACAGACGCGCAGGGGGCGCTATGGATCGTGACTCACACGGGCGGCTTGGTGCGCATGGCGGCCGGGCAGTTCACAACGGTCCTGAAGGACAATGCCCAGCTCCTGCTTGCTGGCGGCGACGGCTCAGAGGATTCGCCCCCCCGGTTGGTCCTGCGCAATCGCGATGGGATTTGGCACACCATCGAAGACAATCGAGTGCAACGGGTGGACGGCATGCAAGCGAAGGATGCACCGCAGTTCCTTTTCGAGAACACCTGCCTGAGTTGGATTGCCCATCGGGGGGCCATCAACCATTCGTATGAAGTCGCGCTGCCCGTCCTCACCAGCGAGGGGAGCAACCGCACTGCCATCATGGTCAGCTCCGCTACGGCCAGCCGGACCGGCGGTTACTGGGTGGCCACCAGCAATGGCCTTTACCGGTTGCAGCAGGGGCGACTCTCGCCCCGAGTGGCGACACTGCCGCTGCCGGTGCCGCCGAAATTCCAACTGCCAATGAAGGAAGACGGCCAAGGCACGCTTTGGGCCAGCAGTTGGGGCGCGGGGCTCTTTCGGTTGGATGCCGATGGTTCCTGGCAGCAGTTCCGGACCGGGGCGGGATTGGCGGATAACTTCGTAAACTGCCTGTTCCGTGACCGCGAGGGGAGCCTCTGGGTCGGGACGGGGCAGGGCGGGCTGCACCGGGTGCGTCGGCGCGTGTTCCAGACGCACCACACGGCAAACGGACCGGACGTAGTCATGTCTGTAACCCAGGACCGGCAAGGGCGAATGTGGTTTGGCGTGAACGGAGGCGGCCTGCACACGGTTGAGGACGGGACGCTCAAGCCCGTGACCGAGCCGGCCAGCCTTCGCACGAATCGACTGACCTACTCCGTACTCGCTGACAGTCAAAACGCGGTCTGGATCGGTCTCTACGGGGTGGCTGCGTTGCGCTGGCACGCCGACGCGGTGACGCGCCTCGATCTCGGTGAGGGATCCATGCTGGAGATGACGCCGCACGCCTTGTTTGAAGATGTCAGCGGCACCGTTTGGTTGGGGTGTGCTCATGGCCTGCTGCGTTACGAGAGTGGGCGTTTCAGGCGCTACACTTCACAACAGGGGTTGTCTTGCGAGACCGTAACCGCCCTGGCGGAGGATCGGTCGGGCACCCTCTACATCGGAACCGATGGCGGCGGGTTGAACTGCCTGCGCGAAGGGCGATTCACTTGTTTCAGTGAACAGGATGGGCTGGCGGATAATCACGTGGTTTCGCTTTACGTGGACAAGGAGGACACCATTTGGATGGGCACGGTGAATGGAGGCCTGTGCCGATTCAAGGACGGCCGCTTCGCCTCGGCCAGCGTCAAGGACGGTCTGCCCACTGACTCCATCGGGACGCTGGTTGAAGATGACTTGGGCAACCTATGGCTCGGCTGCAACCGCGGCATCATCCGCGCGAGTCGGCGGGCACTAAACGAATATCTCGACGGAATGCGAAGCTCGGTGGCGTGGCGCGTCTTCGACCGATCCGAAGGACTAAGCACGCTCGGTTGCGGCGGCGGTGGCCAGCCGGCCTCCTGCAAAAGCCAGGACGGCAGGCTATGGTTTTGCACCATCAAGGGCGTGGCAGTCGTGGACCCAAGACAGATTCCGGTCAATCCTCTACCCCCGCCGGTCGTGATTGAAGAGGTGGTCCTGGACGACAAGTCAGTGGCCAGTCGTCAATGGTCGGCAACAGAGAGCAGAAAGTCCGTAGCGAGCAGTCCGTCGTCTCCAGCAAAGGGCCCGGAGCGAGCGTCTATCGACCTCGGACCGCTCGCTACTCAGTCCTCGACCCCGCTCACCGTTCCGCCCCGTACCCATCGGGTCGAATTCCGCTTCACCGGATTGAGTTTGGTTGCGTCCGAAGAAGCTCGGTTTCGCTACCGGCTCGACGGGTACGATCACGATTGGGTCGAAGCGGGCAAGCGGCGCACGGCCTATTACACAGAGATACCGCCGGGCCGCTACCACTTCCACGTCACCGCCTGCAACAACGACGGGGTATGGAACGATACGGGGGCGATGGTGGGCCTTCACGTCTTGCCGCCGTGGTGGCAGACGTGGTGGGTTCGCATGTTGGCCGCGCTCGGTCTGTGCGGGGCTGTGTTCGGCTGGTATGAAGGCCGGTTGCGCCACCTCCAACGCGAGCGGGTCGCTCAGGAATGTTTCTCGCGCCAGTTGATCGCCTCACAGGAGAATGAGCGTCAGCGCCTCGCAGGTGAGTTGCACGACGGGCTCGGCCAGGACTTGTTGGTCATTGCCAGCCAGGCGCAGTTGAGCCTCAGCCGGAACGAGGACCCGCCCTCTACCGCAGCCCGGCTGAAAGACATTGCGGAAACCGCCAAGCAAGCCCTGCAGCAGACCCGCCACATGGCCCACAACCTCCGTCCCGGGTTGCTCGTCGAGTTGGGCTTCACGAAAGCCATTCAAGCCACCCTGACCCGGGCGGCGCAGGCGTCCGGGATTACCATAGCTGCCGCCCTGGAGGACGTGGACGGTCTCCTGTCGCCGGAATTCGAGGTCAACTTGTTTCGCATTACTCAGGAGGCCCTGAACAACGTCCTGAAACATGCCGGCGCGTCGGACGCAAAAGTCACCTTGACAAAACAGCCCTCCGCTCTGTGTCTTGTGGTGGAGGACAACGGTCGCGGTTTCGAGGCCAGCCGGCTGGAATCCGCGTCTCCGGACCGCCGCGGTTTCGGCCTGCGCCAGATTGCCGAACGGGCGAAAATGATGGGTGGACAACTTGATCTCGATGCACAGCCCGGCCAGGGCACACGCCTGACCGTGGTGGTGCCGTTGCATGGCTCGAGGGTTCATCTCTGATGCGAACGGTTTTCCTGCATGCGCCAAACACCTCCCACCACCGTTCTCATCGCCGATGACCACCCCATTTTCCGGCGGGGCTTGTGCGACATCATCGCCGGCGATCCCACGTTGCGTCTCATCGGCGAAGCAGCGGATGGCGAGCAAGCCTGGCACCTGATGCAGGAACTCCAGCCGGCGGTGGCGGTGCTGGACATTCACATGCCCAAGCGCAACGGGATCGAACTGGGCCGCCTGGTGTCGCAGCAACGCCTGCGCGTCGAGTTAATCATTCTCACGATGGACCCCGAGGAAGCGCTGCTCAACGAGGCCCTGAATCTGGGCGTCAAAGGTTACCTGCTCAAAGAGAGCGCCGTCACGGAGTTGCTCCAAGCTATCCATCGCGTGGCGAGCGGGGTCTGTTTCATCAGCCCCGCGCTGTCTGGTGCCCTGGTGCGCCGCAACGCCGCTCGCGACACGTTGCGAGAGCTGAAGCCCGGACTGGAGAGGCTTAGCCCCACCGAACGGCGGATTCTCAAACTGATCGCCGAAGACCGCACCAGCAAAGAGATCGCCGCGTTGCTGGAATGCAGTGTTCGCACCGTCGAGACGCATCGCCAGAACATCTCTCACAAACTGGGGTTGAGCGGCAGCCACAGCCTGCTCCGCTTCGCCTTCGATCGCAAAGCGCAGTTGTAGCTCGACGGTCCGACCTTCAGTGGTTGAAACACTGAAACGCCAATGCGGTGAGGATTTGTAGCGGCGGCCAATTCCTGCACTCCGCGCCCGGGCCCGTTCCCCCTTCCCGAGCGCTTCACCCTCTACGTGTTTCCTCGTAGGCCGTTCTGCGTATTCGCTCGTATTCCCCGCATCGGGCTTGTGGGATAAACCTGTCCCCGCCATGCATAAGATACTCATCGCCGACGATGACGCGCGCATGCGGCAGATAATACGCCAAACCGTGGCGGGCCTCGCCAGCGCGGTTTACGAGGCCGGCGACGGCGGTGCGGCGATCGCCCTCTGTGCCACTGAGCGGCCTGACTGGGTGCTGATGGATTTGCGAATGCAGCCTGTGGACGGCCTTCGCGCGACCTTCGCCATCAAAGCCCGGTTTCCGGAAATGCGCGTCGCCATCGTCACCCAGTACGACGACGCGGGACTGCGTGCCGAGGCGGCGCGAGCCGGCGCTTGCGCCTATGTCCTCAAGGAGAATCTTCATGAACTGCCGGCGTTGCTCGCGGAGAGTGCGCCGGACACGCTGGCCGTGAAGCCCCCACCGAAGCGGGGCGACTCGCCCGTTTGACGGAGGAAGAGCTAATCAAAACCAGACCAGACCGTTGTTTGAAGACTGAACAAACCCACACAAGAAAAATGGAGCAACAATACATGAAAGAGAAAGACACGAGAAGGAAGCTGAGTAAGCGTTGTTATGCTGCGGGAGCTGCCGTGGCGATTCTGGCAGCGCTCTTTCCGAGCCCGGCAGGCGCACAGTTTACGATCAACACCTTGAACACAAATGGGCAACTGTCCTGGACGGATCCGGGGGGAAAGGGAACGCATTACGCCGTGCAATGGTCCACTTCCGGACTGACCAACTGGTATTCCTGGGACGATGCAAAAACCAATCTCAGCGGTTTGGGACCGACAGGCAGCGTGTTTGTCCCGATGTTTTACCGGATGGTGACGCCCGACCCCACCTACAATCCCACTCAGAGTTACTCCTATTTCGCAACGCTGCCGGCAATCAGCCCGACGACGCCACTTGAATCCAATGAGATGCGGATCACGTTCATGGGTTCCATGATCCCCCTGCCAGTGCGCCGGGCACAGGCGGAGATGAGCGTCTTCGTCGAGGTCGGCTGGGTGACGAATGAAAACGACTATTTCTACAAAGGACGCGCGAAGGACCAGTTCATGTTCGACGTCGGGGCCGGGGTGTCCGCCAACTACGCCGCCGCGTCGGTTGGGTTTCGGCGCATGGACAAGGTGTTCATCAACCACCTGCATGGCGATCACATGAGCGACCTCACGCACATCTATTGTTTTGGGCCCTCCAGCGATCGCAAGTCGCCGCTCTACATTTGGGGCTCGAGTCCATCCGAGGTCGACAACCCGGACACTCCGGACATCGATTCTTACCAAGACGGGACCCGCGACTATTGCGCGCACCTGCGAGAGGCCTGCCGGTGGCACTCGGAGAGCTTCAGCTTCCAAGGCACGCGTTATACGAACTACAACGCCCCCACCAAGGACAGTTGGGGATTGCCACACGAACCGGTCCCCGTGGGCAACGATGCGAAAGACGACGGCTACGCCATCGTGCCGATTGAGCTGGACTGGAGGAATGTCGGGATCGCCTACAGCAACAATGCCACGGGTGCCAAGATCACCCACTTCCCGGTAATTCATTGCCGGCAAGGTTCCATGGGCTACCGGCTCGATTGGACGCCTCCAGGCTCCAGCAAGCCCCTCACCATGATCTACACGTCCGACACCAAGCCCGAGACCAACTGCGTCAACCAAGCGATCAACGGAGGCGACGGGGTGGACGTGTTCATTCATGAAATGGTGGTGCCGCCATCCGTGTGGACCTACAAGAACATGGGCCTCAATGCCCCACCCGACACCAACAGCAGTCTCTACGCGAGCTATCTCCTGGGCGTCACAAACGCGCAAACGATTCAAAACAGCTCGCACACACCGCAGGGGGCGTTTGGCTATTTGCTCAGCTTGATTGATCCCAAGCCAAAGCTCACGGTTGCCACGCACTTCCCGGTGGCGGATGACACGGTTGCCTCCGCCTTCAACAGCGTCACGAATCATTGCCCCGAGATCAAGATGGGCAAAGACCTCGTGTGGTCCTTCGACCTCATGGTACTCCGGGTGTTCCCGGACCGGATCGTGCAATGCCGCGTCGATTTCTCAAGCTACGCGTTCAACCCACCCGTCCAGCTTGACGGTTACACGGCCATGCCCAAATACAATGATGGCACCAACGGCTATCCCTACGCCCAGATCGACATGTCAACGTCGTATTCACGGACCAACGAAGATGGCACGGCGAATTGGAGCGCAGACGGGTATTGATGGAACGCGACATCCGGGCGGAAGGAACCACATTCCAGCGCACAGCCCCCGTTGT
>CAZWJC010000269.1:0-9481 GCA_964634255.1 uncultured Verrucomicrobiota bacterium | reverse complement strand
CGGTGCGCAACGGGTTGAACTTCACGGAGCGCGGCTTCGGCGTGCGAGGTGCGGTGGGCGTTTCCGACCGCGGCCTCTCGGCGGCGAGCCAGCTCAAGGCGGGCGACTTCGATTGGGATCATATCTTCGGCAAGCTCGGCGTGCGTTGGCTGCACACCGGCGGCATTTTTGCCGCGCTCAGCGACACCACGCCCGGCCTCGTCATTGAAGCGGTGCAGAAGGCGAAACAGCACGGCACGATCGTCAGCTACGACCTGAATTACCGACCGAGCTTGTGGAAGAGCATCGGCGGTCAGGCGCGGGCGCAGGAGGTCAACAAGGAGATCGCCAAGCACGTGGACGTGATGATCGGCAACGAGGAGGATTTCACGGCCTGCCTCGGTTTCCACGTCGAAGGGGCAGACGAGAACTTGCTCCACATTGACGTGACGGCGTTCAAGCGCATGATCGAAGCGGCGGTCAAGGCGTTCCCGAATTTCAAGGCGACGGCCACGACCTTACGCGCGGCCAAGACGGCGACAGTGAACGACTGGGCGGCCATCGCCTGGATGGACGGCCAGTTCTATGAAAGCCGGGAGTATCCCGATTTGGAAATCCTCGACCGCGTGGGCGGGGGCGACAGTTTCGCGTCTGGCTTCATCTACGGTTTGATGAAGACCGGCGATCCGCAAAAGGCAGTGGACTACGGCGCGGCGCACGGCGCGCTGGCGATGACCACCCCGGGCGACACCTCGATGGCCGACAAAGGCGAGGTTGAAAAGCTGATGAAAGGCGGCGGGGCACGAGTCCAGCGCTGAGTTCATATTCTCCGACAGCGACGCATCAACATTCGTGAGCTTTCAACAATGAAACCCATCAAACGACTCTCCTTCGTTCTCGCAGTCAGTCTGTTTGCGCTGACCGCGCTGGCTCAAGTCGCGCCTCCGTCGACAGCCTCACGGCTGGCCATTCCCGAAACCGATGACGGCTTGCCCGGCGCGGGCCCAATTCGCCGCTATGATTGGTTTCGCAATCTCTGGCTCGAACGCCGCACTGCCTGGGCGCAGCGCGTGGCGCAGGACCAGCAGGCGCTTGTCTTCCTCGGTGATTCCATCACGCAAGGTTGGGGCGATGATATGGGCGGTGCGTTCGCCGGTGTGAAGGTGGCGAATCGAGGCATCAGTGGCGACACGACGCGCGGTTTGCTCATCCGATTGGACCAAGACGTTCTCGCGCTGCATCCCAGCGGCCTTGTCCTGCTCATCGGCACCAACGACCTCGAAGAAGGCGCTGATCCCGAGACCATCGCGGCGAACATGATACTCCTGCTTGCCAAACTGAAGGCGCACAACCTGAAGATGCCGGTCATCCTGTGCCAGGTCTTTCCGAGCTCCGACATCAAGAAACGCCCGGCGGACAAGATCAAGAAGATCAACCAGCTCTATGCCGCCGCGGTGAAAGGCGACGCCCAAATCACGCTCGTCGAGACGTGGCCGCTGTTTGCCGACTCGCAGGGCGACGCGAAGTTGGAGGAGTTTCCCGATTTGCTGCATCCCAACAAAACCGGCTATGCGAAATGGGCCGCCGCGCTGCGCCCGATCCTGGCCACGTTTGGCTTCGTGGAGAAGGAAGGCGACGCTTTCACACCGGAGGAAGGTTTCGTCGGCTTGTTCAACGGTCGCGATCTAACCGGCTGGGGTTACCGGCCAACCTCAGCGGAGGACGTCGCGAGTGCAAAACGTTGGCAGGCCAACGACCCGAACGCGGCGGCTTGGCCCATTGTCACGAGCGCGGTTCAGTTCGATGGCAAAACTGAGAGCGCCGACGGTCGGTACGTCGCGAAGAATGGTCGATTGATTGTTACCACGTCACCCGAGGGGCGGAAGATTCAAACGCTCTGGACCACGCGCGAATTTCCGAAAGACTTCGTTCTCAAGCTGGAGTTCCGGGCCACTCCGAGTGCGGATAGCGGAGTTTTCGTTCGCCAGCCGCAGCTTCAATGTCGGGACTACCTCGTCGCCGGGCCGTACAAACAGCTCAAGAACTACAAACCGCAGGACTGGAATGAAGTCGTCGTCACAGTGAAGGGCGGAGAGGCGCACGCGACCTGCAACGGCGAGGTGCTCGAAGCCGCGATGAAGTTGCCCGCCACCGGCCCAATTGGGCTCGAAGGCGATCGCGGCCAGATGGAATATCGGCGCATCCGGTTGAAGGAACTGCCGTAGGCGATGGACCCGGTGAGGTTGGGTTGAGGCTTGGCGCAATCTCCGAAGCTGCTTAACCTCGCGCCTGCAATGATCGCGCGCAGGCCTGTGATTTTCGCCTCCCACGGCGCGCTCGAATGTCTTGCCGCTCGGCACATGGAAAGCAAAGAACGCGAACGCGCGATGAGTCGTCTTGGCTACGGTCCCAGGCACGGCTGAAGCGGACAGGAGTCACAGGATGGGCAGAATATGGAGACAAGCTGCTGGCCATAGCAGTTCTACGATCCTGCAGGTCCTGTTGATCCGGTCAGACTCAGGGTTCTTTCTGCGCCTGCCATAATGTGCTCCATCGTCGCTGCGTTTTCTGACTGCGGTGAGTGTGTCGCCGCTCCCCTCGCTGGTAACCCGGAACCTGTCCCGTGCCGGCGTGGCTAGATTTCAACCTGCAACCCGAGCTCGACGACGCGGTTGGGCGGCAGATGGAAGAAGGCGTTCGCGGGTTGCGCGTTGCGCGACAGCAACGCGAACAGCCGCTTGCGCCACATCATCAGCCCGCGTCGCTCGCTGGGGATGATGGTTTCGCGGCTGAGGAAGAAGGTGGTTTCCATCTCGCGGAAGTTCAGCCCGTGTGGTTTGCACAGCGCCAGAATCTCCGGGACGCTGGGTTCTTCCATGAACCCGTAGCGGCCGATCACACGGAAGAAGTCGTTGCCCAGGTCGGCTACGGTCACGCGCTGCTCGTCGGCCACGTAGGGAATCTCCTCCGTCGTGATGGTTAGCAGGACGACGCGTTTGTGGAGGACTTTGTTGTGTTTGAAATTGTGCGTCAGCGCCGCGGGCGTGCCCTCGGGATTCCCGGCGAGGAAGATCGCTGTACCGCGTACGCGCGTGGGATTGGTTTCCGCCACGTCTTTGAGGAAGTCCGCCAGCGGCAGCATGGAATTGGTCAGGCGCTGGCGCAGGCGGCGGCGGCCCGACTTCCAGGTGGACATCAGCGTGAATCCGGCGAGGCCAATGGCCAGGGGGAACCAACCGCCGTGGCCGATCTTTGCCAGATTGGCGCCGAGGAAGGCCAGCTCCGCCATGAGGAACACGGCGCACAACGAACCCGCGCGCAGCGGTGTCCAGTTCCACAACCTTCGTGCGGAGAAGTAGAATAGCAGTGTGGTGATGAACATGGTGAGAACCACGGCGATGCCATAGGCGGCGGCCAGGTTGTCCGAGGACCGAAAGCCCAACACCAGGCCGATGCACGCGATCATCAGCGCCCAGTTGATCCACGGGATGTAGATCTGTCCACGCGTGGCCGAAGACGTGTGCTCGATGGCTACGCGTGGCGCGAAGCCGAGTTGCACCGCCTGCATGGTGAGCGAGAACGAGCCGGAGATCAGCGCCTGCGACGCGATCACCGCCGCCGCCGTGGCGAGCCCAACCATCGGGTAGAGCGCCCACGCAGGTGCGAGTCGGAAGAACGGGTTGTGCGCGGCGTCGGCGTTCTGCAGCACCAGTGCGCCCTGGCCGAGGTAGTTGAGGAACAGCGCCGGCAACACCAGCGCGAACCACGCGAGCCGGATGGGTTTTCGCCCAAAATGTCCCATGTCCGCGTAAAGTGCTTCCGCTCCGGTGAGCACCAGGAACACGGCGCCCAGAAGGTGAAACCCCACCCAGCCGTTGGTGAAGAGAAACTTCAAGCCGTACACCGGATTGACGGCGGCGATGACCGACGGCGTCTGAACCACTTGGCGAACGCCCAGCACCGCAATCGCGGCGAACCATACCAGCATGACCCAACCGAAGACGCGGCCCACGTTACCCGAGCCGAAACGCTGCACGCTGAACAAGCCCACCAAAACCGCGATGGTCAGGGGCACGACGAACGGTTTCAGGGCTGGCGTGGCGACCTCCAGCCCTTCCATCGCGCCCAGCACGGTGATGGCCGGCGTGATCAAGCCGTCGCCGTAGAGCAGCGCGGCGCCGAAGATGCCCAAGCCGGTCATGAGCAGCGCGACGCGGGTCGCGGATGCCTTGTCGCGCTCGGGGAAGGCCAGCGCGAGCAAGGCAAGGATGCCGCCCTCGCCGTGGTTGTCCGCGCGCATGACGAAGGCGAGGTACTTGAGCGAGACGATGAGGGCCAGGGCCCAGAAGATCAGCGAGAGAAGGCCCAGCACGTTGTCGTGGGTGACGGGCACGGCCGCCGGCCCGGTGAAGCAGCTCCGCAACGCGTAGAGCGGGCTCGTGCCGATGTCGCCATACACCACGCCCAGTGCGCCCAGCGCCAATGCCGCAACGGGCGTCGGGCTTGAATGGCCGGAGGCAACAGGCGGCTTGCCGCCGGATTCGGCGGGCACGGCCTCAACATTTGCATTCATGGTTCCACCGGGAAACCTGGGAAGCCGAAGCTTCACGAAGATTGCCCTTTCACTGGCCGACGAGGTTAGCTGTCGGGCTGGGTCTTGAAAGTGACCCCGGCGATTCACGAACCGCCGTTCGCCCCGCGCCCGGACCTTCCGGGCATTGGTTCCCCCGCGTCCGGCGTTGGCCGCCAGACTTAGGCTGCGGGCAGAACATCGCAAAACGGCGGCTTGGTGTCAAACGGACCGGCGCTCCTGGGTGTGACTGGAAGTGGCGGTTAGGCGGCAGGCGGCGTGCGGGTGTCACACCGCCGCCAAGTGGCCAGCGAACGGCGCAGGGGCAATGCGCTCACCGGATCCGGTGTGGGGTTGCTGCGGCGGGGACAGCCGCGCGCCCAGGAGGAGACGACCGCTAGTGCGAAGCGCCCCCAATTGAATAGGCGTGAAAGAAAGTGGCGGTCACCCGGAACGGAATTCCCTCACAAACCCGAGGTGGCGGACCGCGGACAGTCCCTGTCCGCAGCGCAGGGAAGCCACCCGCTGGGGTGCAGGTCCCGCTGGGGTTGGCAGGTTCTGCCGCCGCGCCCGGGGAAGGGGCGCGCTCCCAAGGACCGCCACGCTTGACGCAACTGCTCGGATGGTGCGTCCGCGGTGAAGAGGAGAGGCTTTACTTCGTAGTCGAGCAGGACTCCAAACCGCGGGCGGCAGCTTGCTGGACGTGCTTGGGCTGGGCAGAGGTCGCGAGTGATTGGTAGAGATGCCGTGCGTCGGCTTTCTTTCCAGCGGCGAGCAAGTCTTCAGCGCATACGAGGAGGGCGTCAGCCAACTTCGGCTGCAAAACCGGCGGGGCCTTCGGCTGAAAGTTGAGGAGCGTCTTGGCCGCTTTGCTGGTGGCGATGTCGCCCAGCGCCGCCGCCGCCGCGGCGGCGACGCCAGAATCCTCAGACTTCAGAAGTGCGGTCAACGGGCGGACGCTCGCCTCGTCCCGCCGCGCGCCAAGGGAATGGATCACGCCGATCTTCTGCAAGCCTTCGACCTTGGGAAGCGCCTCGCGTAGGGCTTTCGTCGCGGCAGTCCCAGGAATGGCCTCCAGCGCATTGCGCGCAGCGGTGGCGAACTCCGGTATTGCGAGTAACGCGGCGAGGGCAGGGACGGACGACTTGGAGACAATCATCGCGAGCTTCGAGCAAATGAACTCCACGGCGGCTGCCGAGCCATCGGGCTGAAGTGCGCCTGCAAGGCGTTGCTCAAGGGCTGCGCATGCCGGTTCGTCGCCGACGGCGGCCTTCACCGCTTGGTCAATCGGCAGCAGCGCGCCGCGGCTCGATCCTTGGTTATACGATTTCAAGGCGTCGAAGGCGGCATTGAGCTCGGCGGCTTCGGGTTCCGGTGAAGTGGGATTGGGCATGAGGTGATGCGTTTAGGGATTCAGCTTCAGCGTCGTGGTGTCAAAGAACTCCTTGCACTGGGCCACTTTCGGCAGCGATTCCAGCCAGTCATACGAATACTCCAAACCGATCATCGTCGGCTTGATGCCGAGCCGAGACAGCTCGCCGAAGAACTCCTCCGACTTTCCAACGCCCGTACCCCAGGGCACATCGTGGCCGTCGGTGCCGGGGGCATGCAGGTCGTGCATCTGCACGGTGATCAGCCGGTCCTTCAGCGTGCGGGCGGCTTGGATCGGATCAATGCCCGAGCGCATCCAGTAGCCGAGGTCGCCGCAGGCGCCGATGCGCTTGCTCCGACCCGCGCACGCCTTGAGCACGCCTTCGGGATTCCAGTATTGCGGCGACGCCTTTTGGTCGTGGTTGTGCAGGGCCACGTTGATGCCGTATTCCTCGCAGAACCGATCAATCAGCGGCAACGCCTCAGGCTTCGGCTCGGTCATGAAGGTCTCGATTCCCATCTTCCGACCGAACTCGAAAATATTCCGGCAACCGGCCTCGTCGTTCGGGATGTCCTGGATGTAATAGGTGAGCAGACGCAGGCCGGCGGCGTCGAGCTTCAGCCGAATCTCACGCAACTCGTCGTCCGAGAGCTGCGGATCGAAGTTCTTCGCGATGTCCTTGCTCACCGGTTGAAAACTCAGCCCGCCGATGTAGGCCAGGCCGAGTTGCGCTGTCTTCTCGATCGTCTCGAAAAACGTGAACTTGTGGAACGTGTAAGCCTCGACGCCGAGTCGCCAGCCGAGCTTCTCCTGCGCACGGATGGCGGGCGTGAGTTTCGCGCTCGGCGTGGTGGGCGCGGGCAGGTCGCCCAGCGCAAACTGGATCGCGCCGAGGTAGAACTGGAGCATCTTCGCGTCCCAAAAGACGTAGGGGTTGTGCGCGATGGTGGAATAGAAGACCCGGCCGCGTCCGTAGTTCCGAATCCACGCCACGGCATAATCGTTGTCGGCGCGGAATACTTGGCCGCGCGGCTGGCCGGCCTGGAGATCGGTCTTGGCGTTGTCCAGGCTCAACAGCACGCGCACGCGCTGGCGGGAATACGGATCGCCGTAGCGGAAAAACTCGTCGCGATACTCGAAGCCCTGTCCGCCGAAGACGTGGTTCAACGGGTGGTCCGTGTCGTCGAGCTTGAGCCACACGCGCTCGTCGCTCTCCTTGTGCGACGCCCCGCGGGCGCCGAGCATCAGGCCGAACTCCGGCCAATCCTCGACCGCGCCGGGCCAGCGCGTGAAGGCCACCGACGTGCCATGCACGCCCATCAAGCCGCCGCCGCCGGTCACGAACTCCTGCAGGTTCTGCCGCAGGTCGGCGTTCGTGAAGCAATTGCCGACGGTGTTGTTGAAGCAGACGGCGTCGAACTGCTTGAGCGAGCCGCGCTGGAAGACGGCGGGATCGCTGCTCACGGTCGTCTCAAACGCGCCGGTCTTCTTGCCCATGAGCGTGAACGCCTGGTTGGCGTGGGCGATGGAAGGATGGCCGCCGTAGCCGACGTTCAGGGTGAAGATCAGCAAACGGCGCGGTTTGAGTGGTTGAACAAGTGCTTTCGCCGGCAACGCTTGCTCGATCCGCGCTCGCTCGTCGGCGTTTTGGACGAAGGAATCGGCGCGGGCACTGGCGAGGCTGAGTGCCAACACAAGGCACGAGACGAAGGAAGCAAGGCAAGGGACGACTACGGTGGTGGGGCGGACTCTCCGTGGACGTTGGATCTTAGGTTTTAGAATTGGTTTCATCGCATTCTCAACCGCTCTATTGCCGAGATCAGGTGTTAGCATTCTTGACTCCATCCCTCAACATGACCGTGCCGCTCTTGATCCGGTGGCGCAACGTGAGATACCACGGGAAGCAGAGAATCCAAAGAACCGCACATGCCAGGAATACCATGATCGGTCCGTGGGATAGCTCAGTCTTGTAACGTCTGAGCCCGACTCTGTCAGAATCATAGGCCGCCCAAAGCGCCGTCACGGCGATCATAATCCAAATGACCGGAAGCTGCGACTCTGTCGAGACGACGAACGAAGTGGCGAACGCTATGATGCAGAGTGGAAATGCGAGTGTCGGTTTCATAGGAAGGCACGCTTACGCTGGCAGGCGTCTGGTCGTTTACGAAGTTACATCCGACATGGTGCGCGCATGGCGCACAGGCTTTCGGTTTTGGTCTCATGCTACCCTCGGTTGCTTGTTAGCTCTTTGGGGCATCCCAGTAGTCCAACGGAATGCCAGAGTCCTCATCTGACAGCGCTTCGTCAAAAGCATGAATCGAGTCGGCTACCTTCCGAATGACCTCCGACAAGGGTTTGCTGTGCATCTGCTCATGACTGACATAAAAGACGGGGAGTTGCGGGTCGCGAAAGCTCACCACAACAGGGTCTCCATTCGGACACGACCCAATGACAAGAAAGCCCTCGTCAATAGGATCTCGTGGAAGTCCAAGACAGTCTTTCGGCTCATTCATGCTGGTGACGCCCGAAGCCGACGAAATCCAGCTTGGGAGGTTTGGGCCAAGTGCTGCGTCATCGGGTAAGTGCGCGAGGAGCCTCTCTGCCACGACTTTATCGATAGGCAGCGATGCGACCCAATTGCGAAATTCTGTTATCTCGTTCGTCATAGAATATTGAGCTGACAGTTACCTGAGCGACATCACAATCACCGCGGTGCGAACATCGCCCGCGAGCGCCGCCAGCGACAACGGGCATTTGCAGTTGTCTCCAGCAAGTTCTGCCGAGCCACCCAGCCGCGCAGCGGGGCGGGAATCAAAGTTCTGGCTAGTCGTTACCGTCGGTCTAGCGTGGAACGCGCTCTGTAAACAAGTATCCGGCTTCATGCATCATGATCGCGGTATCTGGGTTCATGTATCGCCCCAATGCGTGGGTGTAGGACCACCCTGGGCTGCCAACGAGAAGGACGCGGCACTTGGCCGCCATAGCTGCACTTGCGGCGAGTCGAAGGAGGAACAGGAAATGGGCCTCATCTGGTGTTGTGGTGCCCGTGTCATCTGCACCGAGGTACCGCGGAGACCACACAGCGAAGGCGGTGCCGTCCGAGGAACCATGGGACTCCGGTTGGCCAAGAATCGAAATAGCCATGGGAAACGGAGACCATTTCAGCGCCAGAGTAACCGGTGCGATCGGCGTGAGATACTTCGGAATGAGATTAGGAGGAGATCTCAGCATCTTCGGGGTGTACGCCTGCTCCTCTACATCAAAGTGGTAGCTCATCGCAGATTTGAGGCGTTCTGTGGAAAAGAGGTCTGGCCTGGGTTGCTTGTGAAGGCGGCAAATCCAGTATGCGAACGAGTCCGGCAGTCCATCTCCTTTGTTGCTGTGCAGCTCGGCGAATGAATACATTTGAAGTGCAATAGAGGGTTAACGCCTAAGCAAGCGCCATCACATCCTCCACGGCGTGCGCATTGCCCGCGAGCGCAGCCGATTCGCCGCGTCGCAGCCAGCGAACTCTTCCTTCACCGGATCCCATTTCAGCGAGCGGCCCGTCAGGTCGGCGA
>CAZWJC010000268.1:0-9534 GCA_964634255.1 uncultured Verrucomicrobiota bacterium | reverse complement strand
AGCTTCTCACTCTCCCAGTGGGAGAGGGCCGGGGTGAGGGGGAACGCCTGGGTAGCTCTGGCCTCACTTCATTTCCTTCTGCCACCTCGGCTCGACACCCAGCAGGTTGCGCACGAAGAAATCCGCGCGCCGGCGACGGCCGTAATCGTTCTCCGCCGAGCCGTGGCCCTTGCCCGTCATCACGACCAGGTCGAAATCCTTGTCCGCCTTGATCAGCGCATTGACCACCTGCATCGTACTGGCCGGGTCCACGTTTTCGTCCATCTCGCCGACGAACAGCAGCAGCTTGCCCTGGAGCTTGTGCGCCATCGTCACGTTGGATTGCTCCTCGTAGTGCGGGCCGATGGGCCAGCCCATCCATTGCTCGTTCCACCAGATCTTGTCCATTCGATTGTCGTGGCAGCCGCAATCCGCCGCCGCCGCTTTGTAGAACTCGCCGTGCGTCAGCAACGCACCCAGCGCGTTCTGGCCGCCGGCCGACCCGCCGTAAATGCCCACGCGGCTCAGGTCCATCTGCGGATACTTCGCCGCGGCGGCTTTGATCCACAGGATGCGATCCGGGAAACCGGCGTCGGCCAGGTTCTTCCAACACACGTCGTGAAACGCCTTCGAGCGCTGCGACGTGCCCATGCCATCCATTTTGACCAAGATGAAACCCAGCTCGGCCATTGCGCGCATGTTCTGCCACGCCGAAAACGCCTTCGGCACGAAGGCATCCTGCGGCCCGGCGTAGATGTCCTCGATGACGGGATACTTCTTCTGTGGATCGAAGTTCGTCGGGCGAACGATGATGCCGAAAATGTCCGTCTGGCCGTCCCGGCCCTTGGCAACGAAACGCTCCGGAGCGCTCCAGCCGGTCTTGAGCAGCTCACTCCAATCTGCGCGCTCCAGCTCGCAGACCAGCTTGCCGTCCTCCGCACGGCGCAGTTCGGTGACGGGTGTCTGGTCCACGCGCGACCACGTGTCCACGAGAAAGCGCCGGTTGGGCGAAAACTCCACCGTGTGCGTGCCGTCGCCTTCGGTCAGGATCACCAACCCGCTGCCGTCGAAGTTCACGCGGCAGAAGTGGACGTAGTAAGGGTCCTGTCCGGGCCGGATGCCGCCCGCGCGAAACCACACCTGGCGCTTTTCCTTGTCCACGCGCTCGACCCCGCGCACGACCCATTCGCCACGCGTGATTTGGTTCTTCACCGCGCCGGTCTTCGCGTCGCAGAGGTAGAGATGATTCCAGCCGTCGCGCTCCGACATCCAGATGAGTTCGCCGGTGTCGTCGAGGTATTCGAGGAATTGCTTGCCGCTGTAGTCAATGAAGGTCTTGCTCTGCTCGTCCACGATGGCGCGGGCCTCGCCGGTCGCGGCGTCCACGGCGATGACGCGCAGGACCTGGTGGCCACGCTGGTTGTAAACGAACGTGAACCGCGCGGAATCCGGCGACCAACGGATCTCCATGTCGCCGCTCTCCGTGAACGGATTGGGGAACAGCGCGTCGCTGACCGGCGTCTCCTTGCGCGTGGCGAGGTCGAACAAGTGCGGACGCGGGTGTGGCAGCTTGTCGCCCGGCTTCAGGTAATCGTAGGAATGGAGCTTTGGCTGGAGCTGATCCTTCGGCGACGACTCGACGTAATAGACCTTCCGCTCGTCTCCCTTCTCGACGCGCACCGCGACGAGCTTCTTTGAATCCGGCGACCAGAAGAAGCGTTCGGCGTAGGCGTCGTTCGTGGTGCCGTCCGAGGTAAGCGTGACTATGTCGCCAGACGCCGTGTTGCTTACGACGACGTTGGACTCTTTGACAAAGGCGTGCCACTGGCCATCGGGCGAGGCGTCACGCGGGCGGCTTTCCCGACGGCGGAACGGGCGATCGCCCCGCCGACGCTGCGTGGTCTGATTGCCAACCTCGACTCGAGCGGGCTTGTCTTCCGCCTGGAAAACGCCCAACGGTCGCCCGCTGGCGTTCATGACCAGCCAGACGTGCCCGGCAAAGGTGTGCTGGTCGCGCTCAGCGCCGACCGCCAGCTTGCCGTAGCTCTTGCGCTCGCCGTCAGCGTCGAGCCAGAAAAGCTCGACCTCTCCCTCCGTGCGGTTGATGAACGTGACGGAGGTATCGTCGCCGGTGCGCGTGCTGGCACGCGGCGCACCCTCCAATGGTGAGAGACCTGCGGCGGTCCCATTGGTTGCGCCGGGCCGTTCCTGCAATTGGCCGGTCCGCAGGTCGTAGCGCCAGTTCTTGCCGTCTGCGCGGAAGTCCGCAGCGTTCTCCGCAAGGTTGTACTCCAGCCGGTCGAGCGGCAGTTGATCTGCCTGAGCGTTCGTCACGCCAGCCTGAGTCAACGCGGTTGCCAGCCTGGCATGATCGAACGCTGCCTTGCGCTCGCCCTTCTCCGCGTCCACGAAGATGAACTCATGCGTGGCCGCGCCGGTCTTGACGCGATACCAGAACTGGGTGTTGTTCGTGAGCCAGTGCGGCTCGACGCGATCGCGAAAGACTTTGTTTTCGGTAAGCTTCCGGAGGTTTGCCGCGCGCTCGTAATCCGCGCGCGAGCCTTGGGCTAGGGTTGAGGAAGGCCAGGCCAAAGCCAGCCCGCATACAGCCGCGACGAACAACCACTTTCTCATGGTAACCTCAAATGTGAAGAAACTTGATCTCAATCTGATTTCCCCTCTCCTTCCCGCCGAGGACGCTCGTTGAAGGCTTTGATTTCCTCCCGAATTTGTTTGATGTCCTCGTCGGTGATCGTTTTCTGAAAACCTTCGCCGACATAACGTCTCTCCCCTCGCCAGAAGGCGTTCAGTTCATCCCACCACCGGCGGCATTCGGGCAATAGCAATTGCCCGAACAGCTCGGGATCAACCTCGTTGTTGCCCCAGATGTTCTGAATACCCTCCAGAATACCTATCGTCGCGGCCTCGCGTACGGATGAATCGCCCTCCATATGCAGCCGCTCAATTGCTTCCGCGACGGCAGGGAACTCGTTACGACGTCCCTGGACATGCAATTCCAAAAGGTGTTGAGCAAAAGAGCCGGTCGTGGCATACAGCAAGACGCTGCCATCTTCCTGCATGGACTCGCGACTTGAGTCAGCAAAGGAAGGGCAGGCCGCCACAAGAACTCCAGGAACTTGGTCTTTAGTAATCACGAGTGAGCCAACCCCGCGCCTCTCTGTGCTATTGTCGTCTCGCCATCCCCAGATTCGCCCGCACGAGTTCCGGCAGGTATTTCACCGGCACGCTGCCGGGTTGCAGCACGGCTTCGTGATAGCGGCCCAGCACGAACTTGTCGCCCAGCTCGCGCTGGATTTCCTGCCGCAACCGGTAGTGCGCCATGCGCCCGACGAAATAGGTCGAGAGCTGGCACGAGCTTTGCTTGGCGCGGATGACCTTGAGCCGCGCTTCGCCCTCGGATTGGAATGAGCGCTTGACCAGTAGGTCCATCGCTTCGTCGTCGGTCATCGCCGTGCAGTGCATCTTGTGGTCGAGGATCGTGTTCGCTACCGCGCGCAGATAGAACTTGAGCTGCGTCAGGCGCAACGCCAGGTCTCGTTCGCCGTAGCCCTGGTCCAGCATCATCTGCTCCGTATAGACCGCCCAGCCCTCGATATACACGCCCGAGCCGAGCACCTTGCGGATGCGCGACGGGTTCTTGTTCGCGTATTCGAGCTGCACCGAATGGCCGGGGTAAGCCTCGTGGATCGTGAGGATGTGCAGCATCTGGCGGTTGTATTCCTCCAGATAACTCTTCACGCGCGCGGCGTCCCAATCCTTCGGCGGCGGGCTCACGGCGTAGAAGCCGGCGGCGTTCGGATCGAGCGGCGGCGGCGAATTCATGTAGGCCGTCGAGTTGCCCCGCTGAAACTCCGGCATCTCGATCACGCGGCAATGATCCGGATCCGGCAGGCGCAAGATGTCGTTCGCGGCGATGAACTTCTTGGCCACCTTCACGGTCTGCTTCACCTCGCGCGTGAGGTCCTGCGGTTTGCAGTGATCCTGCGCCACCGCCTTCATGACCTGTTCCACCGTCGCGCGGCGTCCTTCTTCGTCATCCGGCGGCAAAACGAGCTTTGGGTAATAGCGACTCCACAATTGGCGCGCGATGACATACATGTCGCGCGAGACGCGGGCGAACTCGGCTTCCGCGTCGGCCAACACCTCATCTGCCGTCCGTCCGGCGTCCAGAGTCAACTCCAGCTTGCGGGCGAACTTCTCGCGGCCCAGCCGCCACTCGCCATTCGCCCGCGGCAGCAGGTCCTTCTCAAGGAACTGCTGGTAATCCTTCAACGCGGTCGCCACCGGCGCAGCGGCGGCTTTCAACGCCGCGAGCTGCTTCGTCGGACCGGCAACCTCGAACAGGTCGCTTTCGTAAAATGCGATCGCGCCGCGGTTTTGGCGGATGGCGGTTTCGGTGTGGACCTTCGGCGGGTTTTGCAGGTTTGCGCGCGCGGCGGCGATGACCTTCGGAATCTGCGCCATGCGGGCGATGGCGTTGGCGATGTTCTGCTCCTTCGGCAGCGTGGATTGTTCGAGCAGCAGATACACGCTGTCGTTGATGTAGCTGTTGTAGGCGCGCGGGTCGGTCTCGAAGCGGCGCGTGTTTTCATCAAGCCAGATGCCGGTCTCCAGCTCGTGCTTGAGAATCTCGAAGTCAATCTGGCCGGCGCGCGAAAGCTTGGCGTAATCGACCTGCTTCGGCAGCGCCTCCAACGTGCGACGCGTCTGCGCTGTCCAGCCGGCACGGGCAGATGCGGAGAGATCTTCCAGTTGGCTATCGAAGCGATGATCGCCGAGCTGCGTCGCGTCCATCGGGCGCAGCCTGAATGCCTCGTCGAGATACTGCTTGAAGAACGCCTCTAGCTTGGTGTCTTCCACGGTGGCGGCAAACGCAGGAGAAGCGAGAGCAAACAGGCTGAAGGTGGCCAGCAAAACGAACACGGTGCAAACGCTGCGTCCGTAGCGCAGGTTGGCAACCTGCCGTTTCGCAGAATGGCATTCTGCGAGACGTTGGCCTGTCGAGAGGCGGTGAAGCTGTTTCGGGCGGATGCCGATTGCCAATCGGCGACACAGCAGACTGCCAGTCTGCGCTACGGATCGACCACTGTCCTGCGTTGTGATTCTCGCGTGCATTGGACCGCGTCCCGATGTTGTTCCGATCTTCATGTTCATATTCACTTGCTGCATTTCTGAATCGCCTTCACCAACGCCGCCACGCGGCGGACGTCCACCGGATTCGAGATCTTCCCGCCACGCTTCAATGCGCTGGCGGTGATGAAACCGTCCGCGTCCTGCACGTAATCGGCCACGTTCTCGGCGCAGACGCCGCTGCCGAGGAGAATCTTGGCGTGCGGACACGCGGCCCGCAGCCGCTTGAGGTCTTGCACGTCCGTCGCCTTGCCGGTGCCGACGCCGGAGACGATGAGCGCGTCCGCCAAACCGCGTTGCAGCGTGTCCCAGGCGGACACCTCCAGCTTCCAATCGCCCAGCGGCACGGCGTGTTTCACGTGGACGTCGGCGAAAATCTGCGCGCCGGGGGCGATGCGCTCGCGGAAGCGGAGCGTGGCGTAGGCGTTGCCCTCGATGAGGCCCTGGTCGGTCAGCATCGCCCCGCAATGGACGTTCACGCGGATGAAGCTGCCGCCGCACGCGGCGCAGAGCGCGAGCCCGGCGCAGGGATCGTTGCGCAGGACGTTGAAGCCGAGCGGCAGCTTGATGGCGTCCCGCACCGCGCAACCGGCGGCGGCCATCGCGGCGACGGTCTCCGGCCCGACGGCGGACTTGGTGAACGGGATGTCGCCGAAGTTCTCGATGAACACGGCGTGCGCGCCGCCGCGTTCGTAGGCGCGGGCATCGGCCACGGCGGCGTCAATCACGTCGCCAAACCGGCCTTTCCAGCGCGGCGCGCCGGGCAACGGACGCAGGTGAATGACGCCGATGAGGAGTTTGGGGGCGGTTTTGAAGAGATCAGTCATGATGGGAAGGAGGTGCGAAATCCGAAACTCGAAATCCGAAAACCGAAAGAAGTCCGAAGTCCGAAGATTGAGTGAAGGAAGAGCTGGTCAACTTGGATAGGCGATTGTTGCGATGATTCGGTCATGTAACCACCTTCTCGTAGTATTGCCTTGCTTCAGCCTCCTCCAATCCAATGGGCAATCGAGGCACAACCTCGTTGCGGAAACGCTCTGCTATGTCCGATGGAACGATGACAGTGAATCTCCCAACTATGTCATTGTCGTCTTCGTCCCACTCCACTCGGAATCGCAGATACCATCGGTTGTCTTCGGGCGCGATGCCTATGAAAACAGCGTGATCGTCCGGCGTCGCGTTCAGTAACGAGCGTGCTGTTTGAGCGATTTGCCACAGATCGCGAAACGTGAGACGCCCGCGTTCAAAGTGCAGTCCATCATGCTCCCACCAATCGTCGTAACGGATCAGCGGCGGCAAATCTACCGCGAGCCCCTCCAGAAATGAGCTGACTCGGCGCAGCATAGGCGCGAACTGTCGCGCCGGAATCTCCTCCGGTAGGGAGAAGGCAACTCCTTGTGGCGGGGAGAAAGGCATACGTCTCAGCGCAGGAGTTGACTGACTCCGAATGCGTTAACAGCGGCGCTCTGCCGAGACGCCGCTACTTCGCCGAACCGGCCTTTCCAGCGCGGCGCGCCGGGTAACGGGCGCAGGTGGATGACGCCGATGAGGAGTATGGGGGTGATGGCGAAAACGTCGGTCATGGTGATTGTCTTCTGGAAATTGGCGATGGAAGATCGTCAGCACATGCGGAGCTACCAGCGGACGATAACTCAATGGAAACCCGTCTGTAGAGTTCCTTCAATGGCACAAGCAAAGCACCTTGTCGGCTCAACAACCGATCCCCCAACTCCACCACAAGTCGGTTGGGCACCGCGGAGGGCCGCAGCTCGAGAATCATCTGGAGACACCCCGGTTCAGCACCTGACCCCATCGCTTTGGCGACCGCGACATAGGCCAATGCCGGAGAACGTGAAGCGCCGTAATCACAATGGATCAAGACCCGCGCTTGAGGTGAGCGCCACGCTTCGGTCACAAACTCAACTGCCCGACGCACGTCGTCCATCGTTGGCGCCTTCGTCCGACATCGGACTGCATCGGCTTCGGAGATTACGTCCCCAAACGAAAGGACCATGTGCGGTCCCCTGAACCACAATGGCGGCGTGGAGTGAGCGCCTGGGTTATGCACACTGAGGATGTGAGTGAGCTGATGAGCGCGGTGATTCGCAACTTCGTCGGCGGGGCAGATGATGAGTCTGTCTGTGAAAGCGCTCATATTGCTCGGTTAACCCGCTTCTCTTGCGAGATAACAGCGGCGCTCTGCCGAGGCGCCGCTACGTCGGCAGGGTTTTGAGAGCGCCTCATTCGGAATTCGGGTTTCGGGCTTCCTTCGGATTTCGGACTTCGGACTTCGGACTTTCCGCAGTGGCTTGCTTCGGATTTCGAGTTTCGGATTTCGGATTTGCCGCCGCCTCTTCCTTCAAGCGCCTCAACGCCGCCAGCGCCGCTTCGCTTTCCGCGGCTTTCTTGCTCTTGCCGGTGCCGCTCGCCAGTGCTGCGCCGCCGTGATGGACAGTGCATTCAAACACGCGGTCGTGATCCGGCCCGGTGGCGGAGACGACTTCGTAATGCGGCGCTTCGGGCGAGACGGCCTGGAGGTATTCCTGCAACTCGCCTTTCGGGTTTTCAATGATTGGCGTGACGGTGAGTTCCTTCAGCGATTGCCGGAACTCGCGGGCGATGAATTCGCTCGCGGCCTCGAATCCGCCGTCCAGCAGCACCGCGCCCAGCACGGACTCGAAGGCGTCGGCCAGCGCCGAGGGCCGCTCGCGTCCCCCGTGCATTTCCTCGCCGTGGCTCAGGATCAGGAACGCACCCAAGCCCAGCGCCCGCGCGCGCTCGGCGAGGGAACGGCGGTTGACGAGCTTGGCGCGGGCCTTGGTGAGCGGGCCTTCGCCGAACTCGGGAAAGCGCCCGTAAAGCTCGCGCGTCAGGACAAGCTGGAGCACGGCGTCGCCGAGGAATTCGAGGCGCTGATTGGTCTGGACGGGCGATCCGAGTTCGTGCGCGACAGACGGGTGCGTCAGTGCGAGGCGCAGCAGGGCCGCGTCGCAAAACGTGTAGCCGAGTCGCGTTTGGAGCTCGTCGTATTCGCTCACGGTGATCTGTCCCACGTTAGTTCCAATTCCTCAGCAATCGCCACCAAGTCCTCTTTGGTGGTAGCCCCGGCAAAAACTCGCCGCGGTTTCCCGCTTGGATTGAGACCTCGCCAAGGGGCAACACAGACAACCCGGCGTTCCAGACTGAATGCGCTCATCTGATTCACTTCGCCGCCAAATTGCCACCGTCGCTTCAACTTGGAGGGAAGACTGTTTGTCGCTGGAGCAGAGGCAGTGAATGGCATTCCTCCCCCGTAGGCAGCTTGAAGGTGAATCATGAATTTCAGGAACTCCGAACAACTCTTGTGTTCGACCCACCAACGGTCAATCTCTCCATCCACGAGCGGAGCTTGGAACACGCTCGGATCATGAGTCGGTCGTCTTGTCGCATTCACGCCCCAAACCACAACCGTTTGGTTCTCCTCCATGAAAACGAGCTTGCCCGAATGCACTCCCCAATCGCTCGGCATGCACAGCCGGTTGAACGCGTGGTTCAGGGCCTTCTCGCGTCCAGCCATCAGATAGTAGTCACGCAGCGCCACGGGCAGGCGGATCCCGCACTTGGCTTCCGCCCTCGCTACTTGATCTTCCGAGAGACCTGAGCGCTTGGAGAGCGGATATCCCAGCCGGGCAAACAGCGTCTGATATTCGTCTGCGAAAGTTGATTTCATACCGCCTTTCGCCGCCGCCGGTCACGGAGGACTAGCAGGAGGAGGAGTGCCGCCATCGGTGTTCGCTGGCGTCGGTGCTTCTGTTGCCGGCATCGCTTCTGGTGCGGGTGCAGTCTCACCCGTCGGCGCAGCAGCCGGAGCGGCTTCCAGCGCGGGTAAGCCGTGTTCGAGCAGATTGGCGACGTCGTGCTGGACGGATTCCAGTTGATCCAGGTGCAGGTTTGGATCGGCGATGGTGAAGATGTCCCCGGTCTTGGGTTGCTCGTAAACGAACACGCGCTGGCCTTCGCGCTGGAGTTGCTCCTTCACCTTCAGGACGCGCTTGCGTTCGAGCATCACGGCGAGGATGAAGCCGGCCGGCGCGTAACGCGGATCGTTCCGCTCGATGAGCTTCCGCAGGAGCGACTCGGCGGTGTCTTTCTGGATGACATCGGTGGGCGGCGGCGGGGCTTCATAGACGCCCTGCCAGTGCGAGATGAAACCCTTGGCGTCGCGGTCGCTCGGGCTGTGGCGTGTCTCCCAACAGGCGGGGCAGACATCGAGGCGGCGGTAATCTTGGCGCTCGTCGAAGAGTAGCGTGTGATAGGGCTGCCGGTCGGCAAACGCGTTGCCGCAGGTCTGACACGCGTGGGCGCGTCCCTGGATGTTCCATTCGTTCATCGAGACAGACGGGAAGAAAACTGTAACCACGGATG
>CAZWJC010000267.1:0-9555 GCA_964634255.1 uncultured Verrucomicrobiota bacterium | reverse complement strand
GGTTGGGCGGGACGAATTAGTCTTGGAAGGGGCTGGCATGGAAGGTCAAAGTCCGCAGTCAGAAACTCGAAGCGCAAAGAGGTTGGCACGCGCCATTCCACCGCCCGGCAGCCACTGGTCTCGGAGCGTCGGGATTCACTTGGCGCCCTTGGCGGTGAGTACCACGGGGATGGTGAGGAACAGGATTCGGAAGTCCAACCACAGCGACCAGTGGTCAATGTATTCCAAGTCGAGCCGCACCCATTCCTTGAAGTCGGTGAGATTGTTCCGCCCACTGATCTGCCAGAGGCAAGTGAGCCCCGGCCGCACGCTGAGGCGACGGCGATGCGCCACATCGTCAAACCGCTTGACCTCGTCCACAGGCAACGGGCGCGGGCCGACCAGGCTCATCTCGCCCCGCAGCACGTTCAGAAATTGCGGGAACTCGTCAATGCTGTAGCGCCGGAGGAAGCGGCCAATGGGGGTGATGCGCGGATCGTTGCTGATCTTGAAGACCGGGCCGGACATTTCGTTCAAGACCGCCAGCTCGTGCTTGAGCTGCTCGGCGTCGGTGACCATGGAGCGAAACTTGTACATCGTGAACGGTCGGCCGTTCAGCCCGGCGCGTTGCTGACGGAAGAAGACCGGTCCCGGTGAAGTCAGCTTGATCGCCAGGGCAATTAGCAGGAAGGGCACCGCTACAATGGTGAGTGCGATCGCGGACAGAACAAAGTCGAGCGAATGCTTGACGAGGGTCTGCCAGGGCACATCGGGCGTGGCGCGGAAGACGAGCACCGGCCGACCGTGGAACTCGTCCAGCGTGGTGCGCGAAATCTGCGTGCGGAAGAAATCGGCAACCAGCCAGATCTCGATCCCTTCGATCTCGCACGCGCGGATGGCGGTTTCCACCTGTTCGAAGTGGGTGTGCTCCGCACTGATGATGACGCCGTTGACCGAATGCTCATGCAGCAGGTCCACCAGCTTGGCCACTGAGTCCGTCTTCACGTCCAGTTCCGCCACCACATCCGCGCCCTCATCCGGATGGGCTTTGAGCTGGTTGCGAATCCATGAGAGCTCGGAGCCGACACCTACCAGGATGAACCGCTTGCGGAACTGCGGCTGTGCCATCCGGCTACGGAACAGGATCCTGAAGGCCTCTTCCTTGGCATAAACGAGGACGAACGAGATTCCGCCGAACCAAAGCACCATCCACCGGGGCGTCAGCACCTGGGTGAAAAACAGCAGCAAGGTCAATCCCATGCAGACCATGACGCAGCCTTGCAGCAAACACGTGAATGTCTTCCATCGGGGCGACAGCACAGGTCTGCGATAGAATCCGCTGGCTTCCAGCAACAGGGGCGAGGCGGGAATCAGGATAAGATAGACCCAGAGGTAGGTCTCGAACGGGATGAGCGCAGGCTCCAAGCCCACCAACCCTGCCAGCTCAGGGTCGGAGCGAATGGCATGGGCCAGCCAGAAGCTGAGCGCGAACAAGCAGGCGTCCATCCACTGATGGATGACGATGCGAATATGTCGGCTGCGCTTTGGCATAGTTCGCTATAACCACAACGCACCGCGGAGGCGAGCTTCAGCCTCGCACCACGAGATGCCGAGGCACCACCACCGTCCTGCTAACACATTTCTTCCGAGCATTCGACCGACTTCCTCAAGGCGCGGCTGCGGCCTGCGCCGCGGCAGCACCCTCCGGCTTCGGTGTGAGCTGGAACTCCGGCACCGCCGCCATTAAGAACTTTTTCATGCGAGCGTAAGTCGCCTCTTCCTGCCCTGGCGCGCACACCGAAAAACACGTGACGTACGCCCAGCGCTGCAATTTGCCCGTTCGGAAAAGCTCTTTCGCCATCAACCATCCGCGATGGAATCCGCTGTCCTCGCCACTGATGGAGTCATCGCAGACAAACCAATAGACGTAGAGGCCGCGCACCGGGAAAGTCCGGCCATTCTCCGTCACCTCTCGAGAGGTAGTGAGTTTAACCACGGGCAGATCGTAGGTTTGCGGCCGGTAAACCCGCACCTTGTCCCACTCGGTTCGGTCAATCCGCCAGCCCGCCCCCACCAGACAGAACTGAGGCTTGTGCAGGCTGGTGCGGTCGGTGCCCATCAACACCACATTGAGTAACGTCTCGAAGCCATCGGCGGCCTTGTAGCGGCGCTGGCCGAAGCTCGTGTCCTTCGGCAAAACGTCCAGCACCAACTTTACTGTCTCGACCGGCTCCGAGGCGTAATCCAGGACCGTTTCCGGAAGAACCGCCTGCAAGCGGATGCTCCCGGGGATGGGTTCGGTCTTCACACCCGGAGCGCCCAACCGTTGGCCTGACTTCAACCAGACGAGCGCGCCGGCCGCTCCAACCATGAGAGCCAGGGCGACGATCACCACGATGGTTTGCCGGGCTTTCATTGAGATTTCACCTCTGCGTCCGATGTGGTTGGCGATTCGGAGGCGGGCTCGCGCAGCCACCGTTCAATTAGCAGGATGCACACGATCGCAACCGCAAAGGTCACGAATCCGAACTTCTGCTCCACCGCAGCGCCCGCCTTCTGCCCCATGATTTCCGCAACGAAGATCGTGAACGTAATGCGGGTCACATTACCCAACACGGCCAGCGGAAAGGCAGCGAGCACCATCACCACCCGCCGCCACGTGGATCTAAAAGAGAGAAAGCCGAACAGGGTTGTCAGCGCCAGCAGGGCAACCAGACTGCGAATCCCGCTACAGGCCGGCGCGACGTCGAATTGAAACGTCCGCTGCGCGTTGTAGATCAAGGAGCCGTCCCGAACGACATCCAGCCCCGCCACCTGGGCGATTCCAACCGAGAGGTAGCTGACCAACATCCGCAACGGGAAAGTGACCCGTTCCGCCAGCGAGCCAATGGGAATGCAGAAAGCGAGCAAGAAGAACGGAAAGAAACTGGCCCGCATGAACCGCCAGCCCCAAGCCAGCCCCATAAGGCCGTAAATGCCTGTGAACATGCCGATGATCGAAACGCGCGGCTGCTGCACCATGTACCCGGTGACGTGCAGAACCAGCCCAAAGGCCACCAGCAAGAGCGCAGGCGGCCACATGCTTAACGGTTGGGAAATCAGATCGCGGCGTTTCCAGTAGAAAAGCGCCAAGACCGCCAACGGGACCAGAGGTAAGTGCGACTCGTCTCCCTGACTTGCGTTGAGAATCCAGCCGAACAGCGAGGCCGTAGGTACGTAGCCAAACGTGGAGTTGCCGAGGAAATGGAAGAGCGCCAGCCATGCCGCCAGCAGGCCGAAAAACAGCCCTCTGTTCGGTAATTGCTGCCAGCAATCGAGGAATTCCAACCGGAATTCTTCAAGGATGCCGTTTTGTGCCCGGTCGCTCATGCCCGATGATTTCGGAGGTTGGATACCTGAAACTGCATTTCTGCTCAATGAAATTCAGCCCCCCAGGCGCGGCCGCGCATGCCGTCTCGCAGCAGATACCAGAGAAAAAGCGAATTAAACTTCACGTAGCGCGGCCCAAGCCGGCGCGGTTCTGAACACAGCCGGAACACCCACGTCAACCCCCGCCGCTGCATCCACGCGGGCGCATCCGGCTTCAGACCCGCATTCGCGTCAAAGGCGAAGCCCACCGTCAAGACCACGCCCCGGCGTAGCAATGCCTTGTGCCGGGCCGCCCACGCCTGCTGCTTGGGCGTGCCGAAGCCGACCCAGATGAAATCGGGTGAAAGCCGGTTGATCTCGTCCGTCACGGATTGTTCGGCGTCGCCCTCCAGGCGACCGTCCAGCGCGCAACGTCCATGGAAGGCGCCCACGACTTTCAAACCCGGATTCCGTTGTCCGAACAGTTCCCGCAAGCGCGCCCCGCATTCTGCGGAGCCGCCTAGAAGGTAGTGCGTGGTGCCGGCGGCCCTCGACTCGAGGAAGCGTTGCATGAAGGTCGGCCCGTAAACCCGGTCGCGCAAACCCGCACCCGCTCGATTCAAACACCACACCAACGGCATGCCGTCTGGCAGCAGGTGGTCGTAGGTCGCCATAGCGGCCCGGAACGCCGTGTCGTGCCGCATTAGGGTGACGATGTGTGTATTGACGAATTCCAGGCTCGTGCAGCGCGGGGATCGCGCCCAATCCAGGCAACGGGCCGCCAGCTCGTCATAGGTTGTGACGAGTAACGGAGCGCCCAAGACGTGCGAGGTTTTCACGTGTGCAACGTCCCGGCTGGAAACGCGGTGGCCTGTTGATTCACGACCGACACGCTAGGAAAACAACGCCTTGAACGCACGCCCTTTCCCGCACCTACTTGGCAACCCAACGGGTTCTTCCGAAGAGGCGTCCTGACGAGCGTTGTGGCATCCGGCGCGTCAGCGCACAGAGTTCCGGTCGTGCCCGAGCAATCGCTTCAGAATCCTCCCAGCTCAGGTGAAGAGAGGCTTTGGAGAATCTGAAGGTTGGAACAGGCGGTGTCCGAAGTTTGGGCAATTGTTGCCGGTGGAGTTGTCGCCAAGAGGCGCATTCGCGGCTTTCCGCAGGATTTCACCGTATTGGCCGGCTTGGAATAGGGTTTGCTCCTGAAGGCTGAAAGTCCGACTTGGATTGACAGTTGTGTTGTGCCGGAGATAGGCAAAGGCCACCGGCGCACGCAAGACCTTTGAACAGAGAGCCAATATGCCATCATTTGTTTATGTTGCGCGCGAAACCGCCACAGGCCGGGAGATTCGCAGCAGTCTGGAAGCGCTGAGTGAGCAGGCTGCCATTGCTGCCCTCCTGAACCGCAACTTACTGGTCATCTCGATCCAGGAGAAGATCAGCAAGAAGGGCCGCACAAGCGGCGGGAGCGTTGGGCTGCAGGATTTGGTCATGTTCACCCGGCAATTGGCCACGATGATCGACGCCGGTCTCGCGATGGTGCAATCCCTCCAAGCACTGGCTGAGCAGACCACCAACAAGGTGATGCGCGACGTCATCCGCGACGTCTGCACTCGGGTGGAGGGCGGAGACAGCTTTTCTGAGGCACTCCAGAAGCATCCGAAGGCGTTCAACCGTCTGTACGTCTGTATGGTGGGAGCCGGTGAGAAGGGCGGTTTGTTGGCGGAGATTCTCGCGCGGCTGGCGACCTATCTGGAAACCGCCGCTCGGCTGCGCAAGAAGGTCAAGTCCGCCATGATGTACCCTACAGTGGTCACTTTGGTAGCCATTGGCATTACTGTCTTTCTTCTGGTCAAGGTGGTGCCGGTGTTCGGCGACATTTATTCAGGTTTTGGCGCCAAGCTCCCCGGCCCTACCCAGTTCATGATCACGTTGAGCGATTTTGTGAAACGCTACTTCATTCTCGTTCTGCTGGCCGGAGGCGGGGTTATTTATGGATGGATGTATTTCATCAAGACCAAGACCGGACGGAAGTTCTGGGACACGCAGCGGATCAGACTGCCGGTGTTCGGCCCGATTGCCCACAAGATCTGTCTGGCGCGCTTCACCCGCACGCTTGCATCGTTAATCCGCAGCGGTGTGCCGATTCTCGAAGTCCTGCAAATCGTCTCTCAAACCGTCGGCAACGTTGTCATGGAAGAGGCCATCAAGGAAGCGGCTTCGGACATTGAACGCGGGGAGAGCATCTCTGCGGCGATTGGCAAACACCCGGTCTTCCCGACCATGATCATCCGCATGATTACGGCCGGCGAGCAAACCGGCAAGATTGACAACATGCTGGAGCGTGTTTCGGACTTTCTCGACGACGAAATCGAAACCATCCTGTCCGGCCTAACCTCGCTTATTGAGCCCATCCTGATCGTCTTCTTGGGGGTCATGGTCGGTGGCATGGTGATCTGCATGTTCCTGCCCATCTTCAAAATGTCGGAAATCGTCAATCCCTCGACGAAGCGCTGACGGGTTCGCGCAATTACTTCGCGCCGCCCTGTCCCACATTCCGGGACAGGGCGGTTTCATTTTCGGGTGTGTCCTGGGTCGCTAAACCGCGGGCTTGATTCAACCCTCGCGCCCGCGCATCGTTTGCGGGCAATGATGAGCGCCCCAGTCTTCCCCTGCTAGGCAACCAAGCCGGCCTTCTCTTCAACCCATGAGCGTGCATCGTAAGCCTCCGGAAGACGAAACCACGCTGGCTGATGTAAAGCAGCTCAATCTTTGGGCGGCCATCGGCAGCCTGAGTTACGTGTTCTGGGTCGTGGGCGGCATGGAGATGATCGAGCGCTTGGCGTACTACGGCGTGCGCTTGGTCGCGACGATCTACGCCACACGACCGGTTTCCGAAAATGGACTGGGCGTGACGATGGCCACGTTTGGCTGGCTGTTGATGAGTTGGAATCTGGCACAATCGCTCTTTCCCATCTTCACCGGTGGGCTTTCCGATCGCTACGGATACAAGCTCACGATCGGCATCTCTACCGCGGTGAAATGCCTCGGCTACCTTGTCATGGCTTGGTTTCACAGCTATTGGGGGTTCTTTGCCGGCGCGATGCTTCTCGCCATCGGCACGGCCATCTTCAAACCTGGCATCCAAGCCACGCTCGTCAAGTCTACCAACCGCCGGAACAGCTCCGTGGCGTGGGGCATCTTCTACCAGACGGTGAACATCGGCGGGTGGATCGGGCCGCTCATCGCGCTCCAGATGCGTCACCTCGACTGGAAGTACGTCTTCTACATCAACGCCGCGTGCATCTGCTGCAACTTCCTGCTCTTGCTCACGTATCGAGAACCGGGGCGGGAGGAGCGTCTCGCCCGCCAACAGCGCATTCGTGAAGGCAAGGAGACGCGGCAAAGTCTCGCCTTCGAAACTCTGAACGAACTCCGCAAACCGCACTTGACCCTTTACCTGCTGATCTTCTCCGTCTGGTGGCTGATGTTCCCCATGATTTGGGACGTGCTGCCGAAATACATCGAGGACTGGGTGGACACCGCGCCGATGGTGAACGTCCTGTTCGGCCCGGACGGCACGCAGAACCGCATCTGGCAATTCGTGTTTGGCATGAGCGAGTCCGGACGCACCATCGAGCCCGAGGGCATCGTGAACCTCGACGCCGCGCTGATCATGTTCTTCTGCTTCTTGGTCGCTGGCCTTGGTGCGAAGATGCGAGCGACGACAACGCTGCTGGTGGGCACGCTGTTCATCGCCGCCGCGTTGACGATGCTGGGAGCAACCCGATTCGTAGGTTTCATCTTGCTGGCGCTGGGCGTCTTTAGCATCGGCGAGATGTTGGCCGGCCCGAAGTTCAGCGAGTTCCTCGGCAACATCGCCCCGCCGGACAAGAAGGCCATGTGGATCGGCTTCTCGCAAGCGCCCATCCTCCTCGGCTGGACGATCGAGGGCAAACTCGGCCCGGAGCTGTATCACTGGTTCTCGGCGAAGGACGAGTTCGCCCGCGAGATGCTGGTGCAACTGGGTTGGACGCTGGACGCCGTGAGCAAACAAGCATTGCCGGTCGGCGAGGCCTTCAAGAAGCTCGTCGAAGTCACCGGCAAGACCCCAGCGGTGCTCACGCAACAACTCTACCAGAGCCACCACGTCGGCGTGACGTGGTTCGTCTTTGCCGCCATCGGCATCGCCTCGGCGGTGATGATCTACTTCTACGGACGCTGGATTCAGAAACTCGCGCAACAGGAAAACAAACCATGAACACTTCCCGCAGAGACACGCTCAACTTCATCTTCGCTCGCCGCAGCATCCGCGTTTACGCGCCGGGCGACGTGCCGGACGCCGATGTGCAACTCATGCTCGAAGCCGCCATGGCCGCGCCTTCGGCGGTGGCGAAAGACCCATGGCGCTTCGTCGTCGTCCGCAGCCAGCAACAGCGCGACCTCCTCGTCAAGGAACTGCCCAACGGTATGATGCTGGCGAACGCCGCGCTCGGCATCGTGGTGTGCGGTGATCTCCAACAGGCGCACGACAAACAGCTCAGCTACTTGCTCCAGGATTGCTCAGCGGCCATTGAGAACCTGCTGCTGGCGGTGCATGCGCTGGGATACGGCGCGTGTTGGCTGGGCGTGCATCCGCGCGAAAACCGCGTCCGCCACGTCAGCCGGGTGCTGGGTTTGCCGCCCTCCGTGATCCCCGTCGGCATCATGGCCATCGGACGGCTGGGCGAGCAGAAGGAGGCGCGGACACGGTTTGACCCGGCTTTTGTGCATCAGGAGTGTTGGTGATCCTGGCGGGTGCTTGGCAAGATCGCCACAGACTCAGTCTAGAACAGGAGACGCCACTCTTCAGGAGCGCCGTTGCGCCTTCGTTTGCGAGGCATCCCGCGTTTGCGTCACCGTGTTTGCGGCATTGACCGCGAATTTCTTTCCGGTAGGCTGCGTCTAGTTAGGGCAACGACCAATGCACGATTTTATGGATACGAAACAGACCAACATCGCTTCCGCGGCCGCCTCGCGCCGCGAGTTCCTCAAGAAGACCGCCACCGCCGCCGCCGCCGTGGCCACGACCTCCTTCCTGCGTACCCCGGTTTACGGCCAGAACCAGGCCCCGTCCGCTAACGTCGCCGGCGCAAACAATCGCCTCACCGTCGGCTACATCGGCGTCGGCAGCATGGGCCAAACCCACGTCCGCACGCAGAAGTTCAAAGCCAGCGAATACAACATCGCCCAAGTGGCTGTGTGCGACGTCTCGAAACACCGCGGTGAGGAGGCCAAAGCCATCATCGGCGGCGAGGTGCAGGTCTTCACCGATCACCGGAAGCTGCTCGAGCGGAAGGATATTGACGCCGTGACCGTCGCCACGGTGGACCACTGGCATGCCCAGTGTTCGATTGACGCGATGAATGCCGGCAAACACGTCTATGTCGAGAAGCCCATGACGCGCTATCTGGGCGAGGCCTTCGAGGTCTACGACGTCGTAAAGAAGACCGGGAAGATCCTCCAAGTCGGTTCGCAAGGCTGCTCGGACCTCAAGTGGCACAAAGCCGCCGAATGGATCAAGGCCGGCAAGATCGGGCCCGTTGTGATGTCGCAAGGCAGTTACATGCGCAACAACCCGGCCGGGGAATGGAACTACAAGATTCAAGACTGGGCCACGGCGCAGGACATTGACTGGACGACCTGGCTGGGCAAGGTCGCGAAGAAGAAGGATTTCAACGCGGATGACTATTTCCGCTGGCGCAAGTATTTCCCCTACTGCGGCGGCTTGATGAGCGATTTGGTCCCGCATAAAGCGCACCCGTATCTCCTGGCCACCGGCAATCCGGAATTCCCGAAGCGCGTCGCCTGCGTCGGCAGCAAGCCGGTGCATAGCGACAAGAACACCTCGGGGACGCCCGAACGCGACGTTCCGGAGATCATCCAGATCATCGCCGAGTTCCCCAGCGGGATCGTTTTGCACATCACCAGCAGTTCGGTGAACGAAGTCGGCACACAAGAAATGATCCGCGGCCACAAGGCCACGCTGACCTTGGGCAGCAACAAGGTCGAATTGAGGCCCGAGAAACCGTTCTCTGAAGAGATTGACCTGGAAAACAGCGAAGCCTTCGCTGGCCCGACCGATGTCCCGCCCGGCATCCCGACCGAGGTGCTGCCGCATGAGAAGAACTGGTTCGAGTCCATTCGCGCCAACAAGCAGCCGAACTGCGGCATTGATTTGGCCAT
>CAZWJC010000266.1:0-9590 GCA_964634255.1 uncultured Verrucomicrobiota bacterium | reverse complement strand
CGCCAGAGGCGGCATGCCGAGGACGATGCGTTGGCCTCGTTAATCATCGCATCAAACAAAACAGCTAACGAAGAATTAGCACTCGCGGCCTAAGGCCACGACGTTCGCCGGCGGACACCTGCTACGCCGGATGAACGCCACAGCAGGCATGGACCGAAGCGGAGACGGCGCGTGACGGTCCGAGATAATTCCATGCCGACTAAGCAGCTGGATTCGCGTTCGCAGGTTATCCGGCAGCCGACACTTTCTGCGGACTAAGCATGTAGTCGCGGCTGGCACCTGAGCTAGGGACGGGGGTTCAACTCCCCCCGCCTCCACCAACAAACACTGGCATTTAGCGATTGGTCTTGACGGGACGGGACAAAGACGGGACTTTTCCGCATGAAAACGCAGCCCGCCGCAGCCAAGAACCGGAGGATCGGGAAGCCTTTCGAAGTCGTCAAAGAGGGCAGCGTCTCGGTCTCGATTTACCGACACACGAACATCGTCCCCCAGCGTGACGATGCCGGGAAGATCATCTATGGCCCACCCGGACCCGATGGCAAGGCCAAGGCCCTCGTCAAATATCAGAGCGACATCTTCACCGTCATCTTCTACGAAGGCCGCAAACGCGTCCGCGAGAAATTCTCAGACTTGGAGAAAGCCAAGCGGAGGGCCGGTGAGGTCGCCATCAAGCTCGCCAACGGCGAAACCGAAGCCCTCAAGCTCAAGGGCCACGACCGCACCGACTATGTGCGCTCCATGCAGAAGCTCCGCCAGTGGAAGCCGGACGCCGACCTCTACCTCTCCATCTCCGATTACGTCGCCGCCATGTGCCGACTGCCCGAGCACACCAGCCTCAAGGAAGTCTTGGACTTCTATGTCAAACGCCAGCCCATCGGCCTGCCACCCAAAACCGTCCGCGAAGTCGTGGACGAACTGGTCGAATCCAAGCGCAAATCTGGCAAGAGCGACATCTACGTTCGCGAACTGAACCGACGCCTTGGCAAATTCGCCGAAGCCTTCGTTCAGGTACGCCTCTCCACGATCACCGGCAAACAGATCGAGGAACACGTTCGCAGTTCAGGCGGTGCGGGACGCACCCAGAACAACGTCCGCCAATTGCTCACCACCCTGTTCAAGTTCGCCATCAAACGCGGCTATCTGCCCAAGGACCACGACGAAATGGCGGCCGTCGAGAAGGCCACCGTGGATGATGGCGACATCGAAGTCTTCACGCCCGATGAACTCCGCAAGCTCTTCGTGGCCTGCGTGACGCCCGTGCAGGAGCGCGGCAAATGGCGCACGCGCGAAGACATGATCCCCTACCTCGCCATCGGGGCGTTCTGTGGCCTGCGCGCGGCGGAAATCGAGCGGCTCGACTGGTCCGAAGTCCATCTCACTGGCCCGGAGCGCTTCATCGAGGTCAAGGCGGGCAAGGCCAAGACCGCCAGCCGCCGCACTGTGCCGATTTCTGAAAACTGCGCTGCCTGGCTTGCCCGTTTCGCACAGCCGTCCGGCCCGATTGTCACTCTGGCACGCACTGACAAACAACTGTTCCTCTACCTCGCCAACAAATCCGGCGTGCCGTGGAAACACAATGGCCTGCGGCACTCCTTCATCAGCTACCGGCTCGCCCTCATCAAAGACGTCGGCCAGGTCAGCCTCGAAGCCGGCAACAGCCCGCAGATGGTCTTCAAGCACTACCGGCAACTCGTGCGCGAAAGCGAAGCCAATGAATGGTTCGCCATCCTCCCGCCCAAACAAGGTGGCGCCGACATCATCCCGATGCCGACGACAACCGCCGCCGCTCACCCCCCCGCGCCAGCGAATGCGGAAACAAACTCCGCTGCGGTTGCGGCCAATGCTTAATGCGACTACGTGGAAACGAGTGAATTGCTGATTGACTCGGCAGGTTCTCAAGAGCAGTCGTAGAGGGCATGAAAGCCCGCCTTATTGAGATCGCCCAAATTTCTGTGTACACCGTGATGGCATGCTTCTTCGCCGCACTCATTGCAGCGGGTGTCGGGTTCGCATTCGGCTTTGGAATCGCTGCAGGAGTCACCACCTATTCCGCGTTTCGCTCACACTGGCCGGATGTCAGTGGACGAATCAGGATTTGGGTCGTTACTCTGACGGCGATAATCTGCAGCATCGGTGCGGATCATTGGTATTGGCAGGCCTCACCGCTTGTCGCAGCAAAGCACAAGTGCGACGACATTCGGTTTCTTTACAACGGAGGTAATAAGGCAGAATTGGAAACAGTCCTGCAGAACTTGGCCCAGATGAAACAACGGTGGGAGGAATAGCGCTCAGGCATACAGTCTTCACTTGCCCCATGCCCCACGCCCCGCAACATCCCGACAACCCCTGTGGCACAACGTTGCCTGAGGTTGAGCAAGTCCCCGCGAAGATTTGGGAGTTGCTCCGGCGTAATGAGCGATTCCACCGCGCCGTCTCCAGGCTCCAGCTTCTCGACGCCGCCGCTAGAAGCGAGTCGCCTTTTGGAAAACACTGGTATGTCGCACGAGAACTGGTCAAGGCCCTGAAGAAGCATCATGCGCTTGCAGGTCTCGCTCTTGAATGGCTCGTTCCTGAACCGTGGTTTCAAATCCAGTATGTCGTCGCAACTCCGGAATTCGCTTCAACAGGAAAGGCAACGATTCCGGGCAAGGTGATAAAAATCGAAGGCGGCAGTAAGCCGGATCCTGCGGACAAGACTCATTGGCGGGTGGACCTAGCTGATGGAGAATTCGACGCCCACGGAATACGCACCATCGCCGGAGGTGCCCCCAAGGTGCGCGGGCCCGTCATCACCTACACTGTCGCGGAAGACTCTCGATTGAGTAACGATCCGTTCAACGCAATCCAGGAATGGCACGACTACCAAACATCCCACGGGCCATTCACTCTCAATGACACTTGGCAAAACGCCCCACCCGGATTCAAACGCGAATTCTGCAACCTTTGGCGTTATGCCGACGGCTTCGCACTGAATCCCCACACTCAGAGTCTCGACTACTTCAATCAGTGGGGTGGCACAGCCTTCTTTGAAGGATGGGACTTATTGGAAATCCACGACCAGCTCAAGGTGCATCACTTCGCCAAGAAGCTTGAATTTGACCGACTTAAAGACTGCCACGTTTTTGCTGTCCCGAAGCGATTCACCACCCGCGACGACCGGCTGGATACGGTGGCGCAGGACATCGTGCGGCATTTCCTCGGGCGCGGCTTCGTTGGCAAGGCGATGGTGGTGTCCATTGACAAGGCCACGGCGCTCAAGATGCACGACAAGGTGCGGAAGCATTGGGAAGCCGAGATGCGGCGTGTCCGGCTGGAGTTGGGCAGGTTCGGCTTGACCGCGGAGCAGAAGGACGAACTGCTGGACCGCCTCCGGGTTTTGGACACGACGGACATGGCGCTGATCGTCTCGCCGGGCCAGAACGAGATTGAGCAGATGCGAAAGCACGGGCTCGACATCGTGCGCCACCGGCAGCGGATGAATGAATCGCAGCCGCCGCTGGACGAGAAGTTCAAAGATACTGACGACCCGCTGCGGTTGGTGTTCGTCTGCGCCATGTGGTTGACCGGATTCGACGCGCCGAGTTGTTCCACGGTGTATCTCGACAAGCCAATGCGGAATCACACGCTGATGCAGACCATCGCCCGGGCGAACCGCGTATTCCCCGGCAAGCACAGCGGCATGATCGTGGATTACGCCAACGTCTTTGCTTCGCTCGAAAAGGCGTTGGCCATCTACGGCGCGGGCAAGGGTGGCAAGAACCCGGTCAAGGACAAGCAGAAGCTGGTCGCTGATCTGCGCAAAGCCGTGGACGCGGCAACGACCTTCTGCGCCACGCGCCAGGTGATTTTACCCGCCATCGAGCAACTCGTCGCCGGCAGTCTGGAGCGGTTGGCTCGGGTGGATGATGCGGTCAACGCCCTGATCTCTCCTGACCCGCTCCGCCGCGAGTTTCTCGGCCATGAGCGTTTGGTGAACACGCTCTACGGTGCGGTGAAGCCCGACCCCGCGGCGCTGGAGTTTGCTGGTCGCGTGGCCTGCCTGACCGCCATCGCCGACGCCATTCGAGTGAAACTCAACCCAGACCCAGCCGACATCACCGGCGTCATGGGCGACATCGCCAAGCTGCTCGACGCCTCGATTACCGGCGTGGACATGCCCGCCAAACCGGTGCCGGTAATGGACCTGTCGAAGATTGATTTTGAGGCGCTGCACAGCCGGTTCAAGGAATCCAAGCACAAGAACACCGACCTGGAAGTCCTGAAGGCGACAATCCGCGCCATGCTCGAACGCCTTGTCCGCTTGAACAAAACTCGTGCCGACTTCGGCGAGAAGTTTGAGGAGCTGATCGAGAGTTACAACGCAGGCAGCCGGAACATTGAGGAGTTGTTCGAGGAATTGTTGAAGTTGAGCCGCAACCTGAGCGACGAGCAGCAACGCCACATCCGGGAGAACATGACCGAGGAAGAATTGGTCATCTTCGACATCCTCACGCGCCCCGCCCCAGAGCTGAGTGCGGAAGAGCGCGCTGAGGTGAAGAAAGTCGCCCGCGACCTCCTCAACCGGCTCAAGCAATTGCTCGTCCTGAACTGGCGGCAGAAGTCATCCGCCCGCTCGCAACTGAAGCTCACGATCGAAGACGTGCTGGACACCGGCCTGCCCCGCGCCTACGACAAACCGCTCTACGCGCAGAAATGCTCCGCCCTCTTCGAGCACATCTTTGAGAGCTACCCCGAACGCGATGCGAGCGTGTATGCGGCGGCATCGTGAGCGTGGTGTTGATGAAGCTATGAATCCCCAAAGACCGCAGTCGCTCGCCGACAAAGAAGCTGCAGCCTGGAAGAACAGCGTGTTGCTGAATTACGCGTATTATGTGACCCCCACAAAGGGCGTCATATTGCCGGAAAGCCATCGCAAGGTGAGCCCTGAACTGATCGGCATATTTGAGGAACTCGTGGCTGCGGCTATGAAATACAAGGTGGTCACAGGTCGGCACCTTCCCATTCTGGGTGAACTCGGGGAACTGTTCGCTGAGATCATGTTCGGCGTCAAGCGGCACGCCCCTCTGACCCAAGGTTCGGATGGGGTAATTGGGGATATCTCGGTTGAAGTGAAAACCATCACGCCTGACAAAAGGACCGACACGGTTCAAGTGAAGCGTGCAGGGGATTTTGTGAACCTGATCGTGGTCAAAATTACGGATGACTTCCAGTTCGGTGCCCGGATGGTCCACCGAAGCATCCTCAAACCCGGAACAGGCGATTCCGACAAAATTGACTGGGGCGACATGATTGCCGGCGCACCGGACCAGCAAATACACACGAGCTTTCCCTTCAAGAAGTCTCCACCCAAGCGAAGCGCTGGTGTCGCTGCCAAGGCGGTCTGATCCACAGACTGTAACGGCCGGCCCGATTTCACGGTCGCGAGTGCTTCATGCCGCTTGGTGAAGGCTCCGCGCGTCCACCGGGACCAGTTGCGCCACTAGATCGCGCAGTGAATCGTGTCCCCTTTGTGAAAAAATCCGCACTCGACAAACCCATCGCATCACATCATCCCCTGCGATTTCGCGACCCCCCAAGAAAAACCGTTCCGAGCTACGGATGGCAGGCCATTTTCAGATTTGAAAGCTCCCGCCCTGACGTGAACCACTTCCCATGTTCTGCGCCTAAATCCTCCAAAACGTCACAGACCCGGAGTAGTTCGATCGCTATCCGGTGTCTGATAGTACGCGGCAACTCGCGGAACACATGCCAGGGCTTGAGTCACCCTCGCAGCCCGCCTATCTTCACGCCATGAACGTCACATCGAATCCCCTTCAACCTCTCCTCCGTCTCGTTGGCGGACTTGCGGTCATGCAGTTCTTGCTTGGGTCGCCCCTTGCTCGCGCGGCGGAATCAGAATCTTCAAAACCCATCATTGACATCGGCGTCGTCGTCAAGGACGCGAATCGCACGGCCCAGTTCCTGACCAACGTGATTGGCTTCAAGGAAGTCCGCGGTTTTCCGGTTAGCAGCGATTTGGGGAAGAAGATCGGCTTGCTCAACGGCCAGGCGACCACGGTGCGAGTGTTCGTGCTCGATGAGATCGAGCAGGCGACGCGCCTCAAGGTGTTGTCCTTCCCCGACGCGCCGGGCAAGCAAGCGGATCAGGCTTACATCCATTCCACGCTCGGAATTCGCTACCTGACGCTTTACGTCAAAGATCTCAACCGCGCCCTGGAACGGGCGAAGAAGGCCGGTGTTACGCCGTTGGGCGAGACACCCGTCGAGATCGGCAACGGCACATGGCTGTTGGCGGTGAAGGATCCGGATGGGAATTTCATCGAATTGATCGGCCCCCGCCGTTGAAGGTCTCGTGACGGACTGCGCGCCGGTTCTTGTCAGTGCACGCGGCTGCTTCTGTCAGTAATCGGCGCTCAACTCGACCCATCACTTGGCCCGCTTCACGGCAGTTCAGGATTGTCCTACCTTGTTCTCCTCCCTGACCGGGGCGCTCGCCGGAAGAGCTGTGCGTTTCTTCCAGCGTCGCCACAGCCAGCGGGCCAGCGTTTTGAAATTCGGAATCCCGAAGTCATCGCAGACCGCGGCGAAGTAGATCAGCCAGAAGTTGAATTTGACCTTGTTCTGATCGTACCACCCAAGCCACGGGTTCAGCCAGGTGAGCGGGCCGTCACCCAGCCAAGCGGCGATCGGCGTGATGCCGATGAACCAGCGCCAGCACCATTTCCAGAAACTGAACTCGGGAATGTGGGCCAGCGCAAGGGCGACGCCCATCGCCAGAAAGGCATTGCCGATCAGCGAGCCGAACCAGTTCTCGGCAGACAGCCGGCCGACCCGCTGCCAGCGTGACTCTCGCTCTTTGGCGTTCGCCGAGAGCGATGCACCGGCGAGTTTCTGCCGCAAACAAACCAGAAATACTGCCGCGTAAATGATCTTGAACCGAAGCGAGAACAACGCATCCCACCAAACGCCCGGCTTCGAGATGTCGCCCGGGGGCGTCCCACCTGCGAAGCCCGGCATGGCCGAGGGTATCATCCGTCCGACCACGCCGCTGATGATGCTGAGCGCGATCTGGCCGAGCAGCACGATGACGAAAGCATTCACCGCTGCGCTCAGCCCAGAGTCGATGAAATGACTGAAACCCGACTCCGCTTCGGGGCGCGTTCGCAGATTCGATTTTGGCTTGGCGGCCATGAGCAACGCCACCGTCATACCCGGAGCCGCCTGCGATGGCTAGTACAAGGATGAACCAAGATTGGAGAACGACACAAATCGTCACGCCCCCTCGCACTGTCTGCGGTAGAGCGGGCCTCACTGCCTCCTGATCTCGGCTCGACTATTCTGCGGTCAAACCATCGAGCCAGACTGTAAACGATTCCTGGTCCTGAATTGGCGGCAGAAGTCGTCCGCCCGGTCGCAGCTCAAGCTCGCCATTGAGGACGTGCTGGATACCGGCCTCCCCCGCGCCTACGACAAACCGCTTTACGAGCGGAAGTGTTCCGCCCTCTTCGAGCACATCTACGAAAGCTATCCCGAACGCGATGCGAGCGTGTATGCCGTGGCGAGTTGAAGTAGCCCGGCGTGCCGGAGCGAGTGGCGTTGTGTGTTCCATCGCTTTCCGTTCCGGTTTGGCTATCTTTGAGCGGTGAAGAAGATGTGGATTCCGCTATTGATTCTCGCCGTGCTGATTGGCCTGGCGGTCGCCGGTTGTCAGGTTACACGCGCGGGTTACGAATCCGCGCCTTACCAGGTCGTGCGCGCGGGCGGGAAGTTTCAGGTGCGCGATTACCCGGCGTTGACGGTGGTGGAGACGCCAATGGCTGCCGGCAGCCGGAACGGGGACGACGGGAGTTTCATGCGGTTGTTCCGGTTCATCACTGGCGCAAACGAGGGAAAGCAGAAGATCGCCATGACCACGCCCGTCTTCATGGCCGGCAGCGCCACGGACTCCACGATGGCGTTTGTGCTGCCGGCGAAGCTGAAGACAGCCGAAGTGCCCACGCCGTCGGATGGCTCGGTGACCGTACGCGAGTTGGCGGCGGGGCGGTTCGCGGTGTTGCGTTACAGCGGTGGCCGGAACGCGAAGAACGAGGCGGAGTCGCTGGCCCGCTTGAAGACGTGGATGGAGGCGGAGAAATTGAGCGTGCTGTCTTTGCCGGTCTATGGCTATTTCGATCCACCGTGGACGCCCGCGTTTCTGCGCCGCAATGAGGTGATGCTGCGCACTGAGGCCGCCCAGCCGTGACTCTTTCAACGGAGTTCAAACCCTGTTCAAACACCCCCATGCAGACATTCATCGTTTACGCCCACGCCGAACCCAGGAGTTTCAACGGCGCTATGTTCCAAACGGCGCAAGACACCTTGCGCGCGGCCGGCCATACGGTCGTGACATCCGACCTTTACGCCATGAAGTTCGACCCAGTTTCCGATCGGCGGAACTTCACCACGGTCCAGAATCCAGAGTTCTTCAAACAGCAAATCGAGGAGATGCACGCCACGGAAATGGGCGGGTTCGCGCCCGACGTGGAGGCGGAATTGCGCAAGGTGGAGGCATGCGATCTCATGATCTGGCAGTTTCCGCTCTGGTGGTTTGGCTTGCCCGGCGTTCTCAAAGGCTGGGTGGACCGCGTATTCGCAATGGGCCGTACTTACGGCGGTGAGCGGTTCTACGGTAACGGCGTTTTCAAAGGCAAACAGGCGTTGTTGTCGGTGACCACCGGCGGGCCGGAGGCTGTTTATCAGAAGGGCGGCTGGAATGGCGACATCCACGCCATCCTACGGCCGATTCAACGCGGGATGCTGCGGTTCACCGGCTGGGATGTGCTCGCGCCGCACATCGTTTATGCGCCCGTCCGGGTTTCCGACGAGGAGCGGCAGGGCTGGTTGAAAGTGTGGTCGGCGCGATTGCGCAGCATCGAGTCGGAGCAACCCATTGAGGTGGGAGAATACTGATCTGGCAAACCGAGCGCAGTTGCATCAAACCTACCCTCTCGACGCAGACCTCCTCGCCGCATGAGCTTTCTTGTCGTTGCCGCGCACCGTCTGGGGGTGGACTACGTTTGGATCGGCCTCCACGCGGTGCTTGCCAGCGCAGTGGCCTATCGAGTTCATGCCGTGGACAAGCGGCGCGCGGAGGAAGGCTTGTGGCGCATACCGGAGGCGAATCTGCATCTATTGGAACTATTGGGCGGGTGGCCAGGAGCGTTTCTCGCCCAGCGGCGATTACGGCACAAATGCTCGAAAGGCAGTTATCAGGTGATGTTCTGGTTGATCGTGCTGGCCTACCAGTTTCTGGCCTATGATTCACTTCAGCGTTGGCGCCACACCCAAGCGGCCCTGAACTACATCGAACGCACCTCGTGCCACTGACGATGATTGTGGTCGCTGGACAAGCCATTCCGAATCGAGCCGACGCCGGAAGCTAAGCGTCTGCTGGATGCTTTCTTCAATGCCGTAGTGGTCCGGCGCGGCAGCGGCACTGGTCTGGCCCACTCAGTAGCGCGACGGCGACTCAACGCTGACACTGCCCCTTTGGTTCATGTCGAAGAAGATGCGGCGTGGAATCTGGTCCTCCTGCGAAAACCACCCAC
>CAZWJC010000265.1:0-9683 GCA_964634255.1 uncultured Verrucomicrobiota bacterium | reverse complement strand
GGGCGGCACAACCTGCTGGATGGGCCAGAACTACGGCAACCAGCCGTGGATTCACGACAGCGCGCTCAGCTACAGCAACGAGGCATGGGTGGCGGAAATCTTGCGGCTCAACTTCGATCCGTCGAACATGCACCAGTTCCGAGCGGGCGACTTGGTGGAGATCACGGTGCGCCAATCGCTTTTCTACGGCGGCAAGCGGAACATCAACGAGGGTCACGACATCGATCCGGCCTACAACTTCGACATCCGGTTGGTGACGGCCAACTATGGCCTGCCCACGCCGGAGGTCATTACGTTGGCGGACGTCATGAATGCGGGTGGCGTCGCCGGCGACCGCTCCACCTGGCCCGCCATTTTTGACCCAACCCGCGCCACCGGCGGCGAGCATTACCAGGGAATGCGCGTGCGCCTCAACAACCTCACGCTCGTGACCGCCAACGGCTGGAATCCCGCCAACGCCTGGGGCAACCGGCTTTGCACCGCGACCGATGGCCAAGGCCGGTTCTTCTCGCTCCGTCATCCGCGCTACACTCTTGGCGCTGCGCCGGCAGCTCAGTTCGATGCCATCGGTATTTTCAATCAGGAATCCGGCTCCGGCAGCCAGGGCACCAACGGTTATGAGTTGTTTGTGCAGCAAGTCCTCCCACACAATCCCGCGCCCGAACTGGCCATCGGTTTGAGCGTGACCATCTCCTGGCCAGCCAATACGGACACGTACCAGTTGGAGTGGCGCGAACTGGTGGACACCGGCGAATGGACCTCGGTCACCAATGCCCCCGTCGTCATCAACGGCATGAACACCGTCATTCTCCCTGCGTCCAGCCCGCAACGATTCTATCAACTGCGCAAGACAAACTGACGAAGAGGATCACAAACCCGCCACAGCCGCACAGCATGGCGGCAACCGGGGGCGGCGGGCGGCAGTCCGTCGCCCTCTGATCCGATTATCATGAGGCTCCGTTCTATGTCCCGTCGCAGACACAACCCCAAGAATTCCATGTTCCAAGGAGCGGTCACCGCCTTCCTTGAGCACCACTTCCGTCATTTCAACGCCGCCACCCTCGTGGAGGCCGCGCGGGAGTATCGCCGCCAGTTGGAATCGGGAAACCACATGATGATCACGCTCGCCGGCGCGATGAGCACAGCCGAACTGGGGCTGTCGCTGGCCGAGATGATTCGCCGCGACAAAGTTCACATGATCTCCTGCACAGGAGCAAACCTGGAGGAGGATGTGTTCAATCTGGTCGCGCACAAATTCTACGAGCGTGTCCCGCACTATCGCCATCTTTCACCCACGGATGAAGAGGCGTTGCTCAAGCGCCATCTCAACCGCGTCACCGACACCTGCATCCCGGAAGGCGAGGCCATGCGCCGCATGGAGAAGGCCATGTCGGAAGTCTGGACGGCGGCGGACCGGAAGGGCGAGCGTTTCTTTCCCCACGAGTTCTTCTACCAGGTGTTGCTCAGCGGCAAATACAAGAAGCATTACCAGATTGACCCGAAGAATTCATGGATGCTGGCGGCGGCGGAGAAGAACCTCCCCATGATCGTACCCGGCTGGGAAGACTCCACCCTCGGCAACATGTATGCCGCCGCGTGTCTCCGTCGGGATATCCAGAATGTCCATACCGTGCGCACCGGCATCGAATACATGAGATGGCTGGCGGTCCACTACCGCCGTGTCACGCGCCGGCGGGGCCTGGGCATGCTCCAAATCGGGGGCGGAATCGCCGGCGATTTCCCAATCTGTGTGGTTCCGATGCTGCAACAGGACATGGGGTTTGACACCCGCCTGTGGTCCTATTTCTGCCAGATCAGCGATTCCACGACCAGCTACGGCTCCTGCTCGGGCGCGGTGCCCAACGAGAAGATCACCTGGGGCAAGCTCGGCAAGGACACTCCCAAGTTCATCATCGAATCCGACGCCAGTATCGTGGCACCACTCGTTTTTGCGCACATTCTTGGGGCGTAAACTCCTCGGGCAATTTCCATTAATACCATGAATGCACCCATTCCCCATCCGGCAACGCAACCTGATTCGCGCGTGGCTTTCTTCGACCACCACGCCCACCGCTGGGACGCCAACGCGCAGAACAACGCCCACATCCTGCACCGCTTGCAACACCTGCGGCAGCGTTTGGGCCTGCGCCCTGGTTTAAGGGTGCTCGAAGTCGGGTGCGGGACCGGCCTCATCACCGCCTGGCTGTCCGATTGCGTCGGTGCCCATCAGGTCACAGCCATCGACTTCTCGCCCGGCATGTTGGCCAAAGCCAGAGCTAAGGGTCTCGCGGCCGACTTTTTGCACCTGGACATTTGTCGAGAGGCGCCAGACAACGCAGCTTTCGATCTCGTCCTCTGTTTTCAATCGTTTCCCCATTTCCGAGACCAGGCTGCGGCTCTGAAGTGGCTTGCCCACAGCCTGAAAGCCCAGGGCGTTCTGACTGTCCTGCATCTGGTTGGCTCGGAACAAATCAATGCCTATCATCACCGCGTCGGTGGAGCCGTCGGATGCGACCTGTTGCCGGAGCGCCACCAATGGCCCGAACTCTTGAGCGCCGCGGGCCTGTGGATTCAGTCTCTGGAAGATCGCCCGGATCTCTTTCTGCTGCAGGCCGTGCGAATATAGCCGTGCCGACGCCATGCTCAACCACGCCCAACACAACTTGCCGGGCTTGCGCATTTCCATGCTCCAAACTGTTGACATCAAACACATCTCCAGCCCATCGCAGATAACTGCCATGGTGAGTGACGCTCTCCCGGAAGGTAACTTCAAGCGTCTTCTTCTTAAGCCCAACTGGGTCAATCACTCCGGGCATGAAGCCTTTCCTATCGACGCTCTGGTGACCTCATCGCTCGTCCTCGATGCGGTCCTTGCTGCCTGTCTGCGCAAGTACTCCACCATTGAGCGCATCATCGTGGGCGACGTGCCACTCCAGTCGTGCAATTGGAGCCTCCTTCGCCAACAAGCGGGTCTTGATCGTCTGGAAGCCAAGTACACCAGGACGGCAGGCCTCGACATTCGATTCCTCGATCTCCGCAAGGAACGATATGTGCTGGAAAACGGTTTTCTAGTCGAGAATGATCCAACACCGGGCGACCCGGCCGGCTATGCCGAAGTCTCACTCGACGAGCGATCTCTGCTCGAGGAGGTCATAGACGCCGCCGATCGTTTTCGGGTGTCTGATTATCATCCCTCCGAAACCTTGAGCAGCCATCGCCGCCAATGCCATCGATATCTGGTTCCGAAAAGTGTGCTGGAGTCTGACCTGGTGATAAACATACCCAAGATGAAGACCCACAAGAAGATGGGCATCACAGGCGCTCTCAAGAACCTGATCGGGATCAACGGCGAAAAGTCCCGGTTATGCACACATCGGCTTGGCTGCCCTTCCGATGGCGGCGATGAATTTGCCCCCGACTCCAGGCGCATCTTCCTCTGGCAAACCCGAATTCGCTCACGGCTCCAGAAGACATCGCCCATGCTCTTCAGACTTCTGAGGCGTGGTTGGGCGGCTGTCAAATACATTCAAGGCATCAAGACCGTCGGCACACGAGAGAACTTGCAGTCACCGAACTTCTATGTCGGGCCCGGGGCCTGGTACGGAAACGACTCTGTCTGGCGGGTCGTCTACGACCTGCAAATGGTTCTTCTCTTCGCGCCGCCGGGGGGCGGCGTCCTGGAACCGACTCCCCAGCGGCGAGTCCTTCATGTGCTGGACGCGATAACGGCCGGTGAAGGGAATGGCCCCTTGGAACCGCTCCCTGTCGAGGTCGGTCTTGTGATGGCGTCGGAGAATCCCTTCCTCATCGACTTCTGCATGGCCAAAACGATGGGATTCGACTGGCGGAAGATACGCGCACTAAACCAATATTCTCGTTTCCCTTGGAGTCCCATGGCAGACATCACGCCGGAATCATTCGAAATCAGCCTTGATGGCGTCACCTCTCACAACGGAATTGAGGCAATTCCAGTGGTGAAGGACTTTCTGCCTGCGCCGGGCTGGAAAAACCACATTGAATTTACCCGGAAATCCGCTGTCAACCCCATGGAAGGGCCAGATTGAACACAGACCTGGGCCTGCTGCATTCGCTCCAATCACTTTCTCCTGGAGGCCGTGCGAGTATAGGTCTTCACAATGCGGGTGCGTCCACATCCCTATTGCGCCTCATTCCAACTCCTCGGCAAGCCTTTGTGGAGGCGAATCGCCGCCCGCCACGAATGGCTGGCGCCTCGCATCGTTCCCCAGGCCAACGCCTTCTGCCGCGCGTGTGTCAGTTTCATTCCTCCATCGCATGGAATGATCGAAAGGGTTTGCGCGGGCAGGCTGTTCATGCGCACGGCAGGGTGATCCGGTGAGATTGTTTCTGATACTTGCCCGCCCGGTTGGAGTAGCTGGTCTGGCACGGGTCGCCTTGGAAGAAGACCATTTGGACGATGCCTTCGCCATTGATCGTGGCAGCAGCAGGAGGCAGGTGGTTCATGATGGGAGTCGTGGCGGTTCATAGCGGGAGGGTTCATCCGTTCAGCAGCCGCCAACCCCAGGCGGTCAGGGCACACACCACGAGGCCGATTGCCAGCGGCAACAGCGCGGCCACGGTGGTCCACTTGGCGCTGCCCGTTTCCTTGTAGATGGTGTAAATCGTCGTGCTGCAAGGGTTGTGAAGCAGGCTGAAGAGCATCAGGTTCACCGCCGTGAGCGTCGTCCAACCGCCCGTGGTGAGGAGTTGGCGGACAGCGTCGTCTGAATCGAGCTCAAACATGACGCCCGCACCCGCGCCCACACCTTGCGCGCCGGTGACCATCGCCGTGAGCATCAGCACGGTGGGAATGACAATCTCGTTGGCCGGAATGGCGATGATGTAGGCCAGAAGGATCACGCCGTTGAGACCGAGAAACAGGCCCGCCGGATTGGTGGAGCGGATGAAGTGGCCGGCCAGGCTCTCGCCGCCGACGTGGATGTTGGCCACGAGCCAGATCACCGCGCCCGCTGGTAACGCGAAGATCACCGCGCGCCACAACACGAAGAGGGTGCGGTCGATCAGCGACGTGTAAAGCGTCTGCCAGAGTCGTGGCGGACGATACGGTGGCAGTTCAAGGCTGAACGTGCTGACTTCGCCCTTGAGCACCGTGCGCGACAGCGCCCAGCCGACAACAAACGTCAGAAGCACGCCGAACAACGCCACGCCGGTCACTGCGGCGGCCGACACAAAGCCGGCCACAGACGCCGGGACGAGCGCACCCAAGAAAACGGTGGCGATGAGGAATTGTGTCGGCCAGCGGCCGTTGCAGAGGGCGAAGTTGTTCGTGAGGATGGCCAGCAGCCGCTCGCGCGGGCTGTCAATGATGCGCGTGGCCACCACCCCGGCGGCGTTGCAGCCAAAGCCCATCATCGTGGTCATGGCCTGCTTGCCGTGCGCGCCGGCGTGCTTGTAGAGGTTGTCCAGGTTGAACGCCACCCGCGGCAGGTAGCCGAAGTCCTCCAGCAGCGTGAACATCGGAAAGAAGATCGCCATGGGCGGCAGCATCACGCTGATCACCCACGCCGTCGCCAAATAGATGCCATCCACGACCAAACCAGCGAGCCACCAAGGTGAACCTGCGGCATTGAACAGGCCTTTGAGCCACGGATGGCCGTGGTCTATCAACACCGACGCAATCATGCCCGAAGGCACGTTTGCGCCCGTGATCGTGAGCCAGAACATGACCGCAAACAGCAGGATCATGATGGGAAAGCCCCACACTTTGCTGGTGAGAATGCGGTCGAGAGTCCGGTCCAGCGTGGGCCGCGCCGCCTGGCCGGGGCGCGAAACCGCCCGGTCCACGATATCCGCCGCCTGGCCATACATGGCTTCGACCAGATGCTCGTGCAGGTCGCCGGGGATATGCTGGCGCCACCGCTGGGCGGCGACGAGGATGGCCTCGCCCTGCGGTGATTGCGGAGAAGTCCCTGAGGGAGCGTTCATGGGTGTTTTAGCGGCAGGGTTTGGCGGGTTCGGGCGCGGCCAGGTTGTGCAGCGTGCCAAGTTGCCCGGTGCGCAGCGCGTTCATAATGAATTCGTCGCCGCCCAGCAGCCGCAGCGCGACCCAGCGCGGGTTGGGCAGATCGGGGAAGGTGGCTTTGAGCCGGCTGACCAGGTCGGCCAGCGCCGGTTTGATGGCGGCGGGTTCGGTTTCCAGCCGTTGGGGGCGGCAGACGAACTGCCCGCTGGCGACATCGCTGATGGCTCGCAGCAATTCCGCCAACCCTTGGCCATAACGAGCCGCCGTGGGAACGACCGGCACACCCAAATCGCGCGACAGTTGCCGTTCGTCCACCATGAGGCCGTGGCGTTTCGCTTCGTCCAGGAGATTGAGGCACACCACGGCGCGGTCGGTGATTTCGAGCACCTGCAAGGCAAGGTTGAGATTCCGTTCCAGGCGTGTCGCGTCGGCCACGATCACCGTCACGTCCGGTTGGCCGAACAGGATGAAGTCGCGGGAAATCTGTTCGTCGAGGCTGGTCGAGAGCAGCGAGTAAGTGCCGGGCAGGTCCACCAGCTTGAAGCGTTTGTCGGCGTAGGCATAGCCGCCCTCGGCGCGCGCGACGGTCTTGCCCGGCCAGTTGCCCGTGTGCTGGCGCAGGCCGGTGAGCGCGTTGAAGACGGTGCTCTTGCCCGTGTTGGGATTCCCGGCCAGTGCGACCACGTAGTCCCAGGCGTCCATCGCCACGCCGAGTTTCTTGAGATTGGCCGCGCGATAGACGCTGCACGAGGCGCAAGCTTCCTTCGCCGGCATCGCGGAGGCAAGAGCGGAGGTGGTTGTTTTCATGCGGGAGTTGCTTCGCGGGAGTTGACACGGATGAGATTGGCCTGCTCGCGTCGCAGCGCCACGACCGCCCCGCGCACGCGATACGCGGTCGGATCGCCGGCGGGGCTGACCATGTCCACTTCGACAAGCGTGCCGGGCACAAAACCCAAATCGAGCAAGCGGCGGCGCTCCTGCCCGCGACAGGCCGGCGACAGGCCGAGGACGCGCGTGTGACCGCCGGGCCGCAGGCCGGAGAGGAATTCCTTCTCGACCAGGTCCCCCGCGCGGAACTCCGGCAACGGCCTGATGGAGACGTTTTCCGCCAGCACCGGCGCGAGGATGTGTTGGAGGGCGTCTTCGCGACGCGTGCGTCGGGCCAGTTCCCGCGCTTGACGCCAGCGCGCGAGCAAACCGTGCCGCGCCCAGAGCGCCGCCGCCAGCACCAACAGGCAGAGTGGAAGAGAGTAAATCGTGTTCATTGTAGCGCTCGCTACAGGACATCAGAACCGCCAAGACAGGCCGATAAAGGGATTGAAGTCCGGCGCGGACTTGGTGACGCCAAAGTTGCAGCCGAAGTCGAACTGGGTGTTGCCGTTGATGGCGTAGGTCCAGCCCACGTCCACCTGCCCCTCCCACTTGAAGCCCGGCGCCGAACCCGTGACCGTTAGGAACTCGATATACATGCCGAGTCTGTCCGTCAGGTCGCGCCCGACCGTAACGGAGTTGACGAACTCCGTGTCATAGCCGCCTTTATCGTTTGCCACGAAATCGAATTCCGTCATTGCGCCCAAGCCCCAGCCCTGGCCGAGGTCGAGCGCGAACGGAAAGATGAGGCCGCCCTCCGTTCTGCCGTTGCGCAAACCCGATTCGGGTAGCGGCCACTTCACGAACGGCATGATGGCCAGGGCCGTGCTGCCACCGTCGTTGCCCCAGAGGTTGATCTTGAGCCGCGTCTGTAAATCACCGAAGCCCGACGCCTTGCCCACGATCCCCGCAAAATGATCCTCGACGCGCGAGTGGACGTAGCTATCGAGCACGAACTGGAGGTCCACGTTGTTGACCAGGCCCGCCTTGAGGTTCAGCGGCGCGATGCCCCAAACCTCCATGCGCACGTCCACGCCGCCCGAGTTGTCGTGGTCAAACGTCGCGTTGGCGAAATCCATCTCCACCTGAAAATGCCCGGCGTCCACCGTGTAAGGCGACTCGGTCTGGTCCGGCCGGTCGGTGCTCATTTCGCGCATGAGGCCGCGCGGCACGGGATGGAAGAGAGTGTAGCCCCGTTTGTCCGGCGGCTTTTCCTTGGCGGATTCGTCCGGGGCTTCAGCCGCATGAGCCCCGGCGCTGAGCGCCAGCGCCAGGGCGCACAGCACGCAAACCCGCGTAGAGGCACAGTGTGTATTGTTGGCTACAGTCTGTGTTCTACAATACAACATATAGCTTATTCTACTTCTTTGCTCTCGACTGTCAACTCTCAATCTGTTTTCCTGGAGGCCATGCGAACCATGACGGCAGGAAGCCCCGGCAGGCAGTTGAACTCCGCGGCCAGCCTCGGCGTGAATTCCGCGGCGCGCCAGGCGGAAATCCATTCCGCCACGCGTCACGAGCATGCGCACGAAACGGCCCAAGACTACGTTGAAGCCATTGCTGACCTGATCGCTGAAACCGGCGAGGCGCGGCTGGTGGACTTGGCGCGGCGGTTGGGTGTCAGCCATGTGACGGCAAACCGCACCCTGGCCCGCCTGCAGAAGGCGGGTCACGTCACCTCGCAACCTTACCGTGCCATTTTTCTTACCGAGCAGGGGCGCAAACTGGCCGCCGAATGCAAGAGCCGCCATGAAACTGTGGTGGCGTTCCTCCGCTCGCTCGGCATCCCTCCGGAAGTGGCCGAGCGCGACGCCGAAGGCATCGAACACCACGTCAGCCCGGAAACCCTGGCAGTCTTCGAGAGGAAAATGAAGGAAGCATGAATTGAGGAGAATCACGCTGCCGCCGTATTGCCCCTCGCCAAACAGGACGGTGGCCCCGGGATGTTTGACCGGCCCGGCTCCGCCGGTTCGGAAAAAACAAAGCCACGCGCGAAACTGAAACCATCCCACGCGCCGTCGGTGAGGGTTCCTCCGTCGGCACCCGTCACGGCGGGACTCCGCCAAGTCGCGAAAGAAAGCACAAAGTGAAGATCCGCCCCGCTGATGGCTGAAGCGAACTGGCCTCATCCTTCTCTTTGCGGAGAAGCGGCCCAGGCTCACCCGAGTCTGGGCATGATGAGCACTCTTCGGCCGGTATCCTGACTTGCGCCCTCAGTCCTTGCTCCCGCCATCTCGCTGTTGGCGGTGGCATGAGAGAGCTTGTAGCCCGTCACAGTGGCACGACCGTCCCCGATTCACACGGGGTTCCCGAACACTGGAGAATGTTTTGGCCGGTCAAACGACCGGCGATGGCAAAGAAGGAGGGGATCATGTGACGTCCACATCTGGCGCGCAAGAACAAGATGTAGTATGAAACTATTTAGTTGTCGTAACATTCTCCCCCTGCTATCTTCGACGGCGATGTGCGCGCGAAGCCAGCCCTGGATGCCAGGTTCGACATTCCGTCCGAAAGGACGGAGCGCGTTCACTTTGGTCGAGTTGCTGGTGGTCATTGCCATCATTGCGATTCTCGCCAGCCTCCTGCTTCCCGCCCTGGCCCGCGCCAAGGAGAAGGCCAAAGTGGCCAAGGTCCACGTCGAGCTTTACGGCGTGGGCCTCGCGCTGGAGATGTATTCCGACGACCACGAGGGGCAGTTGCCGCCGGTGCGCGTCAATTGCAACACCGACCTCTCCACCCACTGGTGCCAGTTTCCCATCGAATTGGCGCAGGAGGGCTACTTGGCGCGGGGTGACAAGCCGGGTATGGCCGC
>CAZWJC010000264.1:0-9825 GCA_964634255.1 uncultured Verrucomicrobiota bacterium | reverse complement strand
GGATGTTGATCTACCGCGACGGGCAACAGTTTGCCGCGCTCAAACCTGAAGCCGCGCCCGATGACAGCTTGCGCGTCATCTCGGAACAGACCGGTGTGAACTTGTTCATGGAAGTAAGAAAGCCCACCGATGTCTGAGCCAGCCGCAGTCCGTCCGGATGTTCAGAAGGCGTTCGTTGAATACGACCGCCGCGTCATCCAGAATAACGTCAAGCTCGGGTGTCTGATCGGGGTGATCCTGATGCCCGTGGGCGTGGTGCTGGATTTTTACACCATCGGCGTTGCCCGACCGGAGGATCGGGACTGCGTCATCCTGTTCCTTCAGCTCCGGCTGTTGTGCTCCTTGTTGATCAGCGTTTTTTGGTTTGTGGTTTGCACACCGTTCGGACGCGCGCATCCGCGTGGGTTGGGGGTTTTGCTCGCCATGTTTCCCTCGTTCTTCATCGCGCTGATGATCTACCTCCGCGACGGCGCCAGTTCGTCCTACTACGCCGGGCTGAATCTGGTGTTGCTGGTGATCGGCTTTGTCCTGTACTGGACGTTGAAAGAGAGCTTGCTGGCCGTGTCATCGGTGATGGTCATGTACCTCGCTGCGTGCCTGCTGAACAAGACACCGCTCACCCAGGAGATCATCGAGAAACAACTGGTCAGTAATCTGTATTTTCTCGTGCTGACCGGCGTGATCGTCGTGACGGGCAGCTACGCGCACAGCCGGTGGCGCTTCCGCGAGTTTGTCACCCGCTACGAACTGGACGTGCGCACCAAGGAGCTGGAGGAAGCCATCCGCAAATTGCGCGAGGCCGAAGCCCAGCTCGTCCACCAGGAGAAGATGGCTTCGCTCGGCGTCATGAGCGCCGGCATCATCCATGAGATCAACAACCCGCTGAACTTCGCCGCCACGGGCCTGTTCACGCTGCGTAAGAAAGCCAGGCATATCGCCGCCGAGCAGAAGGCCGCCTACGAGGAGACGCTGACGGACATCGAAGAGGGCGTGAACCGCGTCAAGACCATCGTCTCAGACCTGCGCATGTTCACGCATCCCGACACGGAGAGTCTGGACGACGTGGAGGTGAGCGAGGTCGTGACCTCGACCTTGCGCTTCCTGGCGAGCGAGTTGAAGGAAAACGTGCGGGTGGAGCAGGTCCTGACACCGGGATTGACGGTGCACGCAAACAAGAACAAGCTCATCCATGTGCTGACGAACCTTGTCCAGAACTCGCTTGATGCCTTGCGGCGCAAGTCGTTCGCTGAGGAGCCGGCCACGCTTCGGATCGAAGGTCGCGCCGAGCCGGATCGGGTGGTGCTGCTGGTGCGCGACAACGGTCCGGGGATCGCGCCGGAACACCTGCCCAAGATATTCGATCCGTTCTTCACCACCAAGGACGTGGGCGAGGGCATGGGGCTGGGACTGAGCATCTGTTACCGCCTCGTGCATGAATTTGGTGGCGACATCAAGGTGGACTCGCAGCCGGGCCAGTACTGTCAGTTTACCCTCGCATTTCCATCCCCTAAAACCAAGGGCCCGCCCGCCTGAAGGCCGTCATGGACACCGTTTACGACTACAAGAAATACGCGATCCTCTACGTGGATGACGAAGAGAAGTCGCTGAAGCTCTTTGCCCGGGCGTTCGAGGATGACTTCCGCATTCTCACCGCCAACAACGCCCAAGAAGGTTTCAAGCTCTTGGAACAGCACCGCGGGGAGATTGGCCTGCTCATGACCGATCAGAAGATGCCCGGCGAGAAGGGGGTCTGGCTGCTCGAGCAAACCCGGCAACTCGAACCGCGGATTGTTCGGGTGTTGGTCACCGCGTACACCGACTACAAGGATGCCATCGAGGCCATCAACAGCGGCGCCATTTACAAGTACGTGAGCAAACCTTGGGATCCCGCCCTGCTCGAACAGACGATCAAGCGCGGCTTGGAGTTTTACATGGTCCAGCGTGAGCGGGACGACCTGCTCCGCGAGAAGCTTTCCGTGCTCCACAACATGATGATCGCGGACCGCATCATGAGCCTCGGTCTGCTCGCGGCCGGGTTGAGTCATCACATCCGCAACTCGTTGGTCGCGGTCAAGACCTTCCTCGACCTCGCCCCATCCAAGCTCGCTGAGGAGAAGGTGGATCCGGACAGCCTCCGCAATCCGGATTTCTGGAAGGAATACCACCAGAGTGTCCAGTCCCAGATCGAGAAGATCAACACGCTGCTCCGCGAGCTCTGGAGCGCTTCGGAGAAGCCCACGCTCGATTTTACCGACAGCGTGCAGCTTGGCGACGTTATCGCGGATGCAAAAACCAAATTGCAGAGCAGCCTCGCGGCGAAGAATCTCTCGATCGAAACCAACCTGCCGTCCACGCTGCCAGCCCTGCAGGTGGACAAGCCTCGGTTTGGCCGGCTCTTCGAGCTGCTCTTCAAGGACGAGATCGCCAGCCTGCCCGACGGCAGCCGGGTAACGATCACCGCCCAGCAGTTGAACGGCGGGGGGAGCGAACGGGCCTACATGGAGATTCGCATTCAGGATAACGGGCCCGGCCTGCCAGCCGAGGCGCTGCGGCTGATGTTCGATCCCTTCGTGTTGCGCAAGGAAACGCCGGCCGAGTTCGGCATCAACCTCATGGCCTGCTACTTCATCGTCCATCATCATGGCGGAACGATCCAGGCCACCAGCGACCCCGGTACCGGCACCCAGTTCACCATCCGGCTGCCACTCAAGCCTGCGCAGGTCACGCCACCTTCCACAGACACCGAGTTTCTCCGCAAAGCGGTTCTCAACGACGATCTGTGGCGGCGACTGGCATCCACGCAATAGCCGTTCCGCCACTGTAGCTGGTATCCCCGGCCGTCCATGTGTCCTCAACTCCGAGCCGCATCGCCACGACGCGTCACGCCCAGGCGGACCGTGACCGATGGCTGGATACCTACTCCGGTGCCCACGAGCAGGAGACTGGAGTTGGTAGCGGGGATGACCGGTTCGGCACGCAATAGCGACCTTCCTGTGCTATGAAACGCATATTGTTGGTCTTGGGGGCGGTCGTTCTCGTCGCGAGCCTGGCCAGTTATCTCTATCTCCACTCGGGTGCCGCCATTACGGGGCGGGCGGATGTCCCCAAGATTCTGGCAGCCGCGCAGGCTTACCGAAAGGCGCTTGAGGCCGAGCGGACTCTTGTTCCCGCGTTCGCGAACGTGCAAGACCTGGTCCGCTTGGGATTTCTGCGCCCGGCAGACATTCGCGGCTTCGCTGGGATGGAAGTCACGGTATCGCTGGCCACGCAGTTGAACGGCCCGACGGACGTGCTGATGCGGGCGCGCTTACCGGACGGCACCGAAATGGTCGCCCTCGCCGATGGCAGCGTTCAACAGGTAAAACGCTGAATCAAAACCGTGTCGTGGGCTCAAGCCGTGGCCGCGTCACGCCACGTCCGGCAACCCGTCAGGAGCGTGGACTGATCCTGTTGCTGGACATCCCACCCGCCAACCCGTAAACGATGCGGGTGCAAGATTGGCAAACCATCGCGCTCGCCTCGCTGGCGGTGCTGTTCATCGGGCTGTCGAAGGCCGGCTTCGGCGGAGGGCTAGGCATGTTGACGACGCCGCTTTGCGCGCTGGCCTTTCCGCCGCGCGATGCCATCGGCATCCTGCTCCCGCTGCTCTGTGCCGGCGACGTCTTCTCGCTTTACTACTATTGGGGCAAATGGGAACGGCAAAACCTCAAATACCTCATCCCGGGCGTGGTCGTTGGGGTGGTGGTGGGCGTTCATTTCATCGGCCGCTTTTCGCCGCGCCAATTGAACATCGCCATCGGCGCCATCGCGGTCGTGTTCGTCGTTTTCCAAGTCTTTCGCGAGAAGATTTTCCGGGCGGAAGGCGCGTTCAAGCCGAACCACGGACTCGGCGTGCCGTGCGGCGTGGGGGCGGGCATCACGTCGAGTTTCGCGCATGGCGCCGGACCGGTGGTGAGCATGTTTCTCGTGCCGCAACAATTGCCCAAGGAAATCTACGTCGGCACGACAGTGCTGGTGTTCACGTGGGTTAACTGGATCAAAGTGCCCTTCTTCGTGGCCAACGATGTCATCACCGGAGCGACACTTCTCAAGAGCCTGTATTTCCTGCCGCTGATTCCAGTCGGAGTCTGGGCGGGAGTGCGGCTGAACCGACGGTTCTCCGAACGTGCCTTTGCCGGCTTCGTGCTGGTAACGATCTTCTTTACGGGCCTGCAGTTGATCTTCAATTTCCGGTTTTGAGCACGCGGACTGGTTGGGCGGGTTAAGTGTGGCTGGGAGCGTCGTCAAACGTTCATCGTCAAGTAACTGCCTCGGGAGGCAAGGTGTGTCCGCCGTACACGCGTCCGATGCGCGAAGGGGGCCCGGACCGCCGGCACACTCAAAGAATCTGCAGAGGGCGACAGGATCGTGGAAGTCGCTCCGGTCGCAATCTCCTCGGCCGGATCATCTGTCGTCAGCAAAACCCGCCGTGCCTGAGGAGCGGCCCGAGCGCACTGTCGGATCAGCGGAGTGCGGTTTTCGATGTCGGATTTCGGCAACTGGCGGCACTTTATGAACAAAGCGATGACGGCAGAGCGGACATTGATCGCAGAATACGCCGCGAATGGCTCGGAACAGGCCTTTCGCGAAGTGGTCCGCCGCTACATTGATCTGGTGTATGCGACGGCCCTGCGACTGATGGATGGCGACACACATTTGGCCGAGGATGTGGTCCAGACGGTGTTTTCCGATCTGGCGCGGCGGGCTCGAACGTTGCCACCGGAGGTCATGCTCGGCGGATGGCTGCATCGGCGGACCTGCCACGTGGCCGCCGGCCTACGGCGAGCCGACCGCCGTCGTCAGAAACGGGAAAGGGAGGCTGCTCAGATGAACGCACTTCAGGAATCCCACGAGGTTGCCCTCGACCAGATCGCCCCACTGCTGGATGAAGCCATCAATGAACTGGGTGACGACGACCGGGCGGCAATCATGCTTCGCTTCTTTGAGGGTCGCGATTTGCGGTCCGTGGGCGAAGTGTTGGGCAGCAGCGATGATGCAGCCCAGAAGCGGGTCGCCCGGGCTCTGGAACGACTGCGTGGGTTGCTCGCCCGTCGCGGCCTGACCTCTTCTGCGGCCACGCTGGCAGCAGTGTTGAGCGCGCAGACGCTCACGGCCGCTCCGGCCGCCCTCGCGCTCAGCGTCTCAGCCACGGCAGTGGCCACGGCAGCCGCAAGTAGCGGTGGTCTGGCTTCTGTGGCTCTCAAGCTTATGTCTATGGCGAAACTCAAAATCGCAGTCGGCACCACGTTGGTCGCTGGCCTGGGGACGGTTCTCGTGCTCGAGCAACAGCACCTCACGACGCTCCGGGCCCAGAATGAGGCCCTACGGAGTCAGCTTGATGGCCTCGCCCTGATCGCTCAGGACAATCAGCGCCTTTCCAACGTGCTGGCTCAGTCGGCCTCCCGCACCACACTCCTGTCCGAGGAGTTCCATGAATTGCTCCGCCTGCGCGGCGAGGTGGGCGTGGCGCGGCGACTCAGGGACGACAACCCCAAGTTGCGGGCCGAGAACGCGAAATTGCGTTCGGCCTCTAGAGTGGTGCAGGAGCCCGCGCCTGTGGAGCCGCAAGATCCCGTCGAAGCGGCATTCCAGAGAGAGACACAGCGCCGGAAGGATGACCTGAGCCAATGGGCATTGATGTTCATCATGTCCGCCCGCAAGAACGACGACCAGTGCCCGGAGGCCTGGGAGCAGGTGGCCGACCAAATACCGTCGGAGCAGCGAGACGCGATCCTGCAATCCGCCACCAACCGCTTTGAAATCGTCTATCAAGGTAAGCTCGCGCTGGATGACCGCGCCGGAACAACGTTGCTTTTCCGGGAAAAGACTGCCCGCCGCGCTCCGTCGGGGGAATGGTTCAAGGTCTACGGCTTTGCCGATGGGCACACCGAAATCCATACCGAGCCGGACGGCCAATTCGAGGCCTGGGAACGCCAACACATGGCGGCCTACCGGCAGGAAACCGGGGAAGGAGCGCGACCATGATCCTCCGAAGGATCGGCATCGCCGCGGCCGCGTTGCTCGTCACTGGCGCGGTGGTGTCCGTGGCCTTGAGGCATCAAGCCGTCATTGAACTCCGCCGGCAAAACCAGGCCCTGCGAGAAGCACTTGAACAACGCCGCAGCCTGGCCGAGGAGAACGCTCGCTTGTATCGGCTGGCCGCCGTGGCGCCCGCTGGCCAGTCCGGCGGGCATCAGTCGGAACTTATCCGGCTACGCAACGAAACCGGAAGACTCCGGGCTCACCGGCAGGAATGGGAGGCGTTGTGCGCCGAAAACCGCCAGTTGCGGGCCGAACTCGGCGATGCAGTCCAGCCGCCGGTTTCCAGGGAGAACTGGGCTTACGTCGGCTATGGGGATCCGGTTTCGGCCTGTCAGTCGCACTTCTGCGCGACCGTTAGCCGTGACCCCAGTACCTTTCTGGACAGCCTATGCCCCGAAGCCCGGGCAAGCTGGAGTCAATGCTCGGAAGCGGAGCTTGCCGCCCAGTTCGCCAAAGTTGAAAAGGTGTCGCGAAACATTCCCAGCTTCCAACTTCTGGGACAGAAGAAGCTGTCCGACGAGGAGGTCGAACTGATCCTGAACGTGTATCCGGATCGGCCCGACATCGAGAACCTCCGCCTCACTTTCAAGCGGGTCGGAACGGAGTGGAAACTCTACGGCCATTTCGCCCATTGATTTCGCCAGCTGGCCAGACCTCAGCCCGCGTCCGGGCCGCAGCGGCTGGCGGCGGACTCGTCCAGCAGAATGGCAGCGTGGGACGAGCCGAGTCGAGCGGGTCTTTTCCAGGAACGCGGTGGCGGCTTCCTCAACACCTGCGAATCTGAGCCTTCCTAGTCCACGGTTTGGCAAGTTCGACTGGAACACCGTTGAAGGAATCTGCAAGCATGAGCCCATGATGAAGCGAATTGGAAAATGGTTGTGCGGGGTTGGCATGTTGTTGGCACTGACAGAGTGCGCTCTGCCGCGCTGTACGGGGGCAGAGTCGGAGGCGCTAAGTCCAAGCCCATCGCCTCGCTTCCAAATCCAACGCGTCCCGACCCCGGTGGTGCAGCCCGAGTTGGATGCCAATATCCTGCAACGATACCCGATCGAGAAAGCCGCCTGGATTTGGCATCCCCAAGCCAAGGCGGGCCAGGAAACGGTCCTGCTCTTCCAGAACGAATTCCAACTGGCTGAAACCACGGAGTTCGCGATTCATGTGAGCGCCGACCAGAGATATGAGCTGAGCTTGGACGGGCAGTTGATCTCGCTCGGTCCGGAACGCGGCGATCTGGCACATTGGAGCTTTGCTTCCTATCGCGTTCAGTTGCCCGCCGGCACGCATCGGCTGGAGGCGGTCGTCGCGTGGATCGGCGAGCACGCGCCCTGCGCCCAGATCACCGCCCGAGGCGGGTTTATTCTGGCCAGCGAAGGGGAGTTGGCAGACCAGCTCAACACCGGACGTGGAGGCTGGCTTACTCGCGAGATCAAGGGTTGGGCGTTCAGCCCCGGATTGCCGCCCCGCTTCGTGGGTGCCCAGCAGACCCTGGACGGCGCCGCGCTGTTCGGTCCGGCTGCCGAGTGGGTAAAACCGGCCGTGGTCGTTCCGCCGCTGGACGGCAATGCCTACGGCTCCATGCGCACGGATTGGCGGCTGCACCCTTCCCGCCTGCCAGACCAGCAACTCACGCCTGTCCAAGCTGGGCAACTCCGGGCGATCATCCCAGGAGGGCTGGCCGGCAATCGTCCGGTGACACAGGCCGATTGTGACCGGGCGAAGAGTGAGGAGAGCTGGGGCCAGCTTCTGGCGGGCCGGGGCACGGTGGTTGTGCCCGCAAAGACCACCGTGTCGGTGCTCATCGATCTGGGCAATTACCACACGGCGTACCCGCGCGTGACCTTGAGTGGCGGACGCGACAGCCGGCTTACCGTGGCTTGGGCCGAAGGACTCTTCCATCAGGAAAAGGACGGTCGGCAGTCGGCCTCAAAAGGCAATCGCGATGAGGTGCTGGGCAAGGTGTTCGAGGGCGTGGAAGACGCATTCCTCAACGACGGCGGCCTAGCGCGCCAATACCGCACGTGGTGGTGGCGGGCGGGCCGTTACCTCCTGCTCACAGCGCGCACGGGCGACGCGCCACTGACCGTGGACCGGTTCGATCTGTTGGAATCCCGCTATCCACTGGAAGACGAGGGCCGGTTCGCGAGTCCAGATGAATCCCTGAATGCCATCCACCCGTTGCTGGTGCGGGGCATGCAGATGTGTGCGCACGAGACGTACATGGACTGCCCATACTATGAGCAGTTGATGTATGTGGGCGACACGCGGCTGGAGATGCTCACGACCTACCTGATGACGCCTGATGATCGCCTGCCGAAACGGGGGCTGGAACTCTTCGATTGGTCACGCTCCACCTGGGGACTGGTGGCGGAGCATTATCCCAGTCGCACGCCGCAGCTCTCCCCCACCTTCAGTCTGATCTGGGTTTCCATGGTCCGCGACTTCGCCTTCTGGCGGGACGATGAACTGTTTGTGAAGGAGCGGCTGCCGGGGATGCGCGGGGTGCTGGAGCAGTTCCGAGCGCTGCGCGGCGCGTCCGGGTTGCTGGAGCACCTCCCGGGCTGGCCGTTCGTAGATTGGGTGCCGGGCTGGGAAACTGGCAATGCCCCGGATGGAATCAAAGGCATCTCGTCCATCAACAATTTGTTCTTCATCCAGGCCCTGCGGCACGCCGCCGAAGTGGAAGCGGCCATGGGCGACGTCCTCATGGCGGAGCGCAATCGGCTTTTGGCCCGCGAGCTTTCGGCGGAGGTGGTCAAGCGATTCTGGGATGCGGGTCGCGGGCTGTTGGCTGATGACGAGAAGCGGCAACACTTCAGCGAGCACGCCCAGTGTCTGGCCTTGCTCAACGGCGTGCTGGACCCCGACCAGGAGCGGGCCTGCTTCCAGGCGCTCATCACGGATCCGAAGCTCAGCCGCACCACGGTCTATTTTTCCTTCTACCTGCTGGAGACGTTCCGTCAGCATGGCCGCGGCGATTTAATCGTCCGGCAGATGGATTTCTGGAAAGACTTGGTCAAGCAGGGGTTCAAAACGCCCGTGGAATCTCCCGAGCCATCGCGATCCGATTGCCACGCTTGGGGCAGTCACCCGCTGTTTCACGAGCGCGCCTCGCTGTTCGGCGCCCGGCCCACCAAACCTGGCTTCCGCGAGTTGGAAATCGCTCCCCTGTGGAGCGGCTTGCGCTCCATGAACGTGCGGGTGCCGCATCCCCGCGGCTGGATTGAGGGCAAACTGGAGTTTGATGCCGATGGCAAACGCTGCGCCGGCAAGATTACGCTGTCCGCAGGCGTCAGTGGCGTTTTGCGCTGGGACGGAAAGGAAACCCGCCTCCTGTCCGGGAAGACAACCTGGATCCGCTGAAGTCCCTCACGAGACGTCCGGGCAATTCCGTGAACGTCAGTTTGAGTCGTCACCCGCCGTTGTCGGGGTTGGCGCAAGGAATCCCATCATGACAGGCGCGCCCGTTCCCGATATTCGGAGGGGCTTAGGCCGCAGGCGCGCTTGAAGAATTTGCAGAAGACAAAGGGGTCTTCATAACCACTCTGGGCGGCGATCTCTTTGACTGGTGCGGGCGTCGTCAGCAAGAGCCGCTGCGCCTGCCGCAGCCGGAGGGTGCGTAGGTAATCCATCGGCGTGGTCTGCATGATCGCACTGAACACGACATGGAACTGCGCCGGCGATAACCCGCTGAGGCGGGCCAGGTCGTCTCGGCGCAGGGGCTGCGCCAGGTGTTGCTGCATGTGC
>CAZWJC010000263.1:0-9850 GCA_964634255.1 uncultured Verrucomicrobiota bacterium | reverse complement strand
ATCCTGTCGCGTGGAGACAAGCACTGGCACGGCTCGTGTGGCATGCGTTTCGACGGGCCAGAAGGCTGGGTGTCGGCCGCCGACGGCTACAACAAACCCGAGGCTTCCTCTCCCGCGCTGCTGACGGACATCAACAAGGTCGTCGCCGACTATTCCGCTCGCACTGGGCGGCCGATGAGTCACGTGCGCGATTTCTTCAACTGTATCAAGTCGCGGCGGCCGACCGTCGCCGATCCGTCGGTCATGCATCACTCCATGTCCACGGTCCATGCCGCCAACATCTGCATGTGGCTCAAACGGGATCTCAAGTTCGATCCCGCCACGGAGCGCTTCATCGGCGACCCGGAGGCCGACCGCTTCCTTTCCCGTGCGATGCGCGCCCCGTGGACCATTTGAAACTCTCTCAAGGAAATCCTATGAAGCATCTCCATCTCTCGCTCACACTGGTCGCGGCACTGGCGTTCGGACTTTGTTCCGCAACCGCCGCCGAGTCGTCCGAAGCCCAACTCATCGCTGTGCTGAAATCCAGCGCGCCGCAAAAGGAAAAGGCCGATGCCTGCCGCGAACTCGCGCACGTCGGCTCAAAGGAAGCCGTGGCGGCGCTGGCAGCTTTGCTCGGCGACGAACAGCTCTCGCACATGGCGCGCTATGGGTTGGAAACCATGCCCAGCCCGGCCGTGGACCAAGCCCTGCGCGACGCGCTTGGCACGTTGAAGGGCCGCCAATTGGCCGGCGTGATCACCAGCCTCGGTGTGCGCCGGGACGCCAAGGCCGTGAAACCGCTCAGCAAGTTCTTGCAGGATGCGGACACGGACGTTGCGAGCGCCGCGGCTCGATCCCTCGGCGACATCGCCACCAAGGATGCAGCCAAGGCGCTGGAAGCCGCGCTGGCGACTGCGGCCGCAGCCAACAAACTCGCCGTCTGCGAGGGACTATTCCGTTGCGCCGAGGATTTTGCCAAGACTGGCAAGAAGAAGGATGCCATTCGTCTTTACGACCAGTTGCGCAAGCTGCCGGACGCCGCGCATCAGGTGCGTGCCGGAGCGTTGCGTGGCGCGATCCTGGCGCGTGGCAATGACGGAGTGTCGCTTTTAGCTGAAGCCATTCGCGGCAACGACTGGATTCTCGCTGACGCGGCCTCGCGAACTGCAATCGAGATGCCCGGTACAGCGGTGACGAAAGCGCTGACCGCCGAGTTGGGCAAGCTCCCCGCGGACCGCCAGATTCTCGTGCTGCAAACACTCGGTAAGCGCGCCGACGCGACTGCGCTGCCCGCAGTGCTCGCCGCCACACGCGGCGGCGATGCCAACGTCCGTCTCGTCGCCATTCGCACCGTTGCCGAAATCGGCGATGCCTCCGCCGCGCTGGCCTTGGCGGACTTGGCTTGCGACGCGAACCGCGAGATTTCCGAGACCGCGCGCCAGAGTCTCGCCAGTCTGCCCGGCAAGAAGGTGGACGACACCGTGTTGGCCATGCTGGTCAGCGCAGATACCGCCAGAAAACTGGCCGGTCTCCAACTCGTAGCGATGCGCCGCATGGTATCCGCGGTGCCCGCGTTGCAGAAGGCGACGACCGATGCCAATCCGCAGGTTCGGGCTGCGGCCTTAAAACACTTGGCGGAGTTTGGCGGCGAACCGGAGTTACCCGGGCTGTTGGCTCAACTGGAGAGCGCGTCCGACGCTCAGACGTTAGCCGCCGTGGAAGAGGCGCTTGGCACCCTCTGCTCCCGCATCGCCAAGCCCGACGTCTGTGCGGACAAGTTGATTGCGCGCATGGCTCAGGCGAAACCGGCAACGAAGGCCGCGCTCCTGCGGGTGCTCGGCAGCGTGGGCGGCGCGAAAGCGCTCGCCTCGGTTCGGAGCGCAATCGGCGACTCGAATAAGGAGGTCCACTCAGCAGCCATCAGCGCCTTGAACGACTGGCCCACAGTTGAGGCCGCGCCGGAGTTGCTCGCGCTGGCACAATCGCTGGAGGACGCCGAAGAGAAACTGCTCTGCCTTCGCAGCGTGCTCCGTTGGGCGGCGGACACCGACGTGCCCGCCAAACAACGCCTCGCCTTCAGCAAGGACGCGGCCGGCCTGATCCAGCGGGATGAGGAGCGGAAGTTGTTGCTGGCCGCCCTGGGCGGCATCAATTCACCGGACGCCGTTGAGCAGATCCTGCCCTTTGCGGACGTGGCGACCGTGCGTGAAGAGGCGTGCGTGGCCGTGGTGAACATTGCCGAGCGAATGGCCAAGAGCCGCAACGCGACGAAGCTCGCGCCCCGCGTGATCAGCGGACTGGAGAAAGTCGCTCAGACAACTGCCAACGGCGACGTTGCCAAGCGCGCCAAGGCGCTGCTGGACGCGAACAAATGAAGCGGGTTCCAACCGATGGCGGACCGAGTTTCGGCCACAACCCATTCGCCACCCTGTCCAGCGACGGTCTCCCGACCGCCCCCGAAACTCCGGCGGCGGCTTCTCCGTCACCCGTAAAACCGGCACGCAAGAACCGGGGGCGCGTGGACATCATCCGCGAGAAGGCCGGGCGCGGCGGGCGGACGGTGACGGTGGTGAAGAACTTCGTCGGCATCGGTCTGCCGGAGAAGGAGCAACTGGCCAAGGCCATGCAGAAGGCCTGCGGAACAGGCGGCACGGTCAAGGACGGACAGATCGAGATTCAGGGCGACAAACGGCCCGAGGTCGCGCGTATCCTGGAGGAGGCAGGCTTCCGCCCCGTCTTCGCCGGCGGGTAGTGGTAGAAATGCCCAGCATTTGCGACTTCCCGTGGCACGATCCCGGAGTGCGCCCCGCCCCGGGCGCCGCAACGTTGAAACGACGGCGGGTTTGGATTCTTCACGAGCGATTGATAGGCTCACGCTGCCGCGCCCGAGGACGGGCGCACTCCGGGGCAGATTTCTCAAAGAAGTCCTTGGCTTTGAATGCGACACCCGTTTCTGGCGAGAAACCCCATCGGATATTGAAACGGACTTCTGACCGGTCTTCGCCGGCGGTTGATCGGCTCACGCCAGCAATTCCTGGATTTCCTCCCAGCTCAGTGACGCCGCGAATTCTTCTTCGCCGCCGATCGTCGCCTGGATGATCTCACGCTTGCGGTTTTGCAGCGTCAGAATCTTCTCCTCCACCGTGTCGCGCGTAATCAGCTTGTAGCTCGTCACGACTTTCGTCTGTCCGATGCGGTGGGCGCGATCGGTCGCCTGGTCCTCGACGGCGGGATTCCACCACGGATCGAAGTGAACCACCGTGTCCGCGCCCGTCAGGTTCAGGCCTACGCCCCCGGCCTTGAGGCTGATGAGGAACACCGGGATAGCGGCGTTGGTTTGGAAACGCTCCACGACTTTCGCGCGGTCGGTCGTCGAACCGTCGAGGTAACAATACTCAATGCCTTCCTCGGCCAGGCGCTCTTTCAGCAGTGACAGCATGCCGACGAACTGGCTGAACACGAGCACGCGATGCCCGCCATCCACCACTTCCTCCAGCAGTTCGCCAAACAGCTCCAGCTTGCCGGACGCCGTCTCGGGCTTGGTGTTCTCCAAGTTCAGCAAGCGTAGATCGCAGCAGACCTGCCGCAGCCGCAGCAGCGCCGTGAGCACCACCATGCGGCTCTTGGCGACGCCTTGCGCGCCGACGGCCTCCAGCACTTCCTTGCGGCTCGCTTCGATGACCTGCTGATAAACCGCCCGCTGATTGGAAGTGAGTTCGCAGAACGAAACCTGTTCGAGCTTCGCTGGCAAATCGGACGCCACCTCGCGCTTGAGCCGGCGTAGCATGAACGGGCGCAGCCGTCGCGCCAACCGCGCCTGGGCCTCGGCGTTTTTCTCCTTGGCGATGGGCAATTCGTAGCGCTCGCGGAAATCCTTCGCCGTGCCGAGATACCCCGGCATGAGGAAGTCAAAGATGGACCAGAGGTCGAGCACCGAGTTCTCCAACGGCGTGCCGGTGAGCACCAGACGATGCTGCGCCCGCACCGACTTCACCGCCTGTGCGTTCTGCGTCTGCCGGTTCTTGATGTGCTGGGCTTCGTCGAGCACCACCGTGTCGAACTCCAGCTCGCGATATCGGTCCGCATCACGCCGGATCAACGCGTAGCTGGTCACTACGATGTCGCTGCCGGGAATCTGATCAAACAGCGCATGCCGATCTGGCCCATGCAGCGCCAGCACCTTCAGCTCAGGCGTGAACTTCTTCGCCTCGGCCACCCAGTTGAAGACCAGGCTGGTTGGACAAACCACCAGCATGGGCGCACGCTTGTTCTGCGTCTGGCGAACGAAGCGTAGGAAGGCCAGCGTTTGCAGCGTTTTGCCCAACCCCATTTCGTCGGCGAGGATGCCGCCAAAACTGTTCTCGCGCAGGAATTGCAGCCAGGCGACGCCCTGTTTCTGATACGGGCGCAACACAGCTTCCAGGTTTCCGAGCGGCGGGCATTCCAGTTTCGCCTCGCCGCTTTGCTTCGCCGCACGATCCCGCCAAGCCGACGGTGCTTGCACGCGCCAGTCGGTGTGCTGCCGCAAGGTCGCCTCCAGGAAGCCTGCCTGCTTGCTGCTGATGCGATAGCCCGCGGCGTGTTGTTGGGGTGCGCAATCCAGCAGCACTTGCTGAAGCTCTTCCACCGCGCCGGTGTCAATGACCGCCATCTTCCCGTTCTTGAGCCGCGTATGGCTCTGGCCGGACAAGATGAGACGCTGAATTTCCGCTGCCGAGAACGTCTCCCCGCCGCTCGCCGCGAACACCACGCCCAGGTCAAACCATTGCACACCCGACGACGTGATCTGAAACTGCGGCTCGACGCGCTCGATGTTCCGCATCGTCCGCGTCTCCAGATGCTCATCCAGCGTGACCTTCCATTCCCGTTGGAGCTTCGAATATGCGCGCGCGAAGAAATTCAGCACCGCGTTTTGCCCCAGCAACTGCAACTTCCCCTGCGCGTCCGGCCCAGAGAATCCGCTCCGCTGTAGTCGGGTCAGTGCGGCGCGTTCGGCATTGAAGTCGCGTGTCGAGTACCGCGTCGACACGTCCGGGTCCGGCAGCCACACACTCTCATCTGCCGCCGTTACACCCACAGTCATCACGCGAGTCCCGTAGCCGCATTGCAGCAGCGCGCTGAGTTGGGCCAGACCGCCCTTGAGTTCCAGCAAGAAACGCGGCGCTTGCGGTTCGAGCGTGAAATCCTCCAGCTTGAAATTCGCCTCCACGCCACCCGCCGCCTGCAATTGCGGCCACTGCTGACTCAGGAACTGTGGCACTTGCGACCGGGGGATGCGCGCTGGTCCTCGCAACACATCCCTCGTTCCGGCGGGTAACTGTAGCGGTTGAAACGTCTGCTTCTGCCAAACCCAGTCCCCGACCATGACAAGGGCCGGCAGCTTCTCCTTCAGCGCCAGGACGATTTCCCCGTTGGCTTCCAAACTGGCCCGCAAAGGAAAGCGGAACGGCGTCTTTGTGACCGTGACTGCGCTGGTCTTGCCCAGCGTGATGTATTCGTGCTCCGCCAGCGTTGGCAGCAGGGCGGCGAAATCCTTCAAGTCCAGTTGCAGGATGGCCGGCGTTTCGCCGTTCGTCAGCGTTTCAAGTTGTTCGATGATCGCGCCGTCCTGCGGCGAGAAGGCAAACGAGCGCCCCTTGGGCAAGGCATTCAACGGACATCGTCCACCAACCCACTTCGCTTCGAGCATCAGCATCACTTTGCCGCGGGCGATGGCTTGATCCAGGTTCGGCGGGAGGATGAGGAACAACTCCGCCGGTTCACCGGACGGATCGCGCAAGAACGCGGGAGGTTTTCTCGCTGGTTGCTGGCGAGTCGTCCCGACGCTTGGCGATTGCGGTGGCGGTGAAGTACCCGCCGGTTTCTGCGCGTTCAACCAGTGCAGACCGACGGCGACCACGTGGGCGCAAATCTTCCCCCACTCGCGCGCGTCCCGGCAGGTGCATAGGTTTTCGATGTCCACCTCACTCTTGATTACCAGCGATGCGCGATAGGAGATGCCGCCGGACTGCACGACGCCGCGCAGCAGCGGCGGCACCCAGTAGGAACTGAGCACCTGCCCTTGCGCCAACTGGGCGCGGGCCTGCTTCAGGACGTCCCAGCCCGCGTTGTCGCGGAGCAAAGCTTCTGTGAGTTCAACAGCCATCCGCAGCAATATGCGGTTCGGATGCGCAGTCGTTCAAGGACACAGACACCTTTGGAACTCCCGCCGGGTGAATGACATTGACCACACCGTGCGACCGGGTGGGAAGGCAAGTTCGATTCACCGGGCAAGCCCCAGGCCTGTCCGGAGGGCTCACTGAGTTTGACTTCGGGTGAACCGCGGTGCCGCTGCGCTGCTTCAATCACGGATCAGGTAATTGAGGCGACTTCACCCAACACACCTGGCTGCCTCGTGGCTACGGCAGATCGGCAAACAGCACGAAGCTGCGGCCGGAATCGAGGCGGCAATAGCGGCGTCCCTCCGCGCTGGAGCTCCGGTTACTCGCGACGGAGCATGTGGAGGCCGAAAGCGCCCAAGAGCAGCAACGCAGAGATACTCGGTTCTGGTAGGATGACTAGGTTGAAGCTCCTGAAGTTGACCATATTTGCGGGTTGATTGATGTCAGTGCCAAGGTTCTCGATGTCGAAGGGCAACGAATAGCCTGCGGCGATTCCCCACACCTCCCACGCCGGTTCGGCTGCTGCCCACGAAGTCAACGTACCGCCGCGGTTGTCCCAGGCGCGCAGTTGGAATGTCCCAGTTCCTCCAGCGGCAATGAACGGGACCGTCAAAATGCTGGGGACAATTGTCCCTCTCAGTGTACCCGTCCGGAAGGTCGTGATTGAATTCGCCACCGGAACAAGTGCAGACGCCGGCTGGCCAGAACCGGCGGCCGCAAAGAGTTCCGCGGACCAGCCAGGTCCGCTGAGCAATTCTCCCAAATAGAACTGCGTGCCAGAAGGGGTCTCGGCGGGGGTGTTGCCGGACCTCATCACGAAGCCGTCTGGGCTGTACACGTGACTGATCAGGAGACCCGGGACACGAATGTTGTAGTTGATCGTCCCTTGAGCCAGAAGACTGGCCAAGGAGAGTGCAATGACCGCGAGGGTAAGGATGAACTTCTTCATGTTGACCTTTCCAAGTTGCTGGTTTCTCTCTCTTGCGGCCGTCCGGTGTGCATCGAACCCCGCCGGGAAGCGTTCTAACGCCGTCGGCTTGTCTGTTGCAAGCGATTTTCTGAGAGCCGAGGGCGTCCCATTTCAAGTAGGATGGCTGGCGCAGCAACAACAGAATCGGCTATTCCAGGCCCGCCGATTTTCCTCCCGGTGGCAATGCGACCGGCTTACGCTGCCAGCGCATGGCAATCATCGGCAAACGCAACGTGCTCCCCGTGGTCCGGGAATCCGCGCCCGGCCTCTATCTCGATGGCGGGGAGTTGGGCGAAATTCTGTTGCCCGGCCGCTACATCCCGCACGGCGTCGCGCCCGGGGACAACATGGCAGTCTTCGTCTATCGCGATTCCGAGGATCGGCTGGTGGCTACCACCGAGACGCCGCTCGCCACAGTCGGCGAGTTCGCGTGCCTGAAAGTGGTCAGCGTCCACCAGCGGGTCGGGGCGTTTCTCGACTGGGGACTCGCCAAGGATTTGCTGCTGCCGTTTCGCGAGCAGGAGTTTCCGGTTCACGTGGGGCAGCACGTCGTCGTGTTCATCTTCCTCGACCCAACGAGCCAGCGGATCGTGGCGACCACACGGCTGAGCCGGCATTTGAGTCGGGAAGTGCCGCAGTATCGCAGCGGTCAGGCGGTGAGCTTCATCATCACCGGCAGGACGCCGCTCGGCTACAACGCCGTCGTGGAGAGCACGCACCGCGGTCTGTTGTATCAGGACAAGCTCGCCTCCCCGCTCATGATTGGGCAGAAATTGAAAGGCTTCGTCCGCGCGGTTCGCCCCGGCGGCAAGCTTGACCTGAGCCTTGACGCGTCCGGCTATCAACGCGTGGCTTCGCTGACGGACCAGATCGTCCAAGCGCTCGAACGCAACGGCGGAAAGCTGGCCTATGACGACGACAGTTCGCCCGTGGCCATCCGGCAAAAATTCAACGTCAGTAAAAAAGCGTTCAAGCAAGCGCTCGGCAAGCTCTACAAGGCGCGCCGCATCCGCTTCCAGAAACCGGGCATTGAGTTGCTCGACAATTCTACCTGGAAGCCCGGAGCCTGACACAGCTGGATGCCCCGATTTCCCCAATCAGCTAGGCTTTGGATGAGAACCGGCGACTCAACTCGCCACCGCGCTGCTCAGCCAACGAGCGCCATTGCTTCGATTCTTAACTTCAGTGCAAGCTGCTGCGGTGAAATCTAGGAAAGAATCAGCCGACGACGTTGCGTCTCTGCTGCGCGTAGCGAGAACATTGTCGCAGGCCGTGAACGAATTGCCGTTCGGCCCACCGGCAGCTCATGTCTATAACCCGCTCGATTACGCGTGGCCGGCGCACGCGGCATATCTGAAGCGCTTCGGCAAGCAGCCGAAACACGTTGTCTTTCTCGGGTTGAATCCGGGCCCATTCGGCATGGTCCAGACGGGTGTGCCCTTCGGCGAAGTCGCCGCGGTTCGGGATTGGCTCGGCATCACCGCAGCGATTGGCCGCCCCGAGCGCGAGCATCCAAAGCGGCCGGTCGAGGGTTTCGCGTGTCGGCGGTCGGAGGTCAGCGGCCGACGGCTTTGGCAGTTCTTTGCCGCCTGCTTTGGCACACCGGAACATTTCTTTAGCGAACACTTCGTGCTGAACTACTGCCCACTGGCGTTTCTCGAAGCAAGCGGGCGCAATCTGACGCCGGACAAGTTGCCTGCCGGCACGCGCGAGGGGTTGTTCGCAATCTGCGACGCGCACTTGCGCGAAGTCGTCGGCATTCTGAAACCCGAATGGCTGATTGGCGTGGGCGACTTCGCCGCACGACGCGCGAGCGAAGTTCTATCGGACCTGCCGGTGAAGGTGGGCCGGATTCTGCATCCGAGCCCAGCCAGTCCCGCCGCGAATCGCGACTGGGCTGGGCAAGCGGAAGCGCAGCTTCACAAACTCGGCGTCTGGCGGTAAAACTCAGAACTCAAACCGCACGTCGCCGAGCCGGCTGCCGATTTCGCCCATGATACGTTGCTCGTCGGCCGCGCCCATTGCAGCGAACGTCACGCTCAGGCGCAGATACGCCCCCACGTCGTCCCACGGCACGGTGGAAATCAGCTTCTCCGTGATCAGCCATTGCGAGGCGTCCTCGGCGGTCTTGAACGGGATCCGTTCGCCCGTGTTTTTGATCGCCGACTTGGGCGCGGGCACGTAGAGGAAGAACGAGCCCTTTGGCTTCTTTACCGCGAAGCCCGCTTGCTTCAACACCCCGACCAGCAAATCCATGCGGCGCGAGTATTTCGCCGCGATTTGCTGCGTGATCTCGGGATGATCGAGGCAATACGCCGCCGCGTGCTGGATGGCGAGGAACTGGCCGGAATCCGTGTTGTCCTTCACGTCGCCGTAGGCGCGGACGAGCAGTTCGTTGCCCGCGACGAAACCGCATCGCCAGCCCGTCATATTGAATGACTTGCTGACCGAGTGCAGTTCGACGCCCACGTCCATCGCACCCGGCATGGCAAGGAAACTCAGCGGCTGCCCCTCATAAACCAACGCCGCGTAGGCCGCGTCCGAGATGACCACGAGGCGGTTCTTCTTCGCGAACGCGACGACCCGGGCGAAGAACTCCTGAGTGGCGCTCGCGCCGGTCGGGTTGTTCGGGTAATTGATCACCAGCGCCTTCGCCTTCGCCAGCACGTCGGCGGGGACGGCGTCGAGGTCCGGCAGGAAACCGTTCTCCGGCTTGAGCGGCAGGTTGAAAACCTGC
>CAZWJC010000262.1:0-9965 GCA_964634255.1 uncultured Verrucomicrobiota bacterium | reverse complement strand
GGTGGTGACCGTCAGTCGTTCCACCAATGGCGGCGTCAGTTTCGAACCGCCCGTCGAAGTGTATCGCCCAACCTCATCCAGCATCTTCCCTGACAAGAACTGGATGGCGGTGAACACGTTTCCCCAAACCACCAACGCAGGACGGATCGTCGTCACCTGGACCATGTTCACCTCGAACCCTTACCCCATCGTGCGCTCCTACAGCGACGATGGCGGCAGAACCTGGAAGCCGCAAAGCGCAATCACGCCCACCAGCTATTATTGTCAAGGCTCTCAGCCGGTGTTCCTGCCCAACGGCACGCTGGCCGTGGTGTACTGGAATTTCGCTTCCTCACTGACTAGCGGCGAGGCCATCGAGGTGGCCACCTCCGCCGACGGCGGAAACACCTTCGACGCACTCCGACTGGTGACACCCGTAGTCGCCTATAACGCACCGGGCGTGCGCGATGGCGCGTTTCTGCCTTCGGCAACCGCGGACCGAACTAACGGAGTCTTGTTTGTCACTTACCAAGCCCGCTACCAGGGCGCCCCTCGGGTCATGTTCACCAAGTCCGCGAACAAAGGCGTCACGTGGACCGCACCCAAGCCGGTCAGCGACAATCCCACCAACGCCGCGGTGTTCAATCCCGCCATCAGCGCTTCGCCGGATGGACAAACCGTAACGATCATCTTCCACGATGGCCGCGTGAACTTGGGCGACACAAACTTCACGGACCTGTTCCTCGCGCAGTCTTTTGACGGCGGAAATACTTGGCAGCCCAATCTGCGCGTGTCATCCACCTCCAGCGACGTCCGTCTGGCTCCGTTGACCAGCAGCGGCTACATGCTCGGCGACTACCTCGGCATCGCCCCGCCCGACGGCGCGGATGTCCCTGCCGTGCCCGTGTGGGTCGACACGCGCACCGGCAATCCGGACCCGTTCATCGCCCGGGTCGGCATCGCGCCCGCGCTCACCTTCGCCAGTTGGCGGGCTGCGCGGTTCGCGCTCACTCAAATCACAGACCCGGCGGTGGGCGCTCCTGGCGCGAACCCCGATGGTGATGCCTACAGCAACGTGTTCGAATACGCATTCGGATTATTACCGTTGGCGGAAGACGCCGTCGCCTTAAGCTTCGGGCTTCTCGACTCTGGAGCTGGCGACGTTTTCCGCACGTCATACGAGCGCCTGCGTAGCGCGTCCGATCTGACTTACTCCTGGCTCGCGTCCACAAACCTCGCAGACTGGATCAAAATCACCTCGACGAGCGAAAACGTAACCACGAACGCCAACCGCCTGACGGAAGTGGTGACGTCCACCTTCGCATCAACCAATGCGAACCACTTCTATCAGCTCACCGTGGAACTCCAATGAAGACCACCTATGGAATTTGGCTGGCTTGCGCTGGCATCACGTTGTTGCATTTGCCCGGGACTCAGGCACAGAGCTCCGCGGGCACAAAGCTACCCAATGCACCCGCAGGCGTCACACTCTGGTGGGCGTTGTCCAGCGCAACCAAGATACGCCCTGACCAACCTCCGCCGACGGAAGCCGGCACGAATGTCCGGCTGAGTTGCGCCCGCAATGAACGCGAGGCGGTCCAGCTCGTAGTGCGTTCGACCAAACCACTGGAGGCCTTTCAGATTACGTGCAGCGATCTCGTTGGGCCAAACGGCACCCCGATCGCCTCCAGCAAGATCGAAGCGCTTCAGGTCAACTATCTCGACATCACCCAAGCCACGGATCGCGCTTCGAAGCCGGGGCTCTGTCCGGATCCGCTGTTGCCGATCACCGGACCGCTGGAATTGAAGCCGGATTTCAATCACGCGTTTTGGATTCGCGTCTTTGCGCCCTCCAACACGCCGGCGGGAACGTATCGCGGCACGGTCTTGCTACGCGGCAAAGACCTTGAAGCTTCTGTGCCGCTTGAACTGACCGTTTATGACTTCGCGTTGCCGGACCGCATGACTTGCACCACGGCATTCGGCTTCTCGCCGGGCAACGTTTTTCGCTATCACGGCCTCAAGACCGAAGAGCAGAAACGGCTCGTGCTGGAGAAGTATTGGGCCAACCTCGCCGCGCATCACGTCTCGCCGTACGATCCCGCGCCGCTCGATCACATCCAAGTGAAGTGGCCGGATGTTCATCCGCCCAACACTTCATGGGACAATTGGACCGGACTGCGCATCGTCAGCAACGAAGTGCATTCGGGCAAAGGCGCGCTGCTCATCTACGACGACAAGGTCAACGAGAACGTGACGGCGAGTTACGAACCGCTGATCAAGATTCCGACCAAGGGACTGCGAGTGAAGTGCTGGTATCGCACCGCCGTGCCCGGCCACCGATTCATCGTCACGCTGAATCATTTCGACGCCCAGAAGCAGTGGATGTCCGGGCGCAACAATGACATCACGCTGCGCGGCACCGGCGGCTGGCAGAACATTGACGAGTTGCTCACGACCTTTCCGCCCGGCGCGGAATACGTCCGCTTCAACGCCCGCGCCACCGTGTGGACTGACCGCGGTGAGGAAGTCGGGTTGGTGTGGTTCGACGACATTTCCATCACGGACGCCGAGACGGGTGCGGAGCTCGTGCAGGGCGGCGACTTCGAGCGCCAGTCGCGCACCGAACCGGTCGTGCCGCTGGATCAGCTCAAGGCGCAATTCGATTTCACCGCGTGGGACCGAGCCATGACACAGGCGATTGACCGGAATCACTTCAACTCGTTCCAAGTAGGCATTCCCGGCATCGGCGGCGGCACATTTCACGAGATTTCGCCGCCCAACCTGCTGGGCTTCGACGAGGACACGCCGGAGTTTCCGGTGCTGTTCGATTCCTACTGCCGACAGTTGGAAGCGCACTTGGCCGAGAAGGGCTGGCTGGACGAGGCGTTCATCTACTGGTTCGACGAACCGAGCGCGGATCAATATCCGTTCGTCATGAACGGCTTTGCCAAACTGAAGCGCTCCTGCCCACGCATCGCCCGGATGCTGACCGAACAGGTTGAGCCTGGATTGCTCGGCGGGCCGGACATCTGGTGCAGCATCATCGACAACTACGATCACAAGCGCGCCGAGGAACGCCGGAAGCAAGGCGAGAAGTTCTGGTGGTATGTCTGCACCGGCCCGAAGGCGCCCTATGCCGGGCTGTTCATTGATCATCCCGCGCCCGAGATGCGCATCTGGCTCTGGCAGACTTTCCAGCGGAACATCGAAGGCATTCTCGTTTGGGAGACCACCTACTGGACCAGCAGCGCCGCCTACCCGAATGCCCAGCAAAATCCCTACACCGACCCGATGAGTTGGACTTCCGGTTACAGCACACCCGCCGGGGACCGCCTGCCCTGGGGCAACGGCGACGGGCGCTTCATCTATCCGCCGCTGGCTGCGGCCGGCGGCAATGCCGAAGCCCCGGTCCTTGATGGTCCCGTAGATTCCATCCGGTGGGAGCATCTGCGGGACGGCATCGAAGATTACGAATACCTCAGCATCCTGCGTCGCCGCCTGACTGAACGCCGGCCTGCCCTGCCGGCCGAAACGTATCAGCGACTCGCCCGACTATTGGAAGTTCCGGAGAGCATCACCCGCAGCCTCACGGAATTCGCGAGCGACGGCGCGTCCATCCAACAGCACCGCGAACGCGTGGCCCGAGCGATTGAGGAACTGAGGTAAAGTCGCCGCCACGCCGCTTTAATTCGTCTGCCGCGGCTCGTTTCCATAGCAACTGCGCACGGAATCCGGTTGGCGCGTGGGTGCGGAACTGTTATTCATCACGCCCATGAGTTTTTCACTTCCAAGCGTGGTTGGGTGTGCGTTGTTGGCGGGGCTGTGCCTCCGGGGAAATGCCGCGGCACTGGGTATTGAGGAGTTGTACCGGCTGGATCGGCTGCCGGCGTTTAAAGATCCCGTGAAGATCGGCTCGGTTTCCAGCTACGATCGCACGGGCAACAATGACGATGGTTTCTCGGGCAAGTACTCCTTCGTTCGCAAAGATGCCGAGGGAGTTGTGCTCGCCGACCTGAAAGGCCCGGGGGTGATCTACCGCGTATGGACTCCCACGCCCACCGACGATGAAATGGAATTCCTCTTCGACGGCGAACCCGCGCCACGCGTTTCCGTGAAGTTCCGCGAGCTGTTCCTGGGCGGGCATCCGGCGTTTCCGCGTCCGCTGGTGGGCTTCGGCGCGGGCGGCTTCTACTGCTACGTTCCCCTGCCCTTCGAAAAGTCCTGCATCGTGCGCGTCCGCGCGCCCAAGGTGCAGTTCTACCAGATCAACTACGCGCTCTATGGTCCGGACGCCGGCGTCACCACGTTCAATCCGGAGCTCTCCGCCGCTGATCTGAGCGCTCGCGACAAGGCGTGCGAATTGTTCCGCAGCACGGGCTCGGACATCAGCCGCTTCACCGCGCCGTCTGGCGCGAAGGTGCAGACGAGCCCAGTCACGGTGAAACTTGAGCCACACTCGACCAAGACGATCTTCAAGGCGAAGAAAGGCGGGCGGATCGTGGGCCTGCGTTTTACGCCGACGGAGGCTCTGGTCAGCAAAGCCCGCGATCTCCTGCTCAAGATCAGCTTCGACGGCGACGAACCCGCAGTCCTGTGTCCCTTGGGCGATTTCTTCGGCTATGCCTGGGGACAACCGGCGATGCAATCCCTGCTCGTCGGCACGAGTGGCGAAGCCAACTACTGCTACTTCCCAATGCCATTCGACCGCAGCGCCGTCGTGGAGGTGGTTTCGGAGCGATCCACTCCCGTGGAACTCCGCGCCGAGGTTTTGCACGCCGCCGTGCCGCGCGCCGCCGACGAGGGGAAATTCTACGCGTTGTGGCGACGGGAGAATCCCACCAAGTTGGGCGAGCCCTTTACGTTCATCGAAACCGAAGGGCGCGGCCATCTGGTGGGCGTAGCTCTGCAATCGCAAGGATTCGAGTCGGGCAAGACGTTGTTCTTCGAGGGCGACGATCAGACGACGATTGACGGCGAGTTGGTGGTTCACGGAACAGGTTCGGAGGATTTCTTCAACGGCGGTTGGTACGACATCCCGGACCGCTGGGAGAAACGGATTTCGTTCCCATTGAGCGGCTGCCTGGGCTACGCCAAGCATCTCGGGCGCACCGGCGCGTATCGGTTGTTTCTCGGCGAGGCCTACTCGTTCCGCAAGAGCATCCGCCAGACGATCGAACACGCGGGCGAGAAGAACAGCATCCCGACGGATTATTGCAGCGTCACCTACCTCTACTCCGAGAAGCGCCCCACGGCGGACCTCAACCCGCCGCCGTTGAAAGACCGCGCGGTGAACGATCTCCAAGAGGTCATCTTTCCTGCCGGCTGGCAGACGCCGATCTATGCCTGGTCGTTCGACCGCGCCAGCCTCACGCGAAAGAAGGAGCGGTTTGGCGACGAGGAAGTGCGCTACATGTCGCTGGTCGCCACGGGGGAGGACTGGTTCGGCCCACACTTCTTCTCGCCGACATGCGATGTCCCCGTCACCGGCACTTACGCGATCTACATCGAAGCCATCAAGGGTCCGGCGCAGGCAAAGGTGCAGTTGTTTCAGAACGAGAATCCGGTGGCCGAACCCGTGGACCTCTACGCCGAGAAACCGGCCCGCAGCGAACGGTTGTTGCTCGGCAAATTGCCGCTGGCTGCCGGCCCGAATAACCTCATGTTCAAACTTGTCGGCAGGAACGAGAAGTCCACCGCGCTGGGGTTGGATTTGGTCAACGTGATTTGCGTGCGCGAGCCTTGACGGCAGATGATCGGATTCCCTTCAACCACCGCCAAACGCCGGCTGAATGCCGGGTTACTCATCCCGGGTTTGCTCTTGGCGGCGGTCCTCGTTGCGACGGCTGCAGAATCCAAGCTGCCGAGGGCTCAAGACAACGCCACCTCGACCAATGCGCCCACCCTCAAGCCCACCGACGCCGTCCGGCACGCCAGGATCACGCGTTGGAAACCGATCTTCCGTGGCGTGGAGTGGTGTGAGGGCGCGACCACAAAACCGCGTCCGTTACAGATGCGCGCGGTCCGCGTGGACCTGCGCGAGCCGACGGTTGATTTCCTCGTCACGCCGTCGAACGACGACGTGCCCAAGGACGTCGGGGCGCGCACGACTTCTGAATTCCTCACCGAGTTCGGGTGCCAGGTGGCTCTGAATGGTTCGGTGTTCGACGTGTTCGCGAAGAAACAAGGCGACCCGATGGATATCGAGGGATTGTCGCTTTCACGCGGCGATCTCTACTCACCGCCCAACAAGTGGGACGCCCTGTTGATCAGCACCAACCGCCGGGCGTGGATCGCACTTTCGCCTGTCGAGACGCGCGGCGCGTACAACGGGTTGAGTGGCTTCTTCGCGCTGCTGATTCACGGGAAGAACAACGGAACGATGACCAACCGGCATCCTCGCTCGGCGGTAGGCGTGTCGCGCAATGGCCGCTACCTGATTCTGATGACGGTGGACGGTCGCCAGCCCGGTTACAGCGAAGGCACGACCACGGCGGAGACCGCGGAATGGATGCGCAAGTTGGGCGCGTATAACGCGCTGAATCTGGATGGCGGCGGGAGCACCGCGTTGGTGATCGAAGGCACGAACGGCGCGCCCGTGTTGCTCAACCGCCCTTGCGGCCCGCCGGTGGGCCGGGAGCGGCGCGTGGGCAATCATCTGGGGATCTTCGCCCAGCGGTTGAAACGTTAGCGCCACTTGCCCCCGTTCAGGCTGGCGGGAAAGACGGAAGCGGGTCATGCTTGCGCCATGAAGACAGCAAAACTCTGGCGGATGGTACCGGTGGGTGTTGCTCTGCTCCTCGCGAGTGACGCAGTTCAGGCGCAGCCAAACTCCGCCAGCCCCAAGGCGTTCATTGACGGCTCGGGCCCGGGCTGGCGCGCGCTGGGAGAATCAGATTTCACCAACGTCAATTGCAACTCGAACACTTGGACCTGGGCGGGCGGCGTCACGCGTTGCACCGGTCAACCCGTGGGTGTGATTCGCTCACGGCAGACCGTCACCAATCTGGAACTAGTCGTCGAGTGGCGGCATCTGCGCTCGGCCGGCAACTCCGGCGTGTTCTTCTGGGCCACTGAGCGCTCAATCAAGGAGCTGGAAGCCGGCAAGGGCCGTCTGCCCGAAGGCATCGAGGTCCAAGTTCTTGACCACGGTTACACGGAGCAATATGAACGTGAGTCCGGCAAGAAGGCCGATTGGTTCACAACGAACGGCGACGTATTCCCGACCGGCAGCGCCGATATGAAACCCTTTCCTCCCGCGGCGCCGGGCGGCAAGCGCAGCTTCCCCCGCAAAAACCTGAGCCGGGGCGTGGGCGAATGGAACCACTACTACGTCCGCGCGATCAACGGCGAAGTGCGGCTCTGGGTCAATGGCGAGGAAGTATCGGGCGGGACGGGCTGCAGGCCAGCCTTCGGCTACATCTGTCTCGAATCGGAAGGCTCGCCGATCGAATTCCGCAACCTGCGAATTCGCGAATTGCCGTAAGCCGCCGCCCTCCGGCAGGCGCGAGTCAGAACTCTTTGAAATCGCCTTCCAGCGGGATTTCCGAACGACGGCCCGCGCTGGCCAGCTCCGGCTGGACTTGCCGCGAGGTTGGTTTGTGCGCGCCGTTGGACAAATGCGCCCCGCTCCCATTGGCGTGGGTCGCTGGCTTCTGCGCCTTGGCATCGGACCAGTTGACCTTACTGTTCCGCGTTAAGGGGGATTTCGCCCCAGCGGACTCGACTTGACGGCCATTGCCATCCACGAGGCGCAGGAGTTCCTTCACCGTGTCCTTCAGCGTCTCGGCCTGCGCATTGAGTTCCTCCGCCGCCGCGGCACTTTCCTCCGCATTGGCGGCGTTGCTTTGGGTCACCTTGTCCATCTGACTGACGGCGGTGTTGATTTGCGTGATGCCCTGAGTCTGCTCTTTCGAGGCCGCGGCCACTTCGCCGGCCAGTTCGTCCACCTGCCGGGCCTTGCCCACAATCTCCTGCAGCGAGTGCGCCACCTTGTTGCTGATCTCCACACCCCGGGCGCTCTTCTGCACCGAATCTTCGATCTTGGTCGCCGTTTCCTTGGCAGCGTGGGCGCACCGCTGCGCTAGACTGCGCACCTCATCGGCTACCACGGCAAAACCCGCACCCGCTTCGCCTGCGCGGGCGGCTTCGACCGCAGCATTCAGCGCGAGCAGATTGGTCTGAAAGGCAATCTCGTCAATGGTCTTGATGATCTTGGCGATATCATCGCTGGAGGCCTTGATCGCCGCCATCGCGGCATCCATGGTTTGCATGTCGCTGACGGCGACGTCGCCCGCAGCACGAGCCTCGGCCCCGAGGTCTTTCACCCGGCTCGCGTTTTCTGCGTTCCGCTGCGTCATTGAGGACATCTCTTCCAACGAAGAACTGGTTTCTTCCAGCGAGGCAGCCTGCTCACTCGCGCCTTCGGCCAGGGACTGGCTCGAAGAGGACACCTGCCCGGCGGCACCGGCTGTCTGCTCAGCGCCAGCGTTCAAGTTGTCGGTGATGCGCCGCAATACCCGGTTGATGCCCCACGTGATCCCCAGCCCCAGCGCCAACGCCAGCGCCACTCCAAGAACCATCGCGACCAGACTGAACAATTTGAGGGTGTTGGCATCCGCTTCTGCCGAAGTACTGGTGGTCGCCGCGGCTTGGGAGTTGATCTCGACGAGCTGATTCAGCAGCGTTTCGGCCGCGGCAAAAGACGCCGCGTTGGTCACGACGGCCAGGTCCGTCATCCGGGTGTGCAGGACCACGGCCTTGTCCGCTTCCGCGCGCATTGGCCGCATCAACTCGATGATCTTCATGGCATCGGGCATCACCGTTTTCTCCAGCAACTCACGCGCGGCCGCGGACTCGCCGCGGGCGGCTGCCTCCCGCGCCTTGCGCATATTGGCCAGCAGCGCCGTATTCAACGGACGGATTTCCTCCAGGGCTTTTTGAATCTGCGGGTTGGGCGAGGTGAGCTTTCGGGTCCAGTCGCTGGGCGAATCCACCAAGAACGTGTTCACGGTATCGGTTTCCGCCAGCGCCACTCCATCTTTGATTTGCTTGGACAGAGAGGCGAGCGTCTTCCAAAACGTGCCCCGCACCTCAAAGAGATCGCGGGCGAGGGCGATCGGATCCGCGACCCCCAACGCCTCGAATTCCCGGACGGTCTTCTCGTATTGCTGGTGATCCTGCCACCACCGTTCCCACGCAGGGACAAACTTCTTCCAGACTTCCGCCTCCGTCGCCGTCTGCGGCAGCGGCTCGTAAATCTGCCGCGCCGCGTCGGCACGCTTTTTCGCTTCCGCGAAGGACTGCAACTGTGCGGCGCGCTGTTGGGCCGTCAGCCGCGTGGACAGCAAGGCATTCTCCGCACTGTTGACCGCGGTCTGCGCCCGGCTGATGACGAGCAACGCCTCGACGCTGGGCAGGCGCACGTGGCCGACCTCCTCAATGTTCCGGTCGCTTTTGACCGCGCCGAAATACCCAACCAACCCCAGCAGCAACGTCACGACAGCGACAGCCAGGAACGACAGGATCAGCTTCTTTCCAATGGTCCAGTTAGTTTTCATGGTTCTATTTCACTCCTCTTCTTCTGAGACAAGCGGCGGCGCCGCTGGTTTCCGCGACGCCGCCACAGACAAACCCAGACTAGAATTCCTTGAAGTCGCCTTCCATTGGGATGTCCGAACGACGGCCCGCACCGACCAACTCCGGTTGGGCTTGGCGAGCTGCTGCTTTGGGAACGCCAGGGGACGGGTGTGCCCCATTACCGTTGGCCGCCGCAGTCGGCTTCTGCGCTTTGACATTGGCCCGCTTGAGGCCGTGGTTCCGGACCGGGGCCGCAGCTGCGCTCGCGGTGCCCGGCTGACGGCCCTTGCCATCCACCAGCCGCAGCAATTCATTCACGGCATCTTTCATGGATTCGGCCTGGGCGTTCAATTCCTCGGCCGCCGCAGCGCTTTCCTCCGCATTCGCCGCGTTGCTCTGCGTCACCT
>CAZWJC010000261.1:0-9971 GCA_964634255.1 uncultured Verrucomicrobiota bacterium | reverse complement strand
GGACCGTGTGATCGGCCCCGAATCGTGAGGCGATGTATTCGCCGTCCAGAAAACCGGCCTGGTAATTATCCGATGTCCGATACGCCGCCAGCGTCCCACCGCTGATGTATTGATCGTAAGCGACCACCGGAATCCGCGCCTGGTTGGCGGCCTTGAGTGCCTCGGCCAGCGCGGCGTTATCCGTGGGCTGCACGACGAGCAGGTCCACGCGGGCCGCAATCAGTTCCTTCATTTGGCGAATCTGATTCTCGATCCCCGCCTCACCATCGCCCGCAACCCGAACTTCGAGCTTCACTGCAGGCTTACCGTCCCGGCGCGCGGCGTCATTGAGAACCTTGGCCTCCGCCTCCAAACCCCGCCGCATGGCAACCTGGCCGGGGATATTCATTGACCAATAAAGCACTCCCACACGCCACTCTTTTGCCGAGAGCTCACAGGAGAATGCCAACGCGATCCAAAGCCAGAATAACCACTCCCAACTGGAATTTCTTCTCTTCCGGACCGCGACTTCGCGGCGTTCACATGAATCGACGAACCGTTCGCCTCTCTGCAACCAGCGATCCTTCCCAATGTGTCGGCAACATAGGAACAGTCGTGGCCAGCCGATTGATGCGCGAGAGCCCTGCTGCAAAGCGGCCCCCGAGTAGGTGATCGCAGGCATGCCCCCACTCTGCCATACGCCCACGCCCTCAGCAACCACTCGACCGGAGTGCATCACCAACCCCCACCATTCACTGCGGAGTTGTGTGGGTTCGAGATTTCCCGACACACCACAAGACGAAGCTGCTGGCGACGGTGGCGCTGCAAAACCATTGATTCTTAGCGTACATATTTCCATCTTCTCCGCATGAAGAGATTGTCGTTGTGTGTGTTCAGCGTGTTGCTGGCCGCTTCTGCGCTGGCCGAAAACTCCGCCGTCGTTCCGGTTCTGCGCGAGTCCCCGACCAACTGGGTCGCGCGCCACGAAGGTTTTCTCGCCGAGGCCAAGGCCGGCAAGTTCGACGTCGTGTTCATTGGCGACTCGATTACCGACGGCTGGCGCAAGCGCGGCTCAAACGTCTGGAACAAGTTCTACGCCCCGCGGCATGCTCTGAACCTCGGGATCGGCGGCGATCGCACCCAGCATGTCCTCTGGCGCATTGAGAAGGGCGAACTGGATGGCTTGAAGCCGAAGGTCGCCGTGTTAATGATTGGCACCAACAACACCGGCAAGGAGAAGGACGGCTCGCCGCGCAACTCCACGCCCGAAATCATCGAAGGCGTAACCGCCGTCGTGAAGGCGATCCGCACCAATCTGCCCGACTCGAAGCTTCTGCTCCTCGCCGTCTTCCCCCGCGGCACGGTGGACGCTCCCCAGCGCGCCCAGATCAAGGAGATCAACGACGCCCTCGCCAAGCTCGACGACGGCAAGAAGGTCAAGTTCCTCGACATCGGAAAGGTCTTCCTGGCCGACGACGGTTCCATTCCGAAGACCATCATGCCCGATTTGCTCCATCCGAACGAGCAAGGCTATCAGCTCTGGGCCGACGCCATGGAGCCGACGCTCGCGGCGATGCTGAAGTAGCCGCGCGACTCCCGCCGTGCCGTTGGACCGCGACCAGTCCCCTGGTCGCAGCAGCCCGGATACTATTCCGGGTGTCAACCTTCTCGGGCGTCGCACATGGCAAGACGCTGCGCGCTGGGACAGCGCGCGCTCCACGCGCAGAGAAGCTTTGGCTGCAGCCGCCAGTGGCCAGAACAACCGCAGCAAACTCCGCCATTGCCCGCGCCGCCGGCTTTCCCCAATATCTGCGGCTCTATGGCTAGCAGTCGCAGGCAATATCCGTTTCACCTGATCGAACCCAAGTGGCAGCAGGCTTGGGACGAGCAGCAGGCTTTTCGTGCGTTCAACCCCGGCGAGACCGTGCCGGCCGGGCATCCGTTCGCAATCCGTCACGGCGCGGATTCCATGTCCCGGGAAAAAGTGGCTGGCTGCAAAGCCCCGCCGAAGTTCTACATCCTCGACATGTTCCCCTACCCGTCCGGCGCGGGGCTGCACGTCGGGCATCCGGAGGGTTACACCGCCACGGACATCTTGGCCCGCTACAAGCGCGCCTGCGGTCTGCACGTGCTGCATCCGATGGGCTGGGACGCGTTCGGCCTGCCCGCCGAGCAATACGCCGTCAAGACCGGCCAGCACCCGCGCGTCACCACGGAGCAGAACATCGCCAACTTCACCCGTCAGATCAGAAGCCTCGGCTTCAGCTACGACTGGTCGCGTGAGGTGAACACAACCGATCCCGACTACTTCCGGTGGACGCAGTGGATTTTCCTCAAACTCTATAACTCGTGGTTCAATTCGGAAACGAACAAGGCTGAACCGATTGAGACGCTGAAGTATCCGTCGGAACTTGAACCGGCCAACACGCAGTGTAGTAGCTCAGGCTTCCAGCCTGAGAACGTAGGACAGGCTTCCAGCCTGTCCGCCGCGACGGACCACAGGCAGGATGCCTGTGCTACGCCCACAGGCGGGACGCCTGTGCCACTCCCTGAGCTTGAAACTAAACGCCGCGCCTACCGCGATTCCAAGCGGCTTGCCTACGTCACCGAAGCGCCGGTCTGGTGGTGCGAAGCCCTCGGCACAGTGCTCGCCAACGAGGAAGTCGTGGATGGCAAAAGCGAAGTCGGCGGGCATCCCGTCAGCCGCAAGCCAATGCGCCAATGGATGCTCCGCATCACCGCCTACGCCGAGCGCCTGCTCCAAGACCTCGACACGATTGACTGGAGCGACTCGCTCAAGGAGATGCAGCGGAACTGGATCGGGCGCAGCGAGGGCGCGGAAGTGGACTTTGCCATTGCAGAGTGCGCCGACCGACGTGCTTCCGTGCGTCCCGCCGGAAGTTCTAACCAAGTTGGTTCTGCGACCGGGACGGATCGCAGCACGTTGCCAGAGGCCGATTCCAAAATTCGTGTCTTCACCACGCGCCCGGACACGCTTTTCGGCGCGACCTACATGGTGCTTTCGCCCGAGCACAAGTTGGTGGACCAAATCACCACGCCAGAGCAGCGCGCGGTGATCCAAGCCTACAAGGCTGAAGTCGCCAAGAAGTCGGACCTCGAACGCACCGAGCTGGCCAAGGAAAAGACCGGCGTGTTCACCGGCGCCTACGCCATCAATCCCGTCAACGGCGAGAAGATACCCATCTGGATCGCCGACTACGTCCTGGCCAGCTACGGCACGGGTGCGATCATGGCCGTGCCAGCTCATGATGAACGGGATTTCGCCTTTGCGCGGCAGTTTCAACTTGATCTGCGGGGTGTAGTTCGACCTTCGCAACACTGGCTTACCAATGCGGCAAAAGAAGCGAATTTAGGGGTTGCGTCACCGGACGTGCATGCACAAATCCCAATCGAAGCTTGGCCCACTGAAGGCGCCGAAGACGCAACGCTACGCTACTACCTTGCACGATGGGATTTCTCTATGGCCTTTTGCGACGAAGGCAGAGCCATCAACTCCTCAAACAGTGAAGTCTCCATCACCGGCTTGCCCACGCCCGAAGCCAAGAAGAAGATTACCGCCTGGCTGGAGTTGAAGGGCCTCGGTAAGAAGACGATCAACTACAAGCTCCGCGACTGGCTCTTCAGTCGGCAGCGTTACTGGGGCGAGCCGTTCCCGATCGTTTGGAAGCGCGACGCCAGCGGTAGCCTCTATCACGAAGCGTTGCCCGAGTCTGCATTGCCCGTGCTACCGCCGGCGCTCACCGACTACAAGCCTACAGCCTCCGGCGAGCCGCCGCTGGCCCGAGCCAAGGATTGGGTGAACTTGCCCGACGGCTCGACGCGCGAGTTGAACACCATGCCCCAATGGGCCGGCTCATGCTGGTATTACTTGCGCTACCTCGATGCGAAGAATGCGCAGGCGTTCGTGGGTAAGGAAGCGGAGTCGTATTGGATGAGTAGCCGCGGACATCGGTCTGCGCCAGCTACTGCAACCGAAAAGGATGCGCCGACTAACGTCGGCGGCTACGAACCGCAGGGCGTTGACCTCTACGTCGGCGGCACGGAGCACGCCGTCTTGCACCTGCTCTACGCGCGCTTCTGGCACAAGGTTCTGTTCGATCTCAGTTACGTCTCCACGCCCGAGCCGTTCTTCAAGCTCGTCAACCAGGGCCTCATCCTCGGCGAAGACGGCCAGAAGATGTCCAAGTCCCGCGGCAACGTGGTGAACCCGGACGACATCCTGACGGAATTCGGCGCGGACGCGTTCCGGCTTTACGAGATGTTCATGGGCCCGCTCCAAGACACGAAGCCGTGGAACACCCGGGGCGTCGAGGGCGTCTATCGTTTCCTTGGCCGCGTCTGGCGTTTGTTTGTGGACGAGCAGAGCGAAACCGAGTTTGAGCAGGCCGAAACCACCGCCGACGCCAGCAAAGCCGGTGAGTTGCTCAAGCTCATCAAGCTGAACGTTGCCATCCAAGACGTGCCGGCGACGCCTGCGCAATTGAAGTCGCTCCACGCTTGCATCAAGAAGGTCACCGAAGACCTCGACGGGATGCGCTTCAACACCGCCATCTCGGCCATGATGGTCTTCGTGAACGACGCGATGACGTGGGAAGCGAAGCCGGTTTCGGCGCTGCGGACGTTCCTGCAACTGCTCCAGCCGTTCGCGCCACACTTGGCGGAGGAGCTGTGGGATCGGCTCAACGCGTCGTGCGGAGCTGGGCGCCCGTCGCTGCCCTACGCGCCGTGGCCGAAGTTCGATCCCGCGCTGCTCGTCGAAGATACCCTGGAAATTCCAGTGCAGGTCAATGGCAAGTTGCGCGACGTCATCCGCGTTCCGGCCAACGCTGACAATGCTACGCTTGAAGCAGCAGCCAAGGCCTCGGAAAAGGTCCAGCCGTTCCTTGCGGGCAAGTCGATCAAGAAAGTCATCGTGGTTCCCAAGAAGCTGGTGAACATTGCAGCGACCTGACGGTTCTGGTAGCTTGACCCGCATGGTGCATCTGACGAAGCAGGAGCAACTGGTGATCACGATCATTGTTGGGCTGCTGCTCGTCGGATGGGCGGTCAAGACGTGGCGCACGGCGAATCCGCCGCCGGTGCCGGCGACCGAGCAAGTGAAGGATTGAGATGCACGAAGCTTCGTTTGAAGAGACGCTGGAGCAGATTCTGGCGAGCCACCCGCAATACCCGCGGGATGCCTACCTGTTTGTCCGCGAGGCTCTCGACCACACCCAGAAGAACATCTCCAAGGGCGGGCGGGCTCAACTTCGCCATGTAAGCGGGCAGGAGCTGCTCGCCGGCATTCGCGAGTTTGCACTCCAACAGTTCGGCCCGATGACCGTCACGGTCTTTGAGGAATGGAACATTCGCGCCTGCCGCGACTTTGGCGAAATCGTTTACAACATGGTCGAGTCCGGCATGCTGGCGAAGACTGACGAAGATACTCGCGCGGATTTCGACGGCGGCTACGATTTCGACGACGCCTTCCGCAAGCCCTTCCTGCCGCCCAGCAAACTGGCAAAGCAGCCAAACCCAGTGGCGTCGAGCTAAGCAGACGACTGTTCAATCCGTGAAAACCCCCGGCACGGAAGCATATTCACGCCAGCGTTTCGATGGGGGCGCAAAGCGAAACGCCATGGTGCTTCTAGTAATCGCTTTGGCGGTGCTTGCTTTCTCGTGTGTTTTAGGTTGGTGCGAGTTTCGTGCAGGCTCCACAGATTCTGGTTTAGTAATTGTCATTTCGTTCGCGATGGGTGTTTTGTGCCTTACGGCCGCCGTTACGTCTTATCGCAAGCGCTCCCAGTTGTACGTTGAAGTATCCCCTCTGAGTGTGACGATATGTTCGTTCGGACATCCCAAGGCTCTACAGCGGGCTGACATTCTTCGGGTCTATCGTCCCGCAAATGATGCCACGGTCCTCGTCAGTAAGAGTGGCAACATGGTAATTGACGATTGCCTCTTTCGGTCCACGGCAGACAGAGATGCATTTCTCCGCATCTTGGCAGAAGAACATCCCTCCCAATTCTCCGTTTCATAACCAGACAGCATGACCAAGACAGTTACATCCGTCAGCCTCCCTTCGATCCCGCCCGGCGTTACGCTGACCACGCTGGAGAACGGCCTCACCGTCATCGTCCGCGAAGATCACAGCGCGCCGGTGGTTTCGGCGCAGGCATGGTGCATGGCGGGCAGCATTCACGAAGGGCGCTGGCTGGGCGCGGGCTTGTCGCATGTGCTTGAGCACATGCTCTTCAAAGGCACGACGAACCGGCCCGGCAGCCGCATTGATCAGGAAGTGCAGGACGCAGGCGGTTACATGAACGCCTACACGTCGTTCGACCGCACGGTGTATCACATTGACGTGCCGAATACAGGCGCACGCGTGGCGGTGGACATCCTGTGCGACATCATGCAGCACGCCACGTTGCCGGCGGCGGAGTTGGTGAAAGAACTGGACGTGATACGCCGCGAGATGGACATGTGCCAGGACGATCCGCATCGCCGCGCGAGCCGCCGCCTGTTCGAGGTCGCCTACACGCGCAGCCCGTATCGCTTCACCGTCATCGGCTACCCGGACATCTTCAACGAACTTAAGCGCGACGACATCCTCGGCTACTACCGCGAGAAATACGCGCCGAACAACGTCTTCTTCGTCATCACCGGCGACGTGAAGCCCGCCGAGGCGCTGGCGCAAATCCGAGAAGCCTACGCCAAGTGCAAGGCGAAGGCGTTGCCGCCGGTGGTGCTGCCAGCCGAGCCGCGCCAAACCGCGTCGCGTGAGATCGTCGAAGAGGCGACGGTGGAACTCGGTCACGTGCATTTCGCCTGGCACATCCCCGAAGTGCGGCATCCCGACGTGCCGGCGCTCGACGTACTTGCCGTATTGCTCGGCGGCGGACGCAGCTCGCGGCTTTTTCAACAGGTCCGCGAGACGCTCGGGCTTGTGCATTCCGTGGATGCCTGGACCTACAGCCCGGGCCAACCCGGCCTCTTCGGCATGAGCGCTATGGTGGACGCGGACAAGTTCCCCGCCGCCCGCGACGCCATGCTCGCCGAAATCGAGCGCATGAAAGCCGCGCCCGTCTCAGCCACGGAACTGACCAAGGCCGTGAAGCAATTCATCTCCGCCACGCTCTCTTCGCGCAAAACAATGGCCGGCCAAGCGCAGGACCTCGGCGGCAGTTGGCTGGCCGCGAACGACCTGAATTTCTCCGAGCGCTATCTGGCCGCAGTGAAACACATCACGCCCGCCGACCTGCAACGCGTCGCCCGCCAATACCTAACCTCCGAAAACCGCACGCTCTATGCGCTCCTGCCCGATGGCAGCGCGCCGAAGCTCGCGGCCACGGTCGAGACGAACGCCCAGCACCCGATCCAAAAGTTCGAGTTGCCGAACGGACTGCGCTTGCTGGTGAAGGAGGATCATCGCCTGCCCTTCGTTGAGTTCCGCGCGGTTTTCCAAGGCGGCGTGCTGGCGGAAACCCCGGCCAACAACGGCATCACGCAGATGCTCGGCCGCATGTTCCTCAAGGGCACGAAGCGCCGCTCCGCCGAGCAGATCGTCCGCGAGATTGAGTCCGTGGGCGGCAGTCTCGACGGATACGGCGGCAACAACAGCTTTGGCGTCAACGCCGAGGTGCTGAGCGAGGACTTCGCCACGGGCCTCGACATTGTCAGCGACGTGTTGCTGAACCCCACCTTCCCCGCCGCCGAACTGGATCGCGAGCGCGAAGTCCAGCTTGCCCAGCTCCGCTCGCAGAAGGACGAAGTGTTGAGGAGCGCTGGTCTGGCGATGCGCCGCGCCCTGTTCGGCAATGCCGGCTACGGCCTCGATTCACTCGGCACGGAAGAGAGTCTTGGCAAATTGGCGAGCGCGGACCTCAAAGCGTTTCATCAGCGTCTCACCGTTCCGAACAACTGCGTGCTCGCCGTCTTCGGCGATGTGCAAGCGAGCAAGGTTCTGGCGGAGGTCAAGAAGGCTTTTGGCAGGTGGAAGCACGGCGCGGGTCTGCCGGAAGTTACAGGCTTCAAGGTTCAAGTTTCGGGCGCACCCAAGCACGTCTCAGATACTCGCGACAAGAAGCAAGCCGTTCTCTTCATCGGCTGGCCCGGCGTGACGCTGCACGATGACGATCGGTTCGCGATGGAGTTGCTGCAGGAGGCGTGCAGCGACCTGGGCTCGCGCCTCTTCCTGCGCATCCGGGAGAAGCTGGGTCTGGCTTACTACGTCGGCGCACAGAACTTCATGGGCCTCGCACCCGGCTATCTCGGTTTCTACGCCGGCACCGAGCCGGCCAAGGCGGCGAAAGTGGAGAAGGAACTCCTGGCGGAAGCCGCGTTGCTGCGCCGCAAAGGCGTGACAGCGGTGGAACTGAAGCGCGCCAAGGCGAAGCTGCTTGGGCAAAAGAAGATCGCCCGACAGGATCTGGGCGGCATGGCGTCACAAACCGCGCTCGACGAGCTTTACGGCCTTGGCTACGCGAACTTCGACACCGAGGACGCCCAGTTTGAGGCGGTCACGCTGGCCGACGTGCAAGCTGCAGCCCGGAAGTACTTGCTGCCGGATCGTTTCGTCGTCGCCACGATCCGTCCGGGCCAGAACGCAGACCAGCCAGTCGCCAAACCCAAGTAGCGAATCATTCAGTGCTGATGCTGATCCTTTTGGGCACCGCCGGCAGGACGATCGTTTCCACGGCTTTCCCGGATGAGCGGCCCAGGTTCAGCCGCACGAGCCCGTTGGTATCGCTGACATAATCTCTCTCAGGCCCATCGCCCCGCAGCTTGACCACCGCGTTGGTACCCGTGGCAAACTGGAAGACAACTGTCTTGGCCGTCGGCACCACCACCGAAAGCAGACCCGCTTGGGATCTGATCGCGCCGTTCATTTGGTCGAGTCCCTGGCGGTAATAGTCCGCCGGCGCCGTCAATTCGCCCGGATACTTGATTCGCAGTTCCGCCACCAAGTCCAGGGTGCCTTTGGGCTGATTGCCGAGAATCCACGGATTCTCCTTCCGCAAGGCGTCGGTCAAGGGGAAGTCCACCAACGCGCCATTCTCGGCCAAAGAGAGTTTCTGGCGTCCCCACTTGCTGTCGAGTTCAACCTGAATAGGCGCTATCGGTTTGGCCTTTGGCCCCGGCACGATGCGCACTTCGAACTCGAGTTTGTCCTTCGCTTTCAACTTCGCAAAGCCATCAAACAGCTCCGCCACCGCCTTGTAGGGGATGCGCCCCGTTTTCTCCTCACCCCGGACGGCGAACGGGCCGAAGGCGAGACTCAATGCGATCAACAATGCGATTCGCGTGGCGATGGCCGCGCCAGAGAGATTCCATAGCATGCCCAGAGTGTGGCAGACCTTGATTCCGACGTAAACAGCGTCTCGGAGTCACCGTTGGGAAAACCGCAGCCAAAGAATTCCTCGACAGCGAGCGTGCGGTCCGCTATCCCACGAGCCTCAGAGACGAACCAACAAAGGGCGCACCGCATGCCGCGACTCGTCATCCGATCCGGTCCACTGGCTAACCAGGAGTTTCCGCTCAACCCGGGCACCAACCACATCGGCCGCGCTGAGGGTAACGAAGTATGCCTGGACGACGCCTCGGTCTCTCACTCGCACTGCAGCATCGTGGTCGGCGACGAAGCGTTCACAATCATTGACCTCAACTCGACCAACGGCACGGCCGTGAATGGCGACCCGATTCAAAGCGCGCGGCTGAAATCCGGCGATGCGGTGCGTTTAGGCAGTTTGGAGTGTGTGTTCGTGGCCGACACGCCTGTCGTTCCGGTCACGACCCTGGCCAGGGCGAGACCCACCGCCGCGCCAATCAAGGTGGTCGTGGGCGGTGCGCCCCCGGAGCCGCCGCGAATCGCCCCACCACTACCGCCACCGATCACAGCCAGTGGCATCCCGGAATCTGGCTGGTGCCGGAACCACCCACACAATCCAGCCCGCTACTACTGCAAGCCGTGCGCAAAGGCGTTTTGCGAACTG
>CAZWJC010000260.1:0-9980 GCA_964634255.1 uncultured Verrucomicrobiota bacterium | reverse complement strand
CTGGAATGGTCGCCCAGACCACGCGCATCGGCATGGCGGTTTCGACCGCAATCGGCCTGCTGATCTTTGCGGGCGCGGTCGGAAAGTCCGGTCAGGTGCCGCTGCACGTTTGGTTGCCGGACGCGATGGAGGGGCCCACGCCGGTTAGCGCGCTCATCCACGCGGCGACGATGGTGGCTGCCGGCGTGTTTCTCGTGGCGCGGGTTTATCCGCTGATGGGCGCTCACGCTGAGGGCGCGGCGGTTGAAACGACCGCGCTGCAGGTCGTCACCTGGGTCGGCGCGATCACCGCCGTATTCGCGGCGACAATCGCCGTGGCCCAGAACGACATCAAACGCATCCTCGCCTATTCCACCGTGTCCCAACTCGGTTACATGATGATGGGTCTGGGCGTCGGTGGCGTGGCGGTGGGTATGTTCCACCTCATCACCCACGCGTTCTTCAAGGCGCTGTTGTTCATGGGCGCGGGCTCGGTAATCCACGGTTGCCACGACGAGCAGGACATTCGACGCATGGGCGGCATCCGCAAGTTCATGCCGATCACGTTCGCGACTTACGCCGTCGGCATGTTGGCGCTGGCCGGTTTCCCGCTCGTGTTCTCCGGTTTCTGGAGCAAGGACGCCATCCTGCACGCGGCGCACGGTTGGTCCGTGTCACACGTGCCGTTCTACCTTGGCGTGGCCGGCGCATTCCTGACCGCAATCTACATGACCCGGCAAGTGGCGCTGGTGTTCTTTGGCCATTCTCGATTGGGAGGGACGACTTCCACGTCGTCCCATTCTTCCCACAAAATTGGGGACAAGGTGGAACTTGTCCCTCCCACACCTCACGAGTCTCCACTTAGCATGACCGCGCCGCTGATGATTCTGGCCGTGTGCGCCATCGGCCTGAGCGTCATCGGCACACCGGCGTGGCCCTGGCTCCAAACATTCCTCGGTGCGCATCATGGCGAGCCAGGTTTCACAAGTGAGGTCTGGAGACTCATTGGGCTTTCAACCGTGATCGTCTTTAGCGGGATTGGGATCGGTTATTTGCTTTACGGCCGCAAACCCATCCAGCGTGCGGACCAACCCGACGTTCTGGAACACCTGCCCGCCGGCATACACACTTGGTTCGCGCGGAAGTATGGCTTTGATGAACTCTACGAATTGACCGTCATCCGCTTCAACGCCCGGGCCGCGAAGGCCTGCGCATTCCTGGATGAATGGGTCTGGGGCGGCGCAGTGCTGCTCGTTTCCTACCTGGCCCTTGGTTTGGCGTGGGCGAATCGTGCCTTCGATGAATTCGTAATCAACCTCGGCTTCGACCGCGGTTGCATCGGGCTGCGGCGCGACGGAGCGTGGCTCTCGCTGTTCCAGAATGGCAAGGTGCAGCGTTACCTGCGCGTCCTCGGCCTCGCTTTTGCGGCGCTCGTGCTGTTCCTGATATGGGGAGGTGGTCAGTGAGCGGACTACCCATTCTCACCGTGCTAACGCTGCTACCGCTGGTCGGCGGATTGATCATCGTCGGGCTCGGCGACCAAAGCAGAATTGCTCGCCGGTTCGCGCTTGGATTCAGCTTCGCCGCCTTGGCGCTGGCCGCGGCGCTGTGGCTTCGCTTCAATCCCGCCTCGGGAGAGCTTCAGTGTCTGGAGCAACACGATTGGATTCCGTCGCTGGGCGTGCAATACCACCTCGGCGTGGACGGACTCGGGCTGTTGATGGTGCTGCTCACCGCCATCGTCACCCCGATGGCATTGCTGGCGTCGTCGCGAGTCAACGAACGCGTTGCGCTCTATCACGCCCTGGTGCTGTTCCTCCAGGCCGGGCTGTTCGGCACCTTCACCGCGCTGAACTTCTTCCACTGGTTCCTCTTCTGGGAGCTGAGTCTGATCCCGGCTTTCTTCCTCGTTCGGCTCTGGGGCGGACCGCAACGCGCGCCGGCCGCGACGCAATTCTTCATCTACACCATGGTCGGCAGCGTGGCGATGCTCCTGGCGTTTCTGGCGATTTTCCTGGCCACCGGTAAGTTCAACTTCATCGAACTCGCCGAACTGGGCCGCAACGGCACGCTCACCTCTGCGCTGGCGGCGAAGCTCGGTTGGTATGACCTGACGCAGCACAAGCTGGCGCTGGTGATCTTTGGCGGCGTGCTACTCGGCTTTGCCGTGAAAGTGCCGCTCATGCCATTCCACACTTGGCTGCCAGCAACCTACGCCGAGGCGCCGACACCCGTGACGATGTTGCTGACGGGCGTGATGTCGAAGATGGGCGTGTACGGCTTCATCCGCATCCTGCTGCCGATCTTCGGCGAGCAAATGCGCTGGGTGCTCACGCCATTGCTCTGGCTGGCGGTCGCCACCATCGTCTTCTCCGCCTGTGCGGCGTTTGCGCAGCGCGACCTCAAGCGCATCCTCGCCTACTCGTCCATCAACCACCTGGGCTATTGCCTGCTGGCGGTTTTCGCCGTGGCACGCTTCACGGGCAACGACACCGCGCTCGCCACCGAGAAGGCCGCCGCGCTCAACGGCGTGTTCCTGCAAATGTTCAACCACGGCCTCACCGCCGCCACGCTCTTCTGGTTCGTTGCCCTGATCGAACAACGGAGTGGCGGCTTGCGCGGGCTCGAGGACTTCGGCGGGCTGCGCAAGGTCGCGCCGGTGCTCTGCGGGCTGATGGGCATCGCGCTGTTTTCGTCGCTTGGCCTGCCGGGGCTGAACGGGTTCGTCGGCGAATTCCTGATCTTCAAGGGCGTGTTCCCGCTCGCGCCGTGGGCGGCCGCCGCGTCTGTGCTGGGCCTGCTGGTCACGGCGATTTTCATCCTCACGATTCTGCAACGCGTCTTCAACGGGCCGCTGAATGAGAAATGGTCGACGCTGCCCGACCTGACGCTGGCTGAGCGCGCGTTGGTGGCCATTCCCATCGCGCTGATGTTCGTGTTGGGCCTGTGGCCGCAACTGGTGCTGGGTTTCACCAACAGCACCGTGGTGCGGATGGTAGAGCAACTGGGTTTCTAAAGCGGATGCGCACAACCGAGCCGAAATCCAGCCCAACGCTTCAGCGGTACTCGCTGAAAAGGGTGACCGTTCTCGTGGGTGCAATGCTTCTCCTCGCTGTTGCGGTGCTCTGGGCACTGCGTCCAAGCGAACCGAGTTATCAGGGCAAAAGCTTAAGCGCTTGGCTCAAAGAATTCGACAAGCCCTTTGAAACCACTTTCATCGTGTCTTTCCAAGACATGCCGGAGGACGCCTTGGAGGCCGTCCGCAACATGGGAACAAACTCGTTGCCACTCCTTTTGAACGACATGACGGCCAGAGACTCGATTATCGTGGAGAGGCTCTTTGCGCTATGGGCAAAGCAATCGGTGATAAAGTATCGCCCCACGCCCGCGCTGGTGAGGCAGCGCCGCGCGTCCGCTGCGCTGGCCGCTTTGGGGCCAAAGGCGCTGCCGGCACTTCCCCGCCTGGAGAAGATGTTGAGCGATGAGCATACGGTAAGGCCGGCTTCGCTGGCGGTTGCCTACATCGGTCCGCAGGGAGTGCCAGCCCTAACAAACGCACTGACGAACCCAAATCTCGAAATCCGCCGTGCCTGCCTGGTGGCCTTGGCTGACGTACAGTCCGGAGGAAGTTTGGCCATACCTGCGCTGCTCGCTGCACTTTCTGACAAAGATGTGCTCATTCAAGGTAGTGCGGCCACGGCGTTGGCAGTGATTCGCGATGAGCCATCAGCCGCGATTCCTGCGCTGACTGCGATACTAGCCAATACCAACGGTGCCCGCTCTCGGGCGGCCATGGCTCTCGGCCATTACGGCCAAATGGCGACATCTGCCGTTCCAGCCCTGCTCACGTGCCTCATGTCACCAGATATGATGACGCGACTTTCCGCACGCAATGCTCTGAAGAGGATCGGCACAGAACCCGACGCAGTTGTCACGACACTCACAAATGCTCTGACGCATTCCGATATCCATCTTCGCTTGTTTGCGATATACACCCTCGGGAACTATGGACGGGCAGCATCAAATGCTGCTCCCGCGCTGGCGCGCTGTCTCACCGATCCGGCAATTGTGGTTCACGACGCGGCCTCCAATGCTCTTGCAAGCGTTGATGCTCAGTTCGCCACGCCGTCAACTTCGCCAACCCCTGCATCCCTACCATAGCAGATGCTAGCCTGGACCATTTACATCTCCTTCTTCGGCGTGCTGGTGCTAATGCTCCTGCCGAAGGGCAATGCGTCGGCAGCGCGGAAGGTCGCCGTGCTGACAGCCCTGGCGGGCCTTGGCGTTGCGGTGGCAGGCTTCGCCCAATTCAAGGCGGGCGAGACCGTGACGGTGGTGAACGCGAGCTGGATTCCTTCCCTCGGCATCCGCTATCACCTCGCAGTGGACGGGATCAGCCTCACGCTGGTCTTGCTGACCGGGCTGGCAGCGGTGGCGGGGATTCTCTTCTCCTGGAACATCGAGCATCGGGCGAAGGAGTTCTTCGCGTTCTACCTCGCGCTCATCGGCGGCGTGTATGGCGTGTTCCTGAGCTTCGATCTGTTCCTCCTCTTCGTCTTCTACGAGATTGCGATCATTCCGAAGTATTTCCTAATCGCCATTTGGGGATCAACACGCCGGGAATACGGCGCAATGAAGCTGGCGCTCTACTCGTTCGTCGGCAGCGCGATGGTGTTGGTGGGCTTAATTGCGGCCTACGTGGTGTCGGGGACGCACACGATGAGCCTCGTCGAGCTGGCGAAGTATCCGTTCCCGCATGGCTTCCAGATGTGGGTGTTCCCGCTGGTGTTCGTGGGCTTCGCGATCCTTGCGGGCCTGTGGCCATTCCACACTTGGGCACCGACGGGTCACGTAGCCGCACCGACCGCCGCCTCGATGCTGCTAGCCGGCGTGGTAATGAAACTGGGCGCTTACGGCTGTCTGCGCGTGGCGATGACTGTGTTTCCGGAGGGGCTCGACCCGTGGGGCCTCAAGGTGCTGGGCCTCGGCTCGTGGCGGGACGTGATCGCGGTGCTGGCGGTAATTGGCATCGTGTATGGCGCGTTGGTGGCGTTGGTCCAGAAGGATTTCAAGTTCGTCATCGGCTATTCGAGCGTGAGCCACATGGGCTTTGTGCTGCTCGGATTGGTGACGCTAAACACCATCGGCCTGAGTGGTGCGGTGCTCCAGATGTTCTCGCACGGTGTGATTGCCGGACTGCTGTTCGCTGTGGTCGGGCGAATGGTCTATGAGCGAACCCACACGCGGGAACTGGCGGAGTTGGAGGGAATGCAACTCAACCGAACGATACCTTTCGCCGCGGTGACGTTTGTCATCGCCGGGGTGGCTTCGATGGGGCTGCCAGGCTTCAGCGGGTTCGTGGCGGAGCTGCAGGTGCTCATCGGCGCGTGGAAGGCGTATCCGACTTTGGCGGTGATCACCGGCGTGGGTATTGTCGTAGGCGTGGCCTACACGCTGCGGGCAATCCAGAAGGCGTTCTTTGGTGAAACGGGAGAGACGAGTTCCACCTCATCCCATTCCCACCCTGACAGAATTGGGGACGGGGTGGAACCCATCCCTCCCATCTCCATCCCCGAACGCATCGGAGCGGTGTTGCTGATCGGCGCGGCACTGATCATCGGGCTGTACCCGCGGCTGCTGTTGGACGTGATCATTCCGAGTTTCAGTTCGCCATTGTTCGATGGGTTGCGGAAGGGAGGTCTGCAATGAACGTCAGCTACCTCGCCCTCCTCAGACTCGCCGCGCCGGAAACCATCGTGGTCTTCACGGCGCTGGCGGTGCTGACGGCCGATCTAACGGCCTTGCGCGGCGTGACGACCCGTTTCCGCTTTGCGGTCGGCGGGATGATAGCCTGCTTGGGCTGCGCCGCAGCTATTGCCTGGCTGTGCGCCCTCCAACCACAGGGACAAGCCGGCGGCGGCATGTTCGTGGCTGACCCGCTGACCGCGCTCGTGAAGGTCGCCATTCTGGTGCTGACCATTTTCACGATCCTGTTGTCATTCGATTCCAAGTTCACTACCCACGTGGGCGAGTATCTCGCGCTGATTCTGCTGGCCACGGTCGGGATGATGTTCCTTGTCGGTGCGGAGGACATCCTGATGATCTTCGTCGCGCTGGAGTTGACCAGCCTGTCGCTCTACATCCTGACGGCATTCAACAAGGCCAACGTGAAATCCGCCGAGGCGGCGCTGAAGTACTTCCTGTTCGGCGGCATGGCCGCGGCCTTCACGTTATTTGGCCTGAGTCTGATCTACGGCTTGACTGGCTCGACGAACCTTCGCGAGATCGCCACTGCTCTGGCCGGCAAGGGGCTCGACCCGTTGCTGGTCGTCGCCATCGTGATGACAGTAGTTGGCTTCGGCTTCAAGGTGGCTGCCGTGCCGTTTCATCTCTGGGCGCCGGACGCTTACGAAGGCGCGCCCACGCCGAGCGCGGCGTTCATCGCCTCCGGCTCGAAAGTCGCCAGCTTCTTCATCTTCGCCAAGGTGATGATGCTGGGCTTTGCCGGCGCGGAAGGCAGCGGCGCCTGGCGCGGTTTCGTTTCCGGCTGGGTGCCGGCCATGGCCATCGTGGCGGCCCTGAGCATGGTGTTGGGCAATCTGGCCGCGCTGGTGCAGGGTAACGTCAAACGCCTGATCGCCTATTCCGCCATCGCCCACGCGGGCTACGCGTTGCTGGGAGTTTTGTCCAACAGTGAGCAGGGAGTCGCTGTCCTGCTCTACTACGTTACGACCTACGGACTCACGACGGTTGGCGCGTTCGGTGTGGTGGCGGTCGTCGAACGAGCGTCCGGCGATTCGCAGCTAGCCAGCTTTGCCGGGCTCAGCCGGCGCGCGCCGTTGGTTTCGTTGTGCATGATGGTCTTCATGCTCTCGCTCGCCGGCATTCCGCCGCTGGCCGGTTTCTTCGGCAAGTTCTACGTCTTCGTGGCGGCAGCGACGGCGGCCAAGAGCCTCGGCCTCCTGTGGCTGGTCGTGCTGGCCATCGCCATGAGTGCCGTGTCGCTTTACTACTACTTGCAGGTGTTGAAGCGGATCTACGTCGCCGACGCGCCGCCAAATGCAGAGGCTATCAAGGTCCCGATGCTAACGCAGCTCCCGCTCGTTTTGTTGGCTTTGGCTGTGATGCTGTTTGGTTGCATGCCGGGCTTGTTGCTCAATCTTCTGAGCGTGGCGCTGGAACGGGCGCGTTTCTGAATCCGCCGCGTCGCTTGCCTGTGATGGTTCGCCAGTCACGGGAAGAGTCCCTTGCGGGAGCCAGCATTGACGGAGTTTCGCCAGTCCGGTTACATGCTTTCATGCGAATCGAATCACTCCCGCGTTTCCCGTTGGCACAACTACCGACGCCCATCGAACCGCTGAAAGCGCTGTCCGCGGCGCTCGGCGGGCCGGATTTGCTCATCAAGCGCGACGATCAAACCGGTCTGGCGCTCGGCGGTAACAAGACGCGCAAGCTGGAGTTTCTGGTTGGCCAGGCGCTGGAGCAAGGCGCGGACACGCTGATTACGGCTGGCGCGGCGCAGTCGAACCATTGCCGGCAAACCGCGGCCGCGGCCGCCAAAGCACGATTAAACTGCGAGCTGATCCTGAACGGCAGCCAGCCCGATTTGCCGAACGGCAACCCGTTGCTCAACGATTTGCTCGGCGCGAAGAACCACTGGATTGAGCGTCCGCAACGCGCGGCCAAACTCAAGGAGCTTCCGGAGCATTTGCAGGCCGCGGGGCGGAAGCCCTACGTGATCCCGGTAGGCGGCTCGAATGGCGTCGGCGCAGCGGGCTATGTGCTGGCGATGACCGAACTGGCCGAACAGTTGCGAGCCACCGGCCAGCGCGTGGATCACATCGTGTTCGGCTCTAGTTCTGGTGGCACGCAAGCCGGCATGGTCGTGGGCGCTCGCGTTGCGGGAATCACGGCGCGACTCCACGGCGTCGGCATTGACAAGGACGACCGGCCGCCTGGGCCGTACGAGGATGAGTTGGCGCAGATCGCGAATGAGTGCGCCGACTACATCGGGTTCGGCGCGCGATTCACACGGGAGGATTTCCGGGTGGTTTATGGCTACATGGGCCGCGGCTATGGCGTGGTGGGTGATCTGGAGCGTGAGGCCATCCGCATGGCGGCATCGCGCGAAGGCATCATCCTCGATCCCGTGTATGCCGGCCGGGCGTTCGGAGCGATGCTGGATTTGATCCGCAAAAGCCTATTCAAGCGTGGCGAAACGGTTTTGTTCTGGCATACCGGTGGCGCGCCGGCGCTCTTTGCCTACACCAAGGACCTGATCTAAGCTGCCCCGTGAAACGGGTCATTCACTGGTTTCGACGCGATCTGCGGGTAACCGATAACACCGCCTTCAGCACCGCTGCCCAGCGCGCAGAACAAGTCATTCCGGTCTTTGTTGTTGAGGATGCTTTACGCACCGGACCAGATGTGGGCGCGGCGCGACTGGATTTTCTGTTGCGCGCGCTGGAATCGCTCCGAACCAGCCTGGCCGAACTCGGCTATCCGCTGGTGGTTCGTCGCGGCAAATCCGAAGCAGTCCTGCCCCGACTCTGCCAAGAGCTCGGTGCAGAGGCGGTCTTCGCCAACAAACGCTACGAGCCCTACGCACAGGCGCGGGACAACCGAGTTTTCAACGCGCTAAACGCCGCCGGCATCGGCTTCGAGCTGTTCAAGGACGCCGTGGTTTGGGAGGAACAGGAAGTCCTCACGCAAGCAGGCAAGCCGTTCACGGTGTTCACGCCGTACTCCAAGGCCTGGAAGGCGAAGGGCGCAACGCCGCAACCGCGAGCGGCGGCACGCCACGCCCGGAAACCGAATACTCAGATTCCAACTGAACCGTTGCCGGCTGACGTGGGCGAGTTCGGGTTGACGCTTACGCAGGTTCAGATTCCCGCCGGTGAACGCGCCGCGTTGGAGGCCCTGCGGAAGTTTATGGCCGGGCCGGTTTACGAGTATGCCGTCAACCGCGATTTCCCCGCCGTGGACGGCACGTCGCAGCTTTCACCACATCTACGCGCCGGCACCATTGGCATCCGCACGATTCTCTCCGGCTTGACCAAAGCCCGCGAGGCCGCCGCCACGCCCGCACAGCAGCAGGGGTGCGAAGTCTTCCTGAACGAGCTCATCTGGCGCGAGTTCTATCTCCAAGTACTCCACAACTTCCCGCACGTCACAAAAGGCGCGTTTCGGCCGGAGTACGACCGCCTGGCATGGTCGGAGAACCGCGAGCATTTCCAGGCGTGGTGTGAAGGCCTGACCGGCTACCCGGTCGTGGACGCCGCGATGCGCTGTCTGAACGCCACGGGCAACATGCATAACCGGCTGCGGATGATCGTGGCCATGTTCCTGACCAAGGACCTGCTGATTCACTGGCAGTTGGGCGAGCGGCACTTCATTAAGCAACTCGTGGATGGTGACCTGGCCGCGAACAACGGCGGTTGGCAATGGAGCGCCGGAACGGGCACGGACGCCGCTCCCTACTTCCGCATCTTCAATCCCGTGTCGCAGGGCGAGAAGTTCGATCCGCAAGGCGAGTTCGTCCGCCGCTGGATTCCTGAGTTGGCCTCGCTTTCGGACGACGCTATCCACCAGCCGTGGAAGAGTCCTCAGTCTAGGGTCTCAGCCAAGTATCCCAGCCGGGTTGTTCAACACGAGGAGCAACGGGTAAAGTGTTTGGCGCTGTATCAGACAGCCAAACGGCAGGGCTGAGGCGTGGTTAACTTCAACTCAGGATCTTCGTCTGTAAACGCGTCACGCTACTTTGGCGTTTTCTTCGTTCCAACGTGCCAGTCGTAATAGAGGTAGTTCCGCATGGCCGGCGACTTCGCGCCGTGCACCGGCTCTTTGGGAATGTAGTCAAGGTAGGTAGCGGATGTGATTCCCAACGAGGTAAGCAACTGCTTGTCGCAATCCGTAAAGGCCCACGTATCCGACGGCCGACGGATGAGGGTCAGTCGCTTGGAATCGGCCGCCGGACTTTCCGGGCGACCGAAGGGAAATGA
>CAZWJC010000259.1:0-10019 GCA_964634255.1 uncultured Verrucomicrobiota bacterium | reverse complement strand
GATGCAGCCAAGCCGAGACCCCGATAGAGACTGAAGCCAGTTTCCTCGCAAGTCCCCCGGCGGGAACTCAGGGCGAGATGCGCTTCAGCCGATAGAACCACGGCTGGGCGGCGGGGCTTGCGTCGTCGGAAACGGCGACGCGATAATCGTTGCCGACTGCGGGTTCGCCAGCCGGCCGCCATTCGGCTTGTGGACTGAGTGAAGCGGCAGACTCCAATTGCCATGTCCCGCCAGCCGGAGCGACGAATTCGATGCGACGCTGGGAACCGTTCGGCGCAATGGAAACGAGGACCCCGGCCTGAAAGCAAACGACCAGCGACTCTGAAGGGGTGTGGATCGGGCCACCGTTGTTGCCGTTCGTCGAGGTGTCGAAGGGTTTCCTTCAAAGTAGCCGACAAACCGCCCCCCGTTGGTATGGTTCAGCGTTTTGACTTAGCCCGTGTCGGCAGCGAAATCGGGCCCATTGATGAACACCAGCGGGTCACCGGGATTGCCCCCCAGCGCGCCGATGTTCAGGTGGCCGTGCCCTTGGGGCGGAACTCAAATTGAGAGCACGGGGTCCGCACGAAAGCAACAAGCAGGGATCCGGAGCCGCTCAGTGGCGCAGATTCAGGGTCACGGATTGTGCCCCGTCGGATTGACGAAGCGCGATCCGGCGGCGGTGAGTTTGGTTTTGAGGCTGCGCCAGGTGATCCGCTCGACGTGCCCGTCCACGAAGAGAAAGTTGGCGGCAAGATCGTGCCGGTACACCGCAACCGCAGCCGCGAAATGGGGCGGCGAATAGTGTTCGCCGTCCGGGCCGGCAAAGTGGAAGTGGTCGCTGCTGGCATAGGCGTCCGCGCATTCCGCCATGAAGAACGTCTCGACCGGGGCGGGCACGGACGTGAAGCGGGGATAGCGCGTCACCGTGGAATCAGCCCGGGAGGACGGGAGGAGGTAATCGTTGAGAGCGTAACTGTAGAGCCGGGTCCGGTTGGGGTCTCGTTGGCAACGCCAGAGGTTTGTCCCAGCGCAATACGGCTGGAGCGTGCTCACCCACGATGCGCCCTGATGCGAAGTCCGCGGCAGCGCGTCGGCGTTGTCGTCGCTGTACATGCGACTGGCCAGGCCGATTTGCTTGAGGTTGTTGAGGCAGGCGATCGCATAGCTGCGACTCTTCGCCTTCGCAAGCACGGGCAGGAGCATTGCCGCCAGAGTCGCGATGATGGCAATGACCACGAGCAGTTCGATGAGCGTGAAACCGCGGTGAGTTCGGATGTTCATTCTGGGAACGCAGGTTCGGCCAGTCCACCGCGCGGCACGCCAACGAGGTGCCCGGTGGCTTTGCCATTTGTTCCTCGGGCTCGCCCAGGTGGAGACAGCGAGGCGGCTGTCCGCGCACGCCGCATCTCACCATGCCATTTCCAAAGCTGGTAAATGGCGGGATAGACGAGCAGCTCGAGAGCGAAGGACGTGAACACCCCGCCGATTACTGGGGCGGCGATGCGCTTCATCACATCGGCGCCTGTTCCGGTGGACCACATGATGGGCACCAGTCCGATGAAGGTGGCGGCCACGGTCATGAACTTGGGCCGCAACCGCTGCACGGCCCCGTAGTGAATCGCGTCCTGAAGATCACGGAGTGAGTTCAGTCGCCCCTCGCGCTTCGCTTGCTCGTAGGCCAGGTCGAGGTAGGTCAGCATGAAGATGCCGGTTTCGGCATCCACGCCCAGCAGCGCGATCAGGCCCACCCAGACGCCAACGCTCATGTTATAGCCCAGCAGGTAGAGGAACCAGATTGCCCCGACCGCGGAGAACGGCACCGCCAGAAGGACGATCATGGTTTTGGGCAAAGAGCGCGTGCTGAGATGTAGGAGCAGGAAGATCAGGAACAACGTCAGGGGAACGATCAACCACAATCGTTCCTTCATCCGGTTCAGCGATTCGTATTGGCCGCTCCAGAGCAGAGCGTAGCCAGCCGGGAGGGTTATCTTCTCCCGCAACACTCTGCCCGCGTCGGCCAGGTAGCCGTCCAAATCCCGCCCGACGACGTCCACATAGACATAGCCCGTCAGCAGGCCGTCTTCGTTGCGAATCATGGCGGGCCCGGTCCGGGTTTCGATGCGTGCCACCTCGCTGAGCGACACCGGCGATTGGCCGTCGGCCTTGGAGACCAGCACGCGTTCGAGCGCGCTGCGGTCGGATCGAAAGTCGCGCGCATAACGGACGTTGACGGGATATCGTTCCTGGCCGGAAATGACCGTGGTGACATTCTCTCCGCCGAGGCTGTTTTCGACGGAGGCCTGCGCTTCCTCCACGCTGATGCCGTAGCGCGCGAGTGCGCTCCGGTCCCAATCCACGTCCAGGAAGAAACCCGTTCCTGTGCGTTCGGCAAACACACTGCGCGAGCCGGGGACTCCGCGCAGGACAGTCTCGACCTCGCTGCCAAGCTGCTCGATGGTTGCGAGATCGCTGCCCGAGATCTTCAGTCCCACCGGTGTGCGCAATCCGGTGCTGAGCATTTCGACGCGCCCTTTGATCGGCATAGTCCAGCCATTCGCCAGCCCGGGCACTTGCAGGGCGGCGTTCATTTGCGCGATGAGGTCTTCAGTTGAAAGCCGGTCTGGAGTCACGCGGCGCAACACCGCCTTCAGCCACTCCGGCGACCAGGCTGAATACCAAGTCTCCACCGGTCGCCACTGCTCCTTGGGCTTCAAGATGATCACCGTTTCGAGCATGGAGAGTGGCGCCGGATCGGTGGGGGTGTCAGCGCGGCCCGCTTTGCCCAGCACGCGATCCACTTCGGGGAACTGCTTGAGCACGCGGTCGGTCGTTTGCAGCACCCTCTGCGCTTCGGTCACCGACATGCCGGGCAAACTGGAGGGCATGTAAAGGATCGAACCTTCATCCAACGGCGGCATGAACTCCGTCCCGAGTTGCCGGAACACGGGGATCGTGGAAACGACAAGCACCGCCGCACCGCCAATCACACACCACTTCCATCGCAACGCCCAGGAAAGCGCCGGATCGTAGAGCCGATGCAGCCAGCGGCTGATCGGGTGGTGGTTCTCCGAACGGATTCGGCCCACGGCGATGCCGTTGACCAGCCGGGTCAGCCACTTGGATCGGAATTGGAGCCTTCGCGCATGGGTGAAGGTCACGCGCAACGCCGGGTCGAGCGTGATGACCAGCACTGCCGCCGCGATCATGGCGAGTGTCTTGGTGTAGGCCAGCGGTTGGAACAGCCGGCCTTCCTGCGCCTCCAGCGTCAGCACCGGGAGGAATGAGACGGCGATGATGAGCAAGGCGAAGAAGCTCGGGCGCGCCACCTGTTTGATCGCGTGCGTGACCACGTTTTGGTACGAGCCCCGCCGGCCGTTTTGTTCCCATTGTTCGAGCGACTTGTGGACCTGTTCCACCATGACAATTGCCGCGTCCACCAGCGCGCCGATGGCGATGGCGATGCCGCCAAGCGACATGATGTTAGCGCTGACGCCCATGAGGCGGAACGGAATGAAAGCTACCAGGACGGCGATGGGAATGGTGATCGCGGGGATGATCGCGCTGGGCACGTGCCAGAGGAAGACGAAGATCACCAGCATCACCACGATGATCACCTCGAACAGCGTCTGCTTCAGATTGTCCACCGCCCGATAGATCAACTCGGAGCGATCATAGACGGGCACGATCTTCATGCCGGCCGGCATGCCGCGCTCGATTTCACGCAGACGAGCTTTGACGCGGTTGATGACTTCGAGGGCGTTCTGGCCGTGTCGCATGATGACGATGCCCGAAACCACTTCGCCCTTCCCGTCCAACTCAGCAATTCCGCGTCGCAGCTCCGGTCCGATCACGACCTGCCCGATGTCGCGAACCCGAACCGGTGTGCCCTGGGAAGCGGTCAACGGGATGTTCTCAATGTCCGCCACCGTCTTGAAGTAACCGCGTCCCCGCACCATGTATTCGGTCCCGCCAAACTCCAACAAGCGCCCCGCGGACTCGCGGTTGTTGGCACGGACAGCTTCGACGACTCGGGCGATGGACAGGTTGTAGGCCCGCAGGCGATTCGGGTCCACGTTAACCTGGAATTGCTTGCCGAAACCTCCAACGGCAGACACCTCCGCAACGCCGGGCACGCTCTTGAGATAATACTTCAGATGCCAGTCCTGGTAAGACCGCAGGTCCGCCAGGCTGTGCGTGCCCGACTCGTCAACGAGCGCGTACTGATAGACCCAACCCAGCGCCGTGGCATCCGGTCCGATCTCCGTGACGGCACCGGACGGCAGCCGGCTTTGGACGGCGGACAGGTATTCCTGGGTGCGCGACCGCGCCCAGTAGAGGTCGGTGCCGTCCTCGAAGATCACATAGACATACGAGTAACCGAAGTCGGAGAAGCCGCGCACGGATTTCACGCCGGAAGCGCCGAGCATCGCGGTCACGATGGGATAGGTGACTTGCGATTCGACGATGTCCGGGCTCCGATCCCAACGCGAGTAAATGATGACTTGGGTGTCGCTCAGGTCCGGGATGGCATCCAGCGGCACGCGGCGAAGCGACCACCAACCAGCGACGCAAGCCGCCGCGACCACCGCGAAGATCAGCGCCCGGTTGCGAACTGAGAAATCAACGATTCGGTTGATCATGTCAGGGGCAATGATCTGATGCGCTTGTGGCAAGAGCCGTGTTTGCCGCGTGCGTAGATGGTGGTTTCAGGAATTTCGCGGGGTCGGCATCGAAGGAGCGCTTGCATCCTGGGTCGCAGAAGTAATAGCTCTGGCCCTGGTAAACACTAACCTGCCCTTCCGCGGCGACTTCCTGTGCGTCTACCGTCATGTTGCAGACCGGGTCTTTGGTGGTTGCCGCCTGCGCGTGGGTCGCTGCCGCTTGCTTCATGCGGCTCTCGGAATCGAGCAGGAAATTGCCGGCGGTGACGATGCGATCTCCGGCTGCCAGGCCATGCACAATCTCAACCAACTCGCCGAGGTGGCGGCCCGTCTTCACCTGTTGCGGTTCGAAGCAGCCGTCGCCCTGGTCCAGAAACACGGTCTGCCTGCTCCCGGTGTCCAGCACGGCGTCGGCGCTGATGAGGATCATCTCAGGCAGCGAGAGCGAAAATTCAACATCCACGAACATGTCCGGGCGCAGGGAGTAATCCGGATTGTCCGCCTCGATCCGAACCTTGAGCGTGCGTGAATCGTTGTCAAACATAGGCAAGGATTTGCTCACCGTGGCCATGATCGTCTTGGCCTGCCGGGGCACGGATACGCGCACCTCGCTCCCCGGCTTGAGGTAATCACTTTCCCATCCCGCCACATCGGTCAAAATCCAAACCCGGCCCAGGTCCGCCACCCGAAACAGTTCCTCGCCCTTTTCGACGTGAAGTTCCTCGGAGACATTCCGAGTGATGAGCACGCCGTTTGCGGGTGAAGTGATGGCGATGCTTTTCACCAGCTTGCGGGTCCGGATCAACTCGCCGATCTGGTGCTGTCCCATGCCCATGTGACGCAGGGATTCCAGGCTTTGCTGATAGCTCAAATCGAACTCGAAAAGGGAGTTGGTGAGTGCCAGGTCAAGCGCCGTACCGTCCACAGGCGGATTCCGCGTGCCAACCGCGAACAGCAGTGATTGGACTGCGGGCAGCAACTCGGGGCTGTTCAACTCCGCAAGCACCTCGTCCATTTGAACCCGGCTGCCGGTGCTGTGCGGCAGCGTATGACCGAGGTATCCGCTCAGCGCGGCCTTGATCCGGTAAACGCGCGCTTCGTCCACCACGACTTTTCCTGGCAGACGCAAGCGGTAAGGCAGCGGTTTCTTTTCGACCTTGGAAACCTGGATTCCCGCCAACTGCTGCCGCTCCGGGCTGATGCGCACGCTGCCAGCCGCCAGCACTCCGGGGATATTCCCACCGGGAGTCCCGGAGGGACCGTCAGCATACACGGGTTCCAGTTTCATCCCGCATGGCGCCAGGCCCGGCTGATCCGACGTATGCGTCGGGTTCATCGGGTCTACGTAGTAAAGGACTCTGCGGTCTCCGGCGGCCGAACCAGGGGCCGCGTGGTGTTGATTCCTGAAGTTGCCCACCACAAAGCCCGCTGTGGCGAACACCAAGAGGAGGATCAACAATACCGCTCTATTCATCGGTTTTCGTCCTGTGGATTGCACTGTCTCTGAGTTGCGCTGGCTCCCAGTGCCACGGTGCAGGATGCGGACCGTGACACTGGGAGCGTGGCTGTGGGTGTGCGATTCAGGTGTGGCGCACCCGGCCTATGGCTGGAGTTCCAAAGGCCGCATCATGCCCAGGTCTTCGTGCCGGAGCAGGTGGCAGTGCCAGACAAAAAGCCCTGGATGATTGTCGAAATGCACTCTCACCCGCGTGACGCCGTTCTCCTGAACGTCCACGGTGTCCTTCAGACCTCGTTCCCATGGCTTCGGGCCGCTCACACTGCCGCCGTACCGTTGGCGGCTGAGCACCTGGAATCTCATCGCGTGCAGGTGCATCGGATGCGAATCCGCCGAGTAGAACTCCCAGATTTCCGTGCTGCCCGCAGTGGGCGTCTCGGTCGGGGGGTCTTCGAATTCCAGCGGGCCTGCGGCGAGCGTCCCTTGCTTTTCATCAAACAGTGCAAGCTGCCGGACGCCGACCGCATTCACCGGTATTGGCTTCACGGGTAACGCCCCCAGTTGGTCGGCCGGCGTACTCAGATCGGCAGCGGGTTTTGCGCCCACGATAATCTTCATAACCTGACCCGTGCTCTTGGCGTAGGGACCCGCCCCCTGGTTGAGCAGGTAGAGTGTGGTGCCTGTTGGCACGTTCGTGAAGTCCACGATCAGGTCCGCGCGTTCGGCATTGGTCATCGGCAGAGACTTGACCCGCACCGCCCGCGGCAGGAACCCGATATCGCTGCCGATGATATGCACCGGCACGTCATCCCGGGAGAGGTACAGGTGCAGAGGCACGTTATTGCAGCCGTTGAGCACCCGGAAGCGGTAACGACGCCGTTCGACGTTCAAGTAAGGCCAGGTGCGTCCATTCACCACGATCGTGTCGCCATCGCCACCATTGAACAGCAGGGCGCCGTTCGGTTTGAACGCGCGATCCTGGATGACCAGCGGAATTTCATGCTGGCCTCTCGGCAGAACTCCGTCCGGCAGGTCAAAGTCGCCACCTTTCACCAGGAATCCGCCGGCAAACCCGGCATACACGTTGTACTCGGTCAGGCCCACGGTGTGATCGTGACACCAGAGGAGAGTGGCAATGTCGTTTCCGGCATACTCGAACACGGCGTTGCCGTCCTGCCAGACGAGGCCAGCGCCGGCCGCCAGGGCCTTGAAGCCGTCGTAGAGCGTGCCCCGGTTGAAGAACCCGGCGGGGATGTTGTTGGCAGTGGGCAGATACCAAGCCATCGGGTGACCATCTGCTTCCTGCTTGCTGGCGCCTCCGTGCAGGTGCGTGACGATGGGCACCGGGCCTCGATACGCGTTGTGGACGAACGTCCGTCCGTGACTGTCCCGCGGTCCGGGCGGATTGGCCCACATCACGTGATCCGGGAACATCTCGTCCGCGAGCACATGAGGAAGGAAGTTGCCGTTCGCAGCCTTCTGGTCATTGATCCATTTGACCCGCACGGCTCTTTTGGCATCGGCCACAATCAAAGGAGCTGGTGTGCTGAAGGGAGCGGAACCATTGGTCGGGCCATAGCCCGCCACGAGGCTCGGGCCGTATGCGCCCCCGCTGGGCAGGATCTGCTGCGGGAACTGCCGGATCGCGACCTCATAGTAGTCATAATCCGGAGTGCTCGCCGTCGGGGCCATCACGCCCGGGAGTGGGAGCGGATCAACGTATTTGGGGATGGTCGCCCCATTGATCCGGGGAAGATTCTTGAGTGTGGTTTCGTGCGTACCCTTGGCGACCCATGGCACCAGCAGCCCGGCGCCTGCGACTGTGCTGGCCTTCAGGAAGTCGCGCCTGGAGTGAGCCTGTGTAATCCGATTCTGTTTGGTCTTCTTCATTCGTTTACCTTTCTGGTTTTGTAAGTGGTGGAGGGTTCCACCTGTTTTTCACTGAGTTCTCAGGAAAAGCCGGGAAGGAGTTTCAAAGAATCTTCTCCGCGTGGTGCCGCCGCCTGAACTGAGCGGGGCGCAAGAGGTCGCCACTAGAGATTGTTCAATCCTCCCAATCCAACCCACGCCGGGCCAACTCCCGCCGCAGCTCCGCCAGGTCCCACTCGCACAATCGGCCATGGCCTTGAAGGAGATAGACCCGCGTTCGATCCGGGCTGAAGGCCAGATCGTGTAGGCGCAAGGGATGCGGCGGCGGCAAATCGAGCACGACTCCGGCCCCGGGCAAGGAACGAATCTCCACCCGGCCTTCATCGCCCGCAGTGGCAAGCCAGCGACCGTCTGTGCTGAAGGCGCCGACCCGGTCGCCGCGCTGGAGGGTGTGCGGCCAAGCCGGGCCGGGTTTCCAATTGCCGATCTCCCAAAGCTGGTATTGCTGGCTCGTGGTCACCAGCAGCCAGCGGCCGTAGGGATCGGGACTGACATCGGCGACGACCGGTATGCCCAAGCTGCGCACACGCCGGGTGGTCTGTGGAGCCCACAGCCACACATCGGGCCCGGTCCAGTGCGCGCTCAGCCCCCAACGTCCGTCTGCGGTCAGATGGCAGCTCGTCGTGGGAAAACCATCGGTGAGCGGACGGGCCCGGCTGGCGTCGCCATCCGGCCACAACCAGAACTGGGGAGGCGATTGCTCGTGTCGGGACTGCACGACCAGCGAGCGGCGGTCCGGCGCTATTCCTTCAAGCTGGTAATTCGGTCCGGGGCTCAATTGGCGTGTGGCTCCAAACGCCGTGGTTTGGTCAACAGATGCGCCACCTACGCTGTGTTTCAATTCCACCTGTTGCACCCCAAGTCCCACACCGCTGTACAGGAGCGATTGGCCGTCCGGATGAAAGTGTACCGTCACATGGTGCAAATGTTGCCCCAACGGAAGGTGCGCGACCTCGGTGCGCGCCGCCGCATCCCAGAGATGCACCGCGCGTGCGGATGAGGTCGCCACGAACCGACCGTCCAAGCCGACGGCCAACATGCAGGCTTCGCCGTTTGGCGGTCCCGTTCGGCGCCACTGACGAAACACAGAGGACGGCATGACCTCCAACAGACCGATCTGTCCCCAAGCCGGTTCATACGCCAACCGCCGGCCGTCCGCGGAAAAACGCAGCACGCCATGCCCGGCCTGACCGCTCAGCCGCCACCCGCTGTGGCCCACTTGGCGCCAGGAGAGCCGGTTATCCAAACCCACGCTGGCCAGCGACTGGCCATCTGGGTGAAACGTCAGCCGGCTGACACTCAGTTCGTGATCCTGGAAATGCGCAATGACTCGGCCCGAGTTCAACTCGAAGATCGTGATCTCGTACGGTCGAAGCGATTCCGCAACGGCAAGCTGGCGTCCGTTGGGCGACCAGACGAGCCGTGGCATCCCATTCGTAAACGGCATCGTCCAGACGCGCGCCCCATCCGCGACACGCACCACCTCGACCGCGTTGTGGACAAAACCAGCAAAGCGTTTTCCCTGGGCATCGGCAGCGAGCCCGATGACCGTGGCTGGCGCCGCAATCATTTCCCGGCAGGTGCCGTCCTCCAGGTGGTGCAAGACGACGCCCAGTTGATGGGCGGCGATCAGGACCCAAGGCGAGTCGGGAATGAATTCCACTTCCGTGGGGACGCGGGGCTGTCCGGAAAACACGACCGGCAGTCGTTCCGACAAAAGTGCGTGAATCTCGGCGTGGCCATCTTGAAAAGTCGCCGCCAGCCATTGGCTATCGCGGCTGAACTTGAACTGTATCGGGGGGTTGTTGGTCGCCCCGGAAAAATGCCGCAACACGCGCTGGTCGGCCAGGGCCAGCACGTTGAACCCACCCTCCTTCGCCGGCGCCACATACCGCTCAAGATCGGAGGTAAAATCCACCACGCCGCTCCCATTCTCCATAGGCAGCGGCCAGGTCGCCAGGGCGTGCAAATCCGGCAACGCCAGGGCGCCC
>CAZWJC010000258.1:0-10030 GCA_964634255.1 uncultured Verrucomicrobiota bacterium | reverse complement strand
CACCAATGGAAGCACACTTGAGATTCCATTTCGTCTCCTAACGGATGAGTCAAATGCGGCACTCTTGGGCAGACAATGCGCGGTGATTTGGTTTGCCTCGGAGTCCAAAGTCTTTGAAGAAGCGGCGATGGACAAAGATATTCTGGCGGCTGCAGCACTGGCAAAGGCGCTCGGAGTATCGTATTCCGAAGAGCAATTCCGGAACGCCTTCAAAAAGACAGAGCATAAAGTGGCAGGTGATTTCGATTCGTTGTTCCCGGAACGGATTAAGACGGAAAAGGGTGAGAAGATTCGAGACATCTATCTCTTTTCATTCTGGTGCATCGCAGCGAGGAATTGGGTCAGCCTGGTTCCTTTGTGGAACGACCCTGAAAAACAGGACGTGGCCAGACGCTGGGTTGCAGTCCCCTTGGCCAAAGCCCAAAAAGTGGCGAGCCCATATGATTCTGGCATCGCATCCGCATGCCAAGATCTCGGGATCAAATCATTGAGTGATCCTCTCGACACCTCAAATCTCACGGACAAGTTCGCCGATGAAGTGCTGAAGGTGCAGAAGCGCTTTCTCTTGGAGCATTTGACCAAGGACCAGGTTGAGATGGTAACTCAGCCAATGTTGAAGAGGAGACGTTGATGCGGGAGTTGGCCGAACCAGGCGGTGCAGCGCTATGGGGGGGTGTCAAGGATGGGGTGTGAGGATTGCCGCCAGGTCCACTAGCCCTTGCGTGACCGGGCGCAGGGGCGAGGGCCTCGCCGCGGAGGCCCGGCGGGTCCAGTTGCAGTCGAGTGCGTGAATTCGAGAATGGCGTTATTCGTCAGGCCACCACCCACGCCAAGATCGCCTTTTGCGCGTGGAGGCGGTTCTCTGCTTGATCGAAGATGGTTTGGGCGTTGGCCTCGAAGGTGGCTTCGTCAATCTCCTTGCCGCGATAGGCGGGCAGGCAGTGCATGACAAGCGCGCCGGGTTTGGCCAGCTTCACGAGCGTCTGGTTGACCTGGTAACCAGCGAGTGCTTTCAGCCGCTCGGCCGATTCGGCTTCCTTGCCCATCGAAACCCACACGTCGGTGTAGAGCACATCCGCGCCGCGTGCGGCGGCTTGCACGTCCTCGGTGCAGATAATCTTGCCGCCGGCCTTCCGAACCACTTCCGCGGGTGGTTGAAAGGCCTTCGGCGCCGCGATGCGGAGTTCAAAGCCGAGCTTGGCGGCAGCGAAAATCCATGAGTTCGCCACGTTGCAGGCGCCGTCGCCGACGAAGGTGACGACTTTCTCTGCCAGCGGACTGCGGCGTTTCTCCTGAATCGTGAAGATATCCGTCAGAATCTGGCAGGGGTGCTTCTCGTCGGTGAGCGCATTGATGGTCGGGATGTTCGCGAACTGGGCGAACTCCTCGACGTCGCGCTGCGCAAACGTGCGGAAGATCGCGCCGTGGACCATGCGGCCCAGCACGCGCGCGGTGTCTTTCACCGGTTCGCCGCGGCCGAGCTGAATCTCGCCCGCGCTCAGGAAGATCACGTCGCCCCCCAGCTCGCGGATGCCAACCTCGAACGACACGCGAGTGCGTGTAGATGACTTGGAGAAGATCATCGCCCACGTCTGGCCGGCCAACGGCTGCGTGCTGTGGCGGCCCCGTTCGCGTTTCATCACGGCGGCGTCGGTGAAGATCGCTTCCATGTCCGCGGCCGACAATTGCTCAATGCCTAAAAGATGTTTCACAATTCAATTGGTTTTACTCTTGGAAACAAGCCCGATAGATAGCCTTTTACCGCAAAGCGGGCGACACGTCACTCACAATTCTTTGCTCCGCGAGTGAAAAGAAGCCGGCGAAGAGGCTTCGGGCGCGAGGTTGGATCGCGACCTTGGCGTTCGCTTGAAGACGTTTGCGGCGAATGTCTGTGAGGTCTGGTTGCGCGTTTGGGGAACAAGGACTGGCCCGGAAACAGTCAGCAGGTTGCCCTACGCCCGGGAGCAGTGGTTGAGCTGCTACTCTTCCACGACGCGGAAGAATCGGCTGGGAACGTTTGTGAGGGGCACGAGCGCCATCTGCATTGCGCCGTCGCCCAGGTTGGTGCTGAACCGCGTCCAGACCACGTTCGTCAGCGCGTCCTTGTATTCCACAAAGTAGCGAAGCCCCGCTTGGGTCGGGTACGCGAAGGCGAGGTTCGTGCCGTCGCTGAGCGTGGGCTGGGTGATTCGCAGCGGGGTGGTGACGGTCAGGGTGGCGACCTGACTCGTCAGGGCGCCGTACGTGTTCAGAACCCAGACCGTGTATTCGCCGGCGTCGGCGGGTTGGGCGCTGACGAGCGTGTAACGCGTCGTGGTCGCATCGGCGATGCGTGTGCCGTCGAACCGCCACTGATAGAAGAGCGTGGTGTCGCCGGTGGCGGTGACGGTGAACTGGACGGAGTCTCCGCTGTAGGTGGCCTGGCTTTGCGGCTGTGTTTGGATCACCGGCGCTCCCATCTCGACCGCGCCGATGTCACAATGGACGCCGGCTGGGCGTGTCCGGCCGCGTTGGTCGAAGGGGGCGCTGGCCGCATCGTCCCCGGCATTGAGCGCCGGGCTGCCCACAAGCAGGGCGATGGTCTTCGTCGGGCCGCCGTTGTCCGCCAGGCTGCCCAGCTTCGGATCGGTGTTGTTCCGACTGCCGTTGTTGAACGTGGGGCTGTCGTCCGAACTGATATTGTTGCCGCCGTCGGTGATGGCCCCGTAGGCATTGAAGCCGGGTTCATAGTTGGTCATCCCGACCACGTTGGTCACCCAGATTGTCTCGCTGTAATTGCTGGTCACCAAGTTCGTGAAGACGAGGTTGGTGAGGCAGTTGGTCGGAAAACCGTTCGGCGGCAAGCAAGCCGAGTTGGTCAGGAAGAACACGTTCGAGGTGATCGTGCTTCCGTTGGTGAAGACGATGTTGGTGTAACAGGAGGGGTAGGGGAAGGTGAGCGTGCCGCACTCGGAGTTGACTAGGGCGAACGTGTTGGTGCTCACCACCGTGAACTCATATGTGTAATTGGTGACCGTGGAGACGATGTTCGTGGTCACGTGACTATTCGTGCCATTAGCGGGGTAGGCGAGGATCGAGTTCTTCAGGAGCAGCGTGCCCGCGGTGTTGGCCAGGTTTCCGCCGCGCGGGGCGGGGGCGCTGTTCGTTTTGCCGGAGGCGGGACCATCGCCGCCGGCGCCACCGAATCCACTCAGCGAGTTGCCTTGAACCAGCGTGCTGTTGACCAACCGCAGCGTCCCAGCATTGCAGACATTGCCGCCGGCACCATAGCCGCCACGACCGCCGTCGCCGCCGATCAAGAAGCCATCGCCACCGTTGCCGCCGTTGCCGCCGGTCACGTCGTTGGCGGCAAACGTGCAGTTGGTCACACTGCAAATTCCCCCAACCCACAAGCCGGCGCCCTCGGCGTCGCCCCCGGCTTCGCCGTTTGCGCCGTTGGTGTTTTCTCGTTGGCCCGCGGCGGCGCTGTCGCCGCCGAGGCCGTGGTTGCCCACGAACGTGCAGCCCACCACCGTCGCGTTCGTGCGACAGCTCAACGCCGCGCCGCTGCTGCGCCCGCCGGCGCCCCCGTTTCCGTCCAACGCCACCGTGCCGCCAGCTCCGGCGACGCCGCCCGCGGCCCCGTCGCCTGCCGTGGCACTATTGCCGGCGAACGTGCAGTTGCTCACGACCAGCCAACCGGTGGAACAAACCGCGCCGCCGGCGGCCGCGCCGCCATTGCCCCCCCGCCCGCCGCTGCCGCCACCGAAAGTGCCCTTGCCGCCGGCCCCGCCGGTGGCGCCGTTGCCCGCAACGGCTGTGTTGGTGAGGAATTGACAAGCTACCAGCGTGAGCTGGCCTTCGTTGAAGATGGCGCCGCCCAGGGCGTCTGTGCCGTGCCCGCCGTTTTTGCCATCGCCGCCGATGCCCGTGGTGTCCTTACCTGCCGCACCTGCGATGCCATTCGTGCCCACCGCTTGATTGGCAGTGAAGGTGCAGTTCGTGGCCACCACCGTGGCCGTGGGCTGAATCCACATCGCGCCACCTTTGTTCGTCGCTACGCCGCCGGTCAGGGTTAGCCGGCCCAGCGCGAGGTTGGTGGTGACGCGGAGGATTGCGTTGCTCCCGCGACCGCTGAGTATCACTTCAGAGCCAGCCGGGCCCAGGATTGTCGTGGGATTGGCGACGGTGAGTGGCGCGGTCAAGGTGATGGTGCCGCCGTTCGTGAAGGTGACAAGGCCCCCACCGATGAGGGCGTAGCGTAGCGCCAATTCGGTCATGTTGGTGACCACTCCGGCAGCGCGAACCTGCGGCGCGGTAAGCCCGAGGCACGCAGCCATCATCAACGCCCACGCCCAGGAGTGCCCGGAGAATCCCTTAAAGATCCGTGTAGCGTTGCGCATGACAGGGTGCAAGGGCTAGAAGCTCGTCGGCGGATTCAGGGAGTCCGAGGTTGGTTTCCAGCTCGGAGACACGTCCAGGTATTGGCCGTTGTCCTTGTTGCCGATGCGGCGTTTCATGCGCTCGACGTTCTTCTCCTCGGTTGCGTTGTCCATGGCTTCAGCCTCGCTGACTCCGGGGAGCCGCAACTTCTCGGCGGCGGTATGGGCGGCAGCGAGCTCGGGGGTGCGCAAGACCGTGGGGCGCATCAACACGAGCAATTCCTTGCGTTCGCTGGTGTGGGACGTCTTGTTGAAGAGGAAACCCAGGAGTGGAATGTCCTTGAGATACGGCACGCCCGACTTGGCCTTGTCGTCGCCGGAGCGAATGAAGCCGCCGAGGATGATGGTTTCGCGGTCCTTCACGGCGACTTGTGCCGAGAGGCTGCGGCTGGCGGTGTTGGGCACATCGCCGACGTTCGCAATGGCCGTCGAACCGGAGATTTCTTCGATCTGTTGGTTGATCTCCATTACGACTAAGCCGTCCTGGTTGATGTACGGGGTGACGTCCAACTGGATACCGACTTTCAACTGCTGGTATTGCGAGCTGGGATAGCCGCCGTAGCCGTAGCCGCTATAATAAGTGCTGGTGACGTAGGGCACAGTGTTGCCGATGAAGAAGCTCGCCGGCTTGGCGTGGAAGGTCATGATCCGCGGCTTCTGGACCACCGTAACCCGGCTGTCGTTGGCGGAAGCGTTCACGACCACGTCGAGGTCGCTCCCAAAACGGCCGAAGTAGTTGAAGCCTTTCGTCATGTTGGTGAAACTGCCGAAGTCGGGACTCGTAAAGGCATTGAGGTTGTTGACGCCGCCAAACCCGGTGAAGTTGCCCGACTGCTGCGGATGCTGCAGATAGCTCACGCCAAAGCTGTATCCGTCGTTCAACTGCACGTCCATGATGACCGACTCGATCAACACCTGTGGCAGCACCACGTCGAGTTTCGCCACGATGTTGGTGATGATGGACATGTCGGTTTTGCTGGCGAAGACGAGGAGAGCGTTGGCCCGTTCGTCGGCGATGATCTTGGTCGGGCCGAGCACCTGCACGTCGCCGCTGCCCGTCGTGGAGGCCTTCTTGACGATATCCTGGAGTCGTTGCTGGAAACTGGGTTGGTTGCCGGCTTGGCCAAGCTGCCCCTGCTGCGTGGTGCCGAGCGGATTGTTCTGCTGGCCGGTCTGCATGGCGCCCAGGCCGAAGCGGCTGGATCCGGTCGTGCCGGTGCGGCCCGTGGTGCCGCCGGTGCGCCCGCTGGATCCAGCGCTGGTCACGGCCCCGCCGCTGCTGAGGCTTCCAAGCGCGCTCGCAATGTCTGCGGCCATCGCATACTTGATCGGGATGACTTCCGAGATGAACTCTGCCGGGATGGCCGTGTCCACCTCTTTGATTAATTCGACCATGCGTTTCACGTTCTCCGTGTTGTCACGGAGGACAATGGTCATGCTGCTGTCAATCGGAACCACGGGGTTGGCCGCGCCTTGGCTGGCGAACATGGCGAGGAGTTGCCCCAACTCACTCGGTTTGGCGTATTCCAACTTCACGGTATGCGTGACGAACGGGCCCAACTCCGGCATCGGTTCGCTACCCAGCCGCTGGATCGCGCCGCCTTCCTGCGCCGCCTGCGCCTTGGGTACGGCCTTCACAAACTTCTCACCCACGGGGATCATCGCGATGTTATTCAAGGCCAGCACGCTGTTGAGCGCCTGCACCAGTTCCTTGCGGGTCAAGTTAGACTGCACGCGAAACTTGATGGGTTCGCTCTTCAGCGTTGTGGGCCGCAGGATCGAACGCTTCGTCAGTTCTTCGTAGAACTGGAAAACTTGTTCGAGGTCGGCACCGCCCGAACCCACCCAATCCACGGTGCCCGCAGGTATCAACTCGTCGTCGGGATTGATCGCTGGAGCCGAGGCGGGAGCGTTGGCTGGCGTGGAATTGGCCGGAGCAGGAGCGCCGGGGTTGGCGGCAGGCGGCGGTGTGGTGGTGAGTGGCGTGGCCGGTGCCGGGGTCGCAGGTGGCGTGGCTGGCCGAACGGCGGGCTGCCCGGGGGTGGTGGCCGGGGATTGTGGCGTCACTGGTGCCGTGGTGATGGCATTTCGCCTTTGGGGAGGTGAGGGGAATGCGGGCAGGCCGGGCGAGGATGCGGGAGCGACCTCGTTGGTCGGCGTTGGCATGGGCGGCGGGGGCGGGATCGGTTCCGGCTGCGCACTGGCGACCAGCACGAGGCTGGCGAGGATCAAGAGCGGAAGGATGGTTTTCATTTCCTGGGAGGCTGATTGGTGGAAGGTGGTGTGCCGGGCGGTGGCATGGTGCCGACCGACTTCCCGGCGACCGGTGGCCCGACGGGCCGGTTGGGCGGCAGCTTGCGTCCCGCCGGTCCGGCGCCGGGCGCAGGTTGTTCGACTTTCGCCGGTGGGGTTTGGGTCTTCACCGACGTGGGGGTGACCGCCTTTTCAGGCTTGGTGGTTTTAGCTGCGGGCGCTTTCGACGTGACCGCAGCGGCGGCTGGCTTGGGCGGCGCTTTCTTTTGATAGCTGGCGACAATGGTCACGTTGCCCGAGAGCCGCTGGCGCGGAGCATCAGTGCGGAGCGACAGCCCGCGGACGCGTGTGAGCGACCCGCCGGCGCCGAGGTTGTAGAGAAAATCCACAAGCTGCCGCTCCTCTGAAAGGATCGTCACAGTCTTGGTTCGTTCCAGGAAGAATTGGTTCGTGCGCGTGGTCAGTCGCGAGCTGCCCACCTGCTGGACGCCGCTTTGCGACGCCTGCCGGGTGATAGTCAGTTCGAACTCTGTTCCCTGATCCTCCTCGGGCACGGGATCGGCGGCGGACTCCACTTCCTTGATCTTCTTGTCCCATTCGGACTTCTGGGCGATTTCCTTCTCAAACTTGCCGAGCAGAGTCTTTGCGGCGTCCAAGTCTTCCAGCGCCTTGGTCCGGTCGCTGAAGTGGGGCCAAACGAAGACCATGTTCAGAACGATGAAAACCACCGCGCCCACGCCCACGACGAGGCGGCGTTCCGAGGGGCGCAGATTCAATCGGTCGAAGGCGTTCTTCATTTCTCCTCCGGTCGGTTGAGTTCGAGCGAAAACCACCACCGCACGGCGGCTCCGCCGGGACTGGCCTGCTGCTGAAACGAATCGCCCTTCAAGGGATCGAACATCGGGTTGTCATGCACCTTGGCTTTGCGCAGGGCGCCGCTGAACTCGATCACGGACAAGACGGCGTCCGGTGGGCAAGTGCCCTCCACGCGCAGCTTCCGTCCATCGCTGAAATCCATGCTTTGCAGGGTGGCGTCTTCGGGCAGCAGCTCGGCGATCAGCTTCCAGCAATCGAGGGCAGCGTATTTCAAATCCTGCCGGTCCAGCAGCACCTGGTATTTGGCCTTGGTTTGGAGCGCGTTGGTGTAGGTGTTGCTCAGATTGCGCACCTTCTCCTGCACCGAGTCCTTCTGGTAAATCGTCCAGTTCAGGAGCGCGAAATAGATGATGCAGCCCAGGATGTAGGCGACGCCCAGCGCGAACAAGCTGCGCATCCACAGCCCGTCCACGAACTGTTGCTGGTAGCGCTTGGCGAATTCCGGCGGCAGCAAGTTCGCCTGGTGGTTGGCCTGCGCGGCGCGGCTGGCGGCGTGTGCGGCCAAGGTGGCAGGCGGTAGCGGGACAACGACGCGGATGGGTTCGTCCATCGCCTGCCGCAGCACTGGCTCCCACTCGCGCGCGACGGTTTCCTCTGCGGCGAGATGCCAGGCAGGGGGTGTTTTCAGCCAGCCTTCGAGTTCCCCGGCCCAAGCGGCTTGCAGGAGTTGCTGCCGCACTTGCGCCACGCGCTCTCCGTTTGTTGGCAGATACAGCAGGCTGCAATTCCGGAGCACGCCCTCGAACCACCAAGCGACGAGGCCCGTGCCTTTGACGCCGCCGGCGTCCGCGTAGATCCACGCCCCATCCTCATTAACTGGCGTGGCCTGCAACTGGTCCAGCAGGCTGACATCCAACCGGTCGGCCAGAAAACCCTGTCCCTCGAGCTGACCGAGGAACTGCTCCACCACGTCGCGTGAGACGATCAACACCACAACGGTCTGCTGATTGTCCTTGGGTTCGGAAAGCGGGTGAATGGTCCAGACGATCTGCGTGACCGGCAGGGGCGAGAGCTTTTCCAACTGCAACTCCGCCATCGCGCGCGTTTCGTCGTAGCTGGCCACGGGGAAATGGGCGACCCGCAGGAAGACGTGCTCGGCGGGCAGCCAGGCAATGTTGAGCTTCCGCTGGTAGAGGTTGCGCCAGTCCTTCAACCCCCATTGCGCAGGCAGCGGTTCGCCGGTGGGTGCGGAAGCCGTGCTGTCGAGCGCGAACCCACCGCCCTTGGCGTCGAACTTCCAGATCTGCCGGCTCTCGGCGCCGACGCTCAACACGTTGCAGGAATGCCAGCGGGTCTTTTTCACGCTTTGTGCGACGCCGCCCCTTTCTCACGTTCCGCCAACTCATCCAAGTGTTCCTCGATCTGGGTGACGCGGAGCACTTCTTCGATGGTGGTGACGCCCTCCCGGACCTTCGTCCAGCCGTCGGTGCGGAGGTTGCGCATGCCATTTTCGAGCGCGCGTTGGGCAATGGTGGAAGCTGGCGCGCGGTTCATGATGAGCGGGCGCAGCGCTTCGTTGACGATCAGCAGTTCGTAAATACCCAGCCGGCCCTGATAGCCAAGCTGGCGGCATTCCTCACACCCGGTCCCGTGCCAGAATTTCGCTGTTTCCAGTTCTGCGGGCGGGTAACCGATGCGCCGCAGGTAATCGCGTTCGACTTTCTGCTCCGTCTTGCAGTGCGGGCAGATGGTGCGGACGAGACGCTGGGCCATGACGGCTTCGACGGAGGAGGCGACAAGGAACGGTTCGATGCCCATGTCTATCAACCGCGTGAAGGCGCTGGGCGCGTCGTTGGTGTGGAGTGTGGAGAAGACCAAGTGACCGGTGAGCGCCGCGCGAATGGCGATCTCGGCGGTCTCCAGGTCGCGGATTTCGCCGACCATCACCACGTTCGGGTCCTGGCGCAGGATGTGGCGCAGGCCCATCGCAAACGTCAGCCCGATCTCACTGCGCACCGCAATCTGGTTGATGCCTTTCAGTTCGTATTCCACCGGCTCTTCGATCGTGATGATGCGCTTGTGGACCGAGTTGATCGAACTGAGGAAGGCGTAGAGCGACGTGGACTTACCCGAACCGGTCGGCCCGGTTACGAGAAAGATGCCGTGCGGCTTGATGATGATCTCGCGAATGGCGGCCTCGTCGCGGGGCAGGAAGCCCAGCTTGTCGAGGCTCAGGAAGATCTTGCCACGCGTCAGCAAGCGGAGCGACACGCTTTCGCCATAGACCGTCGGCACGGTGGAGACGCGGATGTCAATTTCCTCGCCCTTGATGCGGACGTTGATGCGCCCGTCCTGCGGGAGGCGCTTCTCCGAGATGTTCATCCCGGACATGACCTTGATGCGCGAGATGATCGCCGACTGGTAGCGCTTCAACTGCGGCGGCATCGGGATTTGGTGCAGGATGCCGTCAATGCGGTTGCGGATGCGCAGTTCGTCCTCAGCGGGCTCGAAATGAATGTCCGTCGCCCGATTGCGGAAGG
>CAZWJC010000257.1:0-10048 GCA_964634255.1 uncultured Verrucomicrobiota bacterium | reverse complement strand
TCGTCGGCCTGGAGGAAATCCTGCGAACGCGCAAACTGGTGGACCAGATCCACGTGGACGAGAAAGTGCGCGACTACATCGTTCACGTGGTTTTCGCCACGCGCAAGCCCGAGCAATACAAGCTGGACGTGAAACACTTCATCCAGTTTGGCGCTTCCCCGCGAGCGACCATCTATCTCACGCTGGCGGCCCGGGCGTGGGCGTTGCTCCAGGGGCGGACTTACGTCACGCCCGAGGACGTGAAGAGCATCGGCCCGGACGTGCTCCGGCATCGCATCATCCTAAGCTACGAAGCTGAGGCTCAGGCAGTGACTACTGATGCGATCATCAAGAAGGTCTTTAATGCTGTGCCAGTGCCATGATGAAGAGCCCGAAGCCCAAAGTCCGAAGTCCGAAGAAAGCCCGAATTCCGAAAACGGAAAACGGGATGCCGTGGCTGACGGTTGCTGCTCTTCGGATTATGAATTTCGGATTTGTTTCGAATTTCGAGTTTCAGGTTTTCCGTCATGACCCTCGCTGAACTCCTCGAAACCGTCCGCCGCGTCGAGGTGCGCACCAACCGACTGGTCAACGACACCATGGTTGGCGCATACCTCAGCCACTTTCGCGGGCGCGGCATGGATTTCGAGGAGCTGCGCGAATACATCCCCGGCGACGACGTGCGCGACATTGACTGGAACGTCACGAACCGGATGGGCCGACCGTTCGTGAAGCGGTATCGCGAGGAACGGGAACTGGCCGTGGTGCTCGCGCTCGACGTCTCGGCCTCCTCTGCTTTCGGATCCGTCCGGCGCACCAAGCGTGAGTTTGCCACGGAAATCGCCGCCACCCTGGCTTTCTCGGCGGCGCGCAGCAGTGACAAGGTCGCCTTGCTGCTCTTCTCGGACCAGGTGGAGCTGTATCTGCCCCCGCGCAAGGGGCATCGCCACATCCTGCGGCTCATCCGCGAAATGCTCTCGCTGCAACCGAAGCGCACGGGGACGAATATCCCCGCCGCACTGACCTTTTTGAATCACGTCTTGCATCGTCGTGCGATCGTCTTCCTGCTGACGGATTTTCTGCACAGCTTTGCCTCAGGACGCGACGACAACAGCGCGGTCGCCCAAGGCGGCATTACGAATCCGCGCGGTGCACCGACTTCTGAAGCCGCCGCGCACCGAGCAACTCGCGACGTCATCCAGGAGATCGGACTGACGAATTCGCGACACGATCTGGTGTGCCTGCACTTGCACGATCCTCGCGAAAGCGTACTGCCCCCGGCGGGCTTGCTCACGATCGAAGATGCGGAGACCGGAGAGCTGCTGGAGCTGGATTCCAACCGAACTGCTGTACGACACCAGTTTGCGGCCACGAACACAGAACGGCTGGCGGACTTGGATCGGGCGTTGAGTCAGGCACGGGTGGACACGTTGCGCCTGGGAACGGCGGAACCGTTTGCGCAAACACTGCAGCGCTTCTTTGAACTCCGTCGGGGAAGGAGACGCGGGTGAAAGCTCCAAGCCCACCGTTATGCGTGTACGGTGCTAATCTGAAAACGCAGCGACGCCGAGAGCTGCGAAGGACCGTTCACGGTGTGAACCTCAGCGCTCTCTGCGTCTCTGTGTGGAAAAGCGCCCGCCTCAGGTTTTGTTTCATTTGTGTTGCGCTGTGTCTCGCAAGCCTTTCGCCCTCGGCCTCCGCTCAAATCACCAACGAGATGCCGCCGCTGCAACCGCCGTATCCGGAATTGCCGCCGTCCCTCTGGGAACAATATGGCCTCTGGCTGCTCGGTCTGGGTGGATTGCTCGCGACGTTAGTTGGGTTTGTGGTCTGGCGGTGGCTAAGCCCGAAACCACCCGTGCTCGTGCCGATCGAAATCCAGACTCGTCAGCAACTTGAAACTCTGCGAAGGCAAAACGAAGACGGCCGGATTCTGAGCCAAGTCTCGCGGTGTCTGCGACGTTATGTGACGATTGCCTTCCAACTGCCAACCGAGGAGCTCACGACCTCCGAGTTCTGTCGAGCGATGACCGCCCAAAGCGCGATTGACCCCGACCTCGCCCGCGTCCTGTGCGACTTCCTGCGCCGCTGCGATGAACTCAAATTCGCTCCCGCCGGGAACTCGCCGCCGTTCGGCGCGGCGGAGCAGGCGCTGAAGCTGTTTGAAGCCGGTGAGCGGCGGCGGGCCGAGCTACAGCGGATCGCTTCCAGCCATGCGGAGAATCCGCCACAGAAACCCTCATGAACGGTCAGTTTGAGTTCCAACATCCGTGGCTGCTGGCGTTGCTGGCGTTGCTGCCGGTGTACGCCCTGTTGCTTGGGCGGACTGGCAAACACGCGGCTTTGCGGTTTCCCAGTGCGGACTTGGCCCGCGCGGCCGGGGCGACGGCGCGCGCGGCCGCCGGTCGCCTGCTGTTGTTCCTGCGCCTGCTCACGGTTGCATGCGTGATCGTGGCCCTGGCGGGACCGCGATTCGCCAACGACCGCACTGAGACGCAGGCCAGCGGCGTGGACATCATGCTGGCTCTGGACTTGTCCTGGTCCATGATGGCCCTGGACATGAGCGGGCCTGGCGAGCGGGTTTCGCGGTTCGATATCGCGTCGGAGGTGCTGCAAGATTTCATTCGCAAGCGGCCAAATGATCGTATCGGGTTGATGGTCTTCTCGGCCGTGCCGTATCTGGCCAGCCCGCTGACGTTGAATCACGATTGGCTGATTGAGAATCTGCGACGCTTGCACGTCGGGCTCATTCGGGAGCTGGGCACGGCGATCGGCGACGCCACCGCGGCGTCTGCTAAACGCCTCAAGGCCGCCAAGGGCGCCAAGAGCCGGATCATCATCCTGCTGACAGACGGCGACAACAACCAGGGCGAGATTGATCCGATCCCGGCGGCACAACTGGCGGCGGCGCTCGGCGCAAAGATCTACACCATCGGCATCGGCGTCGAGGCGCCCTGCCAATTGCCATTTTTCGAGCCGGCCACCGGGGAACTGCTTCTCGACGCCGCCGGCAACGTGAAGTTGGGTCTCGTGCTCCAACCGGCCAACTACGAAGTCCTGGGTCGGATGTCCGCGCTCTCGAATGCCAAATCCTATCGCGCCAAGAACCGCCGCGAACTCCTCAGCATCTACAGCGAAATTGACCGACTGGAGAAGACCGAGGTGACCTTGCGGCGGTACACGGTTTACACACCGCTTTTCCAGTGGCCGCTGCTGGCCGCGTTGGGGCTGCTGGCCCTTGAGCTCCTCTTGGTCGCCACCCGGTATCGCCGCGTGCCATGACGGACTTTGCCCAACCTCACTTTGCCGAGCCGGGATGGCTCTGGCTGGCCATTGCTGGTCCGCTCCTGCTGCTGGCGCTCCAACGTTTCGCCTCCCGCGCACGGCGTCGACAGTTGGCCAGCGTCGCCTCGCCTCGCTTTGTGGATGAACTCACGCGGTCGCACAGTCCCGTGCGGCGTGCGCTCAAGGAGGGAATGCTCCTATTGGCCATGGCGCTCATCGGTTTGGCGCTGGCCCGGCCCCAGTGGGGACTCCTGGAAATCGCCAACCAACATTTCGGTGAGGACGTCGTCTTCGCAGTGGATTGCTCGCAAAGCATGCTGGCGGCCGACGTGTCGCCCAACCGGCTGTCACGCGCGAAGCAGGCTGTCCTGGATTTCGTGCGACGCAACGGCAGCGGACGCGTGGGGCTCGTCGCCTTCGCGGGACAGGCCTTCCTGCAGCGGCCGCTGACCTTCGATTATGCCGCCTTCGAGGACGCCCTACAGGACTTGGATGCCCGGACCATCCCGGTGCCCGGCACCGACGTTGGGCGGGCGTTGGACGAGGCCTTCCGCGCCATGGAGAAAACGGACCGGCGCAAGGTGGTGGTTCTGGTCACCGACGGCGAGGATCTGGAGAAGAGCGGGGTTCGCATGGCCGAGAAGCTGAAGGAACAGGGAATCGTGGTCTTTTCGGTGGGCGTGGGCACGGCAGCCGGCGCCGAGATTCGAACGGTCAATCCGCAAGGCCAGACAGAGCTCGTGCGCGACAGTCGAGGCGAGGTGGTGCGCAGCCGTTTGGATGAATCCACGCTGCGAGAAATCGCCAAGGCCACGGGCGGGCGGTACTTTCCGCTGGGCCAGTTGGGCGAAGGCTTGGCCCAGGTCCGGCTGGCGCTGACCGAGCGGGATGCCGCTGCGCAAGCCGTGACGGTGCGCAAGTTGGGCGTGGATCGCTACGAACTGCCGATCTCGATCCTCTTAGTGATATTGGTGGCGGAATCGTTGATCGGCACGCGGCGGCGGACGTTCGAGCCCTGAGAATCAGATGAAATGCCATGATACATGCGAGGCAAGGCGCGGCGGCGATCTGGACCACGGCCATCCTCTGCCGCTGCCCAAGCCGCTCGCGCGGAACTCTGGTTCCGGTGTTCGGCTTATGCGGCTAGGCCTTCTCTTGTTGGCATTCGGCATCCATTTGGCCCACGGCGAGGCTTCCTCCATCGGCCTAACCAATGCCTCGGTTGCATTGGCGACCAATACGCCTTCGAGCAAGCCCGAGCCCCCGCCAATTTCAGCCCGGGATTTCTTCAATGCCGGCACCCGCCGGCTTGCGGAGCGCAAGTGGAACGAAGCGGAAACGCACTTGCAGGCCGCGTTAGCGAAGCAGGATGAGTCGGTTCAAGCGCGGTCGCTGTATAACCTCGGCCACGTGCGCTTTGCCCAGGGCTTGGAAGAACTGAAGAAATCGCTCGCTGCCGGACCGACCGCCCGCCGGGGTGCGCTCGCCAAGGCTCAAGCCGAACGCGCCGTTGTCGAGGCAACGGACGCCCTGGCCTCCGGCGATGTGCATAAGATGGTAGCGGCGTACCAGCGCGGTCGCGGCGCCCGCAAGGAGTTGCGCGATGCCACGAAGGTGGTGCAACGGGCGCTGGAACTGCACGGCGCGGCGCTCCGTCGGTGGCAGCGCTCCCTCGGGGATTTCAAGAGCGCGGCGGAGCTGAATCCCGCCGACACCAACGCCCAGCACAATGCGGAAGTGGTCGAGCGTTCCATTGCGAGACTTGTCGATAGCATCCAGGAATTGCAGCAGATGATGATGGGCATGGGCGAACCCAAACGCGAACTGGACCAACGTATGAAGCAGTTGAAGGGACAGATTCCCGAACCCATGATGCCTCCTGGTGCCGCAGGTGAGGACGAGGAAGAGGAGGAAGGCCGTTCTCGTGAGCCCAAAGAAGGAGAGAAGGAAGGGCCGCAGCGCGAAGGCAAGGAAACGGGTCTATCACCCGAGGAGGCGGCGTGGTTGCTTGAAGGTTTCAAGCTGGACGGTGAACGCCGATTGCCCATGGGCCACAGTGCCACCGGCGAACCCAAGGATCGCAAGGGAAGAACCTGGTAACGACGCGTTGAGTCATGCCTTCAACCACTGTCATTAATCGCATCGTCGCCGTGGGAATAGTCGTGGCATCGGCCCTGACCGTTTCAGGCCAGCTCGCGATCGGGCCGACGCCGGACCCGCTGTTCCAGCTCATGTTGACCCAGCCGTCCATTGAGGTCGTCACGAATCCGGTGGCCGTCGCTGGCTTTGAACCGCCGGTGGTTCGTCCGGGCGAACTCTCAACCTATCGCGTCTCCGTCAACGCCCTGGATGAATCCGTCCAATTACCCGTTCAGATCGCGGCGCCACCGGGACTTCAAGTGCGCCAGAGTGCGCGGGGGCAGGTGCTGTTGATGGCCGGCAACCGCCTGGTGCCGCAGACCACCATCAACCATCACGCCCGTGCCAGTGCCGCCGGGGACTTCACGGTGGCCCCCTTCACCGTTCAAGTTTACGGCAAACCCGTGACGGTGCCGGCAGCTCGGTTGGTCGTGGTCTCGTCCATCGAGCCGGTCGGACCTCCGGCACGCCGGCTTACAATGGAAGTGCCAACCAACGAGGTGTTCGTCGGACAATCGGTCAGCGTCCGTCTGCTGCTATCTGACTCGGTAACAAATCCACCGCAGCGCCTGGCCCAGGTACGCTTCAACGGAGCCGATCTGCTCACAGACCACGCCCAGGCGCGACAGACTTTCGCAGTGTCCTCGAAGGACGGGCGAGAGATCCTTACCAGCATCTACGAGGTTGGCCTGACACCGCTGGTCGCAGGCGAACTGCACTTCACGGCACAGGGTTTTCCTTCAGCCACCTTCACGGGCAGCGCGATCTTGATTCCAAGCCAACTGACCGCCGACGGGAACTTGTCGCCCGAGCTGCTGCTGGATTCAGACCCCGCCACGCTGAACGTTCGCCCGTTGCCGCAAACCGGGGTGTTGCCCGGATTCACCGGTGCCATCGGCCACTACGCGTGCGAGCCGCCTCGCCTCTCCGCGACACAAGTGCAAGTTGGAGACACGGTCCGGCTTTCCGTGACGGTTCGCGGCGAGGGCAACCTCGCTCGGCTGGTGCCACCGCCGCCGCCCGCTTCTGTGGACTGGCAAGTGGCCGCGCCCGTCAACGCCGGTCTCTCGCTGCCGGTCGGACTCGGTGTGCCGGCCGCAAGCCTGCGCCGCGGGGCAATGATCAGCCCAGTGGCCACTTTCGTTTACTCCCTGGTGCCGCTGAGTCCCAAGATCACCACGACCCCTGTCATCCCTTTCAGCTACTTTGACCCGGCGCGAGCGGTGTACGTGGATCTCAGCATCGCGGCGATGCCGATTGAAGTGCTGCCCGGCACACAGACGAATGCGGCGCGCCTGTGGCTTGAAGCCGCCGCCGCGATTGGAGAAACCAATCACTCGCTCGTGCTCAGCGATCTCGCCTCCGCACCGGGGCGATCGGCCCGCAGTTACGTGCCGCTACAACGGCATGGGTGGTTCATGGTGGTTCAAGTGCTGCCGCTGATCGGTTTCGCTGGACTCTGGCAATGGGATCGCCGGCGGAGGTACCTGGAACAGCATCCGGATGTGGTGCGTCGCCGGCAGGCTCGACGTGCCCTCCGCAAAGAACGCCGCGCTTTGCAGAAGGCAATGGCCGCCGCTGATCCGCAGCGTTACGCGGAGGCGGCCGTTCGTTGCATGCGCGTGGCGTGCGCTCCGCACTTCCCGGCGGAGCCGCGCGCCCTGGTATGCCGGGACGTATTAGAGGTGATCGGCGACAGTCCAGCCAGTGCAGACGTCGTCCGCCAGTTCTTCATGGTCGTGGACGCAAGACACTTCTCGACGACTGCGACCGACGCACAGCGTTTGTTGTCCGAGTACGACAGACTGGAACGGGTGCTCAGCGAGTTGGAGGCACGGCTGTGAGACTTTTCCTTTTAATGATCGCCTTTGCCTGCTGCCCGCTGGGTTGCCAGGCCACCGCCAACCGAGACTCATTTACCGGCGGCACGGCGGCGTACGCTGCGGGCGATTACGAGGCCGCAGTCGTCGCGTTTCGCGAGGCCGCGAGTGCCGGTCCGGCGGCGGGCACGCTGCTCAACTTGGGACTAGCCGAATGGCAGCGCGGGGCCATTGGGCCAGCGATCCTGGCCTGGGAACGGGCGCGGTGGGTGTCGCCTTTCGACCGCCACGCGAGGGACAATCTCCAATTTGCGAGAACGCAGGCGCAGTTGGAATCGCCTGAACTGAGGTGGTACGAAGTCGCTTCAACCTGGCTGCCCGCGAATTGGTGGGCCTGGATCGTTGGGGGCAGCCTCTGGTTTGTCGTAGGCATGCTAACGCTGCCGGGTGTGCTCCGCCGGCGCAGGACGACCTGGCATCAAACGCTCGCGGCGGTGGGTTTGGGCGTGTTGCTGCTCAGTCTGCCAGCGCACCTGGGCGTCCTCACCAGGGCGCAACTTGGCTTCGTGCTGGCGAAAGACGTGCCGCTGCGACTCACGCCCACGGCGGACGCGGAAGCCGTCACGCGTCTCGTTGCCGGTGAATCGGCGCGTTGCCTGCACACACGCGGCGATTACGTATTCGTCCGAACAAACCATGCGGCGGGGTGGCTCCACCGAACGGAATTCGCGTTAGTTTGCGCGCGGTGAATTGCGGTTGCGGACTGCATCGAAGTGCGGAGTGCCCAGGTTGCAGGAGAGTCGCCCGGGAGTTTTCTTCCCTGCCGACTACCAGTCGGCGAAATAGCCAATTGCCAGTCTGCGCTACAAAGAACTCGGCATCGGAGCTTGACGCAACCTTGGCAGCCAACTCGCCGCAGGAATGGGGCATTGACTCCGCACGGAGTTTCCCGCTGAATCAACGGGTCACACTCTTGGGATTTCATTTATGCGACCCGAACAATGGCAACTCTTCAAGGCTGCGGCCAAACGCCAGAACCGCGGCGGCCCCATTCCCGTCTCGCTCATCGTGGATTGCCCGTGGATTCCGCCCTACTGCGGCGTGAGCCAGTGGGATTATTTCTTTGATCCGGAGACGTGGTTTCAGTGCAACGTCAAAGTCCAGCGCGATTTCCCCGAGCTCATCTGGTTCCCGTCGTGGTGGTCGGAGATGGGCATGGGCGCGGAACCGTCGGCGCTTGGCCCGCGCGTGCGGTTCAACCGCAACCGCGTGCCGGACGTGGAACACCTACCCTTCCCGATGGACCGGCTGGACGAACTCACCCTCCCCGACGCGCGCTCCGATGGCTTCATGGCGCCGTGTCTGTATCGCTACGAGAAGCTCAAGAAGCGCATCGTGCAGGAGGGATTCACCGTGCCGGTCGTAGCCGCACGCGGACCGCTCACCATCGCGTCATTCTTCCGCGGCGTGACCCAGCTCATGGAAGACATCGTGGATCAGCCGGAGCGCACGAAGCAGCTTTTCGATCTGACCACCAACCTCGGCATCGCCTGGCTTAAGGCGCAGGCGGAGGCGCTCGGCGATTGCGTGGAAGGCATCCTCGTGCTCGACGACATCGCGGGCTTCATCGGTCGCAAACATTACCAGGAATTCGCGCATCCGTTCCTCAAGCGCTACTGCGACGCCTTCCCGCCGCATTGGGTGAAGGTCTTCCACAACGACGCGAGCGTGGCGGCGTGCATTGACCTGATCCCGGACGCGGGCTTCGATGTGCTGAACTGGGGCGTGGAGACCAGCATGGCGAAGGCCTGCGAGAAACTCGGCGGACGGATGACGCTGATGGGCAACGTGCCGCCGCTCCACGTGGGCGTGCGCGGCACGCCCGACGACAACTACGCCGCGGCAATCAAGGCGATGGAAGAAGCCGGCGATCATCCGCTCATCCTGTCCTTTGCCGGGGTGACGACGACGGGCGTGTCGCCGGAAAACGTGCGGGCCATTGCCCGTGCAGCAAGGGATTTCAACTCACGACGGTGACGCTCAAGCTGGGCCGGGCTCAATCACTCTAGGCAATCAGATCGGCAGGATGCAATTCTGCGGCCCCGTGAGTTGGGGTGTATGCCGGACCTTGACGCGAAGGCAAACGCTACTTACCGTGCCACCTATGACAAGCGTGGACCCCGGCTTTGTCAGAGGTATCCAAGCGTTCCTCATGCCCACCCTGATGGGAGCACTTTGCTACTGTGCAGCGACCTTCGTCGCTCGGTTGCTGTCGTCTGTTCCGCGTCATCGGTACGAAGGCCGGCTGAGCTTCATGTTGGTGGTTCTCCTGGTTTGGTGGCTGTTGTACGCTCCGCGGTTTGCCTACGCTTTTGCATCGCTTGGGCAACCGCAATATCGCAACGGCCTTTGGCCGGAGGCTCTGGGCACGCAATATGGCCTCCATACCATTTGGAGCCGGTGTGCTGCGGTTTTGCTGCCTCAGTGGGCGTGGAAGCGACGTGTGTCCACGGCTCGCTAGAGCAACTGCCATTGATCGGGTCGCAAAGTTGGGTAGAGGTTGGTTGGTTTGAATCGGAGGGTCGACTGGCTCGGAGGTAGTTCAGTGTGCTCCGCGGAAAGAGAGATAAGCACCGAGACTGACAGAGGCCAGCCCGAACAGGCTGAAGAACACCGTTGGCAGCCACAGCGCCGAAAACGATCGCAGGTCGGCGCGTTCAGGGTTGGCAGGATCAACGAGGACTTTGACACAGTCTCCGATGCGGTAGGGTAGTCGGTCCTGAACAACGCCGTCAGGGTGTTCCCTGTGTGGGTTTGGAGTGGCA
>CAZWJC010000256.1:0-10279 GCA_964634255.1 uncultured Verrucomicrobiota bacterium | reverse complement strand
GCGCGCGGGTGTCGCTTTTGGTTTTGTCGCCGAGCGGAAACAGCGCGCGGGCCAGTTGGTCTTGGCGAAGCGAGAACAGGAAATAGCTCTGGTCCTTGCGCGGATCGAGTCCGCGCTTGAGCACGGTGCGTCCGTCTTCACGGCGCTCGACCCGGGCGTAATGGCCGGTGGCCACGAACTGAGCGCCCAAGGTGTCGGCATGCTGAAGCAACGTCCCGAACTTGAGCCGCTCGTTGCAGAGGATGCACGGATTGGGCGTGCGTCCGGCCCGGTATTCCGACGCGAAGTACTGGATGACGTGTTGACGGAACTCCGCCGCCTCGTCAATGAGACGAAAGGCAATCCCCAGCCGGTCGCACACGGCTTGCACATCAGCGACGGCCTTCGCGCCGCAGCACTTGAACAAATCTTCCGACGGCGAATGACAATCCCGTGTCCACAGCTTGAGCGTGACGCCGATAACTTCGAAGCCTTGCTCCACCAGCAAGGCCGCGCTGGTGGAGGAATCCACTCCGCCACTCATGCCAACCAGGACGCGCGTTCGCTTTGACTCAGTCACAAGGCTGGCAATATACCGGCAGGCGGGCGGCTGTAAAACGCTTTGGCCGCGCCCGGCGCAGAAACGGGTGTTGACGGTGAGGGCGGGAAGAGGTTCGATACGCACTGCCAACAGTGGAGTGAACATGAAGAATTTACTCGGACTTATCCAGAAACCCATCGCGGCAGATCTCGATCTCCGCTCATCACACACGAAGAAGGCCGGCCGCCGGTTTCTGGCAGGAACTTGGGAGCGTCCTTGGCCAGTGTTCCTGGCAACATTTTGTGCGTTGATGCTGGCGGACCGGTGCACCGCAGAGACTGCCCAAACGCGGATGTACTGCTTGTCGCTGCGATTTCAGGAGGCACGGAACGACAGCGCGACCTACCGGTTGGGCCTGACGACACTGACGGCGGGGCTCAATGGGGAGTTGATGCCTGCTGCCGGCGGCAACCATACTCATTTCAGCTACCTTGAACTGGCGGACGAATTGTTTGGAGGAGTGCTGGATGGCTATCTCTACCTGGATGTTCCCTCCGGCGGGGATGCGAATGGGAACGGATGGCCCGATTTCTTCGAGGTTGCCCAGCCTGCGTCTGGGACGAGCGCCGGCACATACTACCTGTACGGCTTCGCCAGCGGGACGGTTCAAGCCACGTGGGGGCGGGAGGCCGGAGCCGCAACCGGGACCTGTATTCTCCGATTCAAGCAGAATGGCCTGTACGTGTGGGAGACTTTCAGTCACACATTCGAATTGCTGGAATACAATGGTGCGCTCCAATACACCCCTGGGAGCAACGCGGTGGCGGGCGAGTTCGCCCTGAAACGCGCCGGGAATGAGTCGAGCACGCTGGACGGCCCGGCCTCGCTCGTGAAGGTCGCAACCAATCGTTTTAACCAGCTTGATCTCCAACCCGGTGGATGGACCAACGAGGCGCAGCAGGTCCTGCTCTTCCCCGTCAATTTCCTGGACCGCGATCCGGCCTACCCCACCAACTACTACGGGTACATGGATTTCACCGACGGCGACCCAAACACGAGCGAGGAGGACTTCTACCTCTGGATACTCTCCATGGACGACACCAATGATACCGATCATGACGGCATCCCGAACTTGAGTGATGATCCCGTGACCGTTTTGCCGCGCCGCTCGCAGCTCTCGTTGACTCAGGGGATGACCAATCTTTGGCTGACGATAAGCGGTGACTTGGGGCGCACCAATCACGTCCAGTTCGCGACGAATCTGGCGTCGCCAAACTGGCAGCCGGTGTTCTCGGTCAAGTTAACCAACGACCCGCAAACCGTTTCCTTGGCCCTTCCCGACGTGGGCCCGCGGTTCTGGCGCGTGCTCACTCAGTGAACGCCGGCTCAGAGGTCGCGCCGGTTTCCTGAACAGACTTTTTTGTGCAAACCATGAAGCAATACGACTACGTCCACGGATATTCGAAATTGGAGCAATCACGACTTCAGGATCAGGCAAGCACGCTCGCCGAGCTGCTGCATCACGACACGATCTATCCGCCTGGCGCGCTGGTGCTCGAGGCCGGTTGCGGTGTCGGCGCGCAGACTGTCATCCTGGCGCGGAACAGTCCGCAGACGCGGTTCACGTCCGTGGATATCTCGCCCGCATCCGTGGAAGCTGCCCAGGCTACCGTGACGCGGGCTGGCTTTGGCAACGTGACGTTTCAGGTCGCCGACCTGTTCCATTTGCCGTTCGCCGAAGCCAGCTTCGACCACGTTTTTGTCTGCTTCGTGCTGGAACATCTCAGCCATCCGCTCGAGGTGCTGCAGGCGTTGGGCCGGGTCCTGAAACCCGGCGGCACGCTCACCGTGATCGAGGGCGACCACGGCTCGACGTTTTTCCATCCGCACAGTCCAGCGGCGTGGCGCACAATCCAGTGCCTCATTGACCTGCAGGCGCGCGGCGGTGGCGACGCGCTTATCGGCCGTCGGCTGTTCCCGCTCGTGCGGCAAGCCGGCTTCCGCAACGTCACCGTCTCGCCGCGGTTTGTGTATGCCGACGCCAGCCGACCCGAGTGGGTGGATGGTTTCACGGAGAAGACTTACATCGCCATGGTTGAGGGCGTGCGCGATGCGGCCGTTGCGGCGGGCATGATGGACGCGCCAGCTTGGGAACAGGGCATAACCGACCTGCGTGCCGCGGCCGGCCCGGACGGGACGTTCTGCTACACGTTCTTCAAGGCGACCGCGGTGAAGTAGCTGCGGCATCCGTGGCCGGCATCACGTGAGGGAGTTGGCTGCATTCGCCGGTTAGACCGCCGGGTGCGGTGAGCGGTTGCGTCTTGATGGCCAGAACTGGTCAGTATTCCACGTAGTTCCGTTGCCCGAGAATTGACGCCGCGGATCGCAACGGGAGACAATGACACGTCTCCCTCAGAGTGGTCAGGCGTCCCGTTGCAGACGGTCTTTACCGCCACCTGTCGGGTGGGAAAACGATTCGGAGAACGACGATGAAACAACCAACGAGATTCCTGAGGGTTCAGTGCGCACTGGCGGTGCTTCTCGCGCTCTGCGCTAATGTGCTCGGCGAGGAGATTCTGCCGGCCCCGACCGCTTGGCCTGCCATCACCCAGGAGGCGAAGCCTTGGGCCTACTGGTGGTGGATGGGCAGTGCGGTGGACACGAACAATCTCGCCAAGGAACTCACCCGCTACCGCGACGCCGGCATGGGCGGGGTTCACATCATCCCGATTTACGGCGCGAAGGGGTGGGAATCCAACTACATCACCTACCTCAGCCCGAAGTGGATGGAGATGCTCGACTTCACCGTGACAGAGGCCAAGCGACTAGGTCTCGGTGTGGACATGACCACAGGCACGGGTTGGTGCTTTGGCGGGCCGCGCGTGACTGACGATGAAGCGAACGCCAGCGTGGTGAATCGCACATTTGAGGTCGCCTCTGGCGGCAGGTTGACAAACACCTTCGACGCGAAGGCCACGCAAGCCTTGATGGCCTTCGGCCCGGAAGGAAAGAAGGAAGATCTGAGCGAGAAGATCGCCGCTGACGGTTCCGTGGACTGGACGGCGGCGGGTGGTCCGTGGCGCGTGTTTGCCGTGTCGCAGAAACCTTCAGGCCAGAAGGTCAAGCGCGCCTCGCCGGGCGGCCAGGGGCACATGCTGAACCTCATTTACCCGCAGGCGATGACGAACTACCTGCGTTGGTTCGACGAAGCCTTCGCCAGCTACAAAGGCGCAAAGCCCCGCGCTCAATACCACGATTCCTACGAGTATCGTTCCGATTGGTCGCCGGACTTCTTTGCGCAGTTCGAGAAGCGCCGGGGCTATCGCTTGCAGGATCATCTCGACGCGTTCGTCACCGGCGAACCCGCCGACCTTGCTGCGCGCGTGAAATGCGACTATCGCGAGACGATTTCGGACATCATGGCCGAGGTGACGCTGCCGCTTTGGAACGACTGGGCGCACCGCAACGGCTTCATCACGCGTAACGAGGCGCACGGGTCGCCCGGCAACTGGCTGGACCTATACGCCGCGGCCGACATTCCGGAGACGGAGATGTTCTACAAGGACCGCAACAAGCTGATCTCCAAGTTCGCCTCGTCCGCGGCGCACGTGACCGGGAAAAAGCTCGTCGGCTGCGAGACCGGCACGTGGCTGAACGAGCACTTCACCGAGACGCTGGCCGACATGAAGTGTCTGCTCGACGATCTTTTCTTGAGCGGCGTGAACCACGTCCTCTACCACGGCACGTGTTACTCACCGGACGAAGCGCCGTGGCCGGGCTGGCTCTTCTACGCCAGCTACGAGATGAACCCGCGCAACTCGGTCTGGCGCGACGTGCCCGCGCTGAACGCCTACGTCGCCCGCTGCCAAGCCGTGCTCCAGTCTGGCAAGCCCGACAACGACATCCTGCTCTATTGGCCGATCCACGATTTCTGGCACGATGCCAAAGGCACGGCGCGAAACATGTCAGTCCACGCGCGCGACTGGTTTGAAGACCAGCCAATCGGCCGGACAGCCTCGCAGCTTTGGGAATATGGGTACGCGTTCGACTACATCTCGGACCGCCAGCTAGAACATGCGGTAGTTGTGGGCAGGGCAATTGAAGTGCCAGGAGGTAAGTTCCAAGTCATCGTCGTACCGGGATGCAAAGCCGTGCCGATAGAAACTCTTGGCCGGTTGTTCGGCTTGGCTGAAAACGGAGCGACTGTAATCTTTCAAGGGGGGCTGCCGAAGGATGTTCCGGGCCTGGGGAAACTGGAAGAACGACAGCGGGAACTCAACGCTATTGCCGGTAAGATCAAGCCGGTACAGATCGGCAAGGATTTGGAAGAGGCAAAGATCGGCAAAGGAGCTTGGTTGTTTGGGTGGCCACCGGCTTTGCTTGGTCGGTTTGCAGCCCGTGAGCCTTGTTCTTACGAACCCGGTCTGATGTGTATCCGCCGCGCGTTTGATGGTGGTTGGCACTATTTCATCGCCAACCGCGGTGAAACCAACTTTGACGGTTGGGTGACACTTGGTCGGAATGCCAAGTCTGCCATGCAGTTCGATCCGCTCACAGGAGGTTCAGGCGTAGCGGCGACTCGGCAGAGCGCGGTTGGTCAGACTGAGATCTTCTTGAAGCTGGCCGCGGGCGAGTCAGTCATTCTCCGCTGTGTTGCGAGGCGTGAGATCAGTGGACCGGTTTGGCGGAATTGGAGTGCCGTTGGGGACAGAAAGCCAATTGGCGGCAAATGGCAGGTCAAGTTCCTTGCTGGCGGCCCGGAGACGCCGACGCCATTTACCACCGACCGCTTGGCTTCCTGGACCGAACTTGGCGACACCAACGCGCAGCGCTTTGCCGGGACTGCACTCTACACGCTGACGTTCGATAAGCCTGTACAGGCAGACAGACACTGGCAGCTTGATTTCGGCAAGGTTTGCCAGAGCGCCCGCGTCCGGCTCAACGGCAAGGACCTCGGCACGCTGATCATACCGCCGTTCCGCGTGGTGGTCAGCGATCTCAAGCCAAAGGACAATCTGCTGGAGGTCGAGGTGACAAACGTATCGGCCAATCGCATCCGCGATTTGGACCGGAGGGGTGTGAACTGGAAGAACTTCCACGACATCAATTTCGTGAACCTCGGCTACAAACCGTTCGACGCCTCGAATTGGCCGCTCATGGATTCGGGACTGCTCGGTCCGGTGACATTGACGCCGGTTGAATCGATTTCGAAGTAGTACGTCACCACGTCAGAACAAGCACATCATGCGCAAGTTTTTCGCCTTGTTAGTCCTGTTGGTTGCGACCGCCGCCGCACTCGCCGAGGTCCGCCTCCCGACGTTATTCAACGACGGGATGGTGCTTCAATGCGATGTGCCCGTGCCGGTTTGGGGGTGGGCCGCTCCCAACGAATCCGTGACCATCGAGTTCGCGGGACAACGCAAGCAAGTGCAGGCCGATGCGGAGGGCCGCTGGGAAACCACGCTTGATCCCATGCGGGCCTCGGCTGGGCCGCGCGTGATGACGATCACAAGTTCAAAGTCTGCGACGGCGACCAAACTTGAGAACGTCCTGGTGGGCGAGGTTTGGTTATGCTCTGGCCAGTCGAACATGGACATGAGCGTGGCGCGGGAGGACTGCTACTGGTGCGGCGTCACGAACGAGGCGGCTGAAGTGGCGACGGCGCGCTTCCCGCAAATCCGCGAGTTCCGCGTTCGCGTGACCATGACCGACGCACCGCAGAAGGACGTTGGCGGCGCGTGGGCGGTCTGTTCGCCGGAGACAGTGGGCAAGTTTTCGGCGACGGCCTACTTCTTCGCGCGCGAGATTCAACAGAAACGCGGCGTGCCGGTGGGTTTACTGACGAGCTGCTATGGCGCGAGTACGGCCGAAGCGTGGATCAGCCGGCCTGCCTTGGCTGCTCAGTCAGAGCTCGGCTTTTTGCTCGAGAAATACGATGCGGCGGTGAAGGCCTTTGCGACCAACACGGCAGCCCGAGAGAAGTATCGCGAGGCCCAACAGAAGCATGAGTTGGCGGCCGCGAAGGCCAAGGCGGAAGGCAAAGACGCGCCGCGCGCTCCGAAGAATCCCGATCCAGGCCAAGACCAGCACAATCCGTGCGTGCTTTACAATGGCATGATCGCGCCGCTCCTGCCGTTCGCGATCCGTGGTGCGCTGTGGTATCAGGGCGAATCCAACGGGCCGACCGCGGAGCAGTATCGTCAGCTCATGGGAACGCTCATCTGTGACTGGCGAACGGCGTGGCGTCAGGGCGATTTCCCGTTTCTCTTCGTGCAACTCGCCAACTACGGCAAGCCACCCACCCAGCCGGTCGGTCGTGACCGCATTCCGTTGGTGCGCGAGGCCCAACTTCAGACCTTGGCCGTTGCGAACACGGCGATGGCCACCGCGGTGGACATCGGCGATGCGACGAATATCCATCCGAAGAACAAGCAGGAGATTGGGCGTCGCCTCGCGCTGGCGGCGCGGGGGCTCGTCTATGGCGAGGAGGTTTCTTACTCCGGTCCGCTGTTTGACTCGATGGCGGTCGAAGGCAAAGTCGCGCGCCTGCGCTTCAAGCACACCGACGGCGGACTGGTGGTTCGCGGCGAGAAACTGACAGGCTTCGTCATCGCGGAAGAAGACGGCAACTTTGTTTGGGCCGACGCAAAGATTGATGGCGAAACGGTGCTGGTTACCAGCGCCGAAGTTGGGAAGCCCACGGCTGTTCGCTATGGGTGGGCGGATAATCCGACGATGACATTGTACAATGGAGCGGGATTGCCGGCTTTGCCGTTTCGCACCGACTTCGCACCGCGCAAAGCGAGCGAAGGCTCTGCCGGTCCACCGAGAGCAAGCGTGGATACCAAGACGATGCAACGCATCTACGACGAAGCGAAGACTCCGTTCAAATACGGCGTCGTGCTGCCGGCGCCGCCGGGGAAGATGGTGGATTGCCCGAACGTCTTTCGGCATGGCGACAAGTGGTTCATGGTCTATGTCCAGCTCGAGAACGATCCGAAGGGTTACACCACGCAGCTCGCCGGGAGCGACGACCTCCTACACTGGACGCCGCGCGGCACGATTCTCCATCGCGGGGCGTCGAACGCGTGGGACTTCGCCAACGCCGCCGGGGGCGTGGCTTTGTTCGATACTACTTGGGGTGGCAGTAACCAACTGCAGACTCACGACGGGCGCTATTGGATCTCCTACCTCGGTGGGACGAACCCCGGCTATGAGACTATTCCACTCTCCATTAGTCTCGCCTCCACCGACGATCCGTCGGCTGCCAAGCCGTGGCAGAAGTTGCTCGCGCCTGTGTTGAAACCAAGCGACGCGGATGCCCGCGCGTTCGAGAGCGAAACGCTGTTCAAGAGCTACGTCTTCCGCGACGATGCCCGAACGCTCGGCGCACCGTTCATCATGTTCTACAACGCCCGCGCGCCCAAAGACAGTGAACGGATTGGCGTCGCGGCATCACAGGACTTAAGGACGTGGAAGCGTTTCGGCGACGACCCGGTGTTGGCTAACGAGCGTCCGCCCGGCCTGAAGCACGGTGGGATCAGCGGCGACCCGCAGATTGTCCGCATGGGCGATGTCTGGGTGATGTTCTACTTCGGAGCGTTCTGGAAGCCGGGCGCGTTCGACACGTTCGCTGCGTCGCGTGACCTGACGAACTGGACCAAGTGGACCGGGCCGGACCTTGTCGCGCCGTCCGAGCCGTGGGACAAGGAGTTCGCCCACAAGCCTTGGCTGCTTAAACACGACGGCGTGGTCTATCACTACTACTGCGCAGTCGGCGACCAGGGCCGCGTCATCGCGCTGGCAACCTCGAAGGACTTGAAGCCGAGTCCCGCCGCGAATGCGCGCGACGGGAAACCCACGCTCTTTCTGATTGGCGATTCCACGGTGAACAACAGCACGGCGGGGCAGGTCGGCTGGGGTAAACCGCTTCCGAGCTTCTTCGACACAAATCGAATCCACATTGTGAATCGGGCGCGCGGCGGTCGCAGCAGCCGGACCTTCCTGACCGAGGGCTTGTGGAGCAACGTGGTGGCGGAGTTGCGCCCCGGTGATTTCGTGTTGATGCAGTTCGGTCACAACGACAACGGTCCGATGGACGAAGGCCGCGCTCGCGCTTCCATTAAAGGCACGGGCGACGAGTCGCGGGTGATCACCAATAAGACCACCGGCGCAGTCGAGACGGTCCATAGCTACGGCTGGTATTTGCGAACCTACGTTCGCGACACGAAGACCAAGGGCGCGATTCCAATAGTGCTGTCACTCGTGCCACGGAACATTTGGAAAGACGGCAAGGTGGCGCGGGCTGCGGACAGTCACGGCAAATGGGCGGCGGAGGTGGCCGCTGCTGAGGGTGTGCCGTTCATCAACCTGAACGAGGTCATTGCCCAGCGCTACGAACAGGACGGACAGGAGAAGGTGCAGTCGGTTTACTTCACCGCCACGGATCACACCCACACCACGCCGGCGGGCGCCGAGGTGAATGCCGCTTGCTTGGTGGAAGGCATCCGTGGTCTGAAGGGACTGAACCTGCGCGATTTGCTGCGCGCTTCGTCGCCGAGCTCACAATGAAGCGTGCAGGGAGCAGGTGCAGTGTTCCGTCGCCGAGGGTGGCTGGTGCCAGTCAGTCGCTGTCGCCCGGTCGCGGAGCGACTTTGGAGATTAGCCAGGGACAACGTCCCTGGTTTGGTCACCGAGGAACACCCGTCCCGAAGGGGACGGCGGAAAGCCTGTCAACACGAGCGGTTCCCGCGTCCTTTCAGGACGACCGGTTTTCTCCGACCCGTTCCCCGGCACGAAGTGCCGGGCTATTTTCCGAGGTCGTTTCGCGACCGCCAACGCATTACGCACGACAAGCTGCCAAGAACCACGTTTCCTTGCCTCGTCTCTGAAACCAGAATCCAAATCATGAAACCCATCCATACCGGCCTCATTCTCGTCCTGGTTTTGGCGGCGCTCATCGGATGTGCTCGACCCCACCCCGAAAGAGATAGATACGCACCCCGTTTTCAAGCCCTGACCTCTGAGGTTGAGATGACGAAGCCGTTCGGGCCATGGATCCAAAGTCTGTTCTTTCAAACAGAGACGGGTTGCACTTTCGTGAAGCTTGAAGCGCTTCCCGATGCTCTGCGGGCTCCGGATATCATCGGCGCGACAAACGAACAAACTATCACGATGAAGGATGGTCGTGTCGTCCGGCTTTCCATCGAATCGCAACGCAACGGCGAAGTCTTTCGCATGGAGGCGCAACCTGACAATGACCTTATTGGCTGGGGACTTTACCTCAGGGCAACTCCAGACGAATACTTCACTGGTTTGATGGAGCGCGTGGCGGACGGCCCACAGCAAGCGTCGTGGGCGACAAACATCACAGCCGCGATGAACCTGCGCGGCCAGAAAGTGGACATGATCCTTAAACCCACGACCTCTGTTTACGCACCATTCTACCTTTCGTCGCGCGGCTATGCGGTGTTCGCACAGACGGATTGGCCGGGCAAATACGACTTCTGTGTCAGCGACTCGAGCCACGTGAAGATCGAGTTCGAAGGACCGTCGCTCGCCCTCAAGTTCTACACGGCAGACAATCCCGCCCAGCTCGTCAAAGCTCACGCACTTGATGCCGGCCCGCCGTTCCTCCCGCCGAAGTGGATGTTTACGCCTTGGCGTTGGCGGGATGAGCACACGCATCGCACCTCATACTACGACGGCACGCCTGTCACCGGCCCGTTCAACTCCGAGATGATGGAAGACATGCTCATG
>CAZWJC010000255.1:0-10319 GCA_964634255.1 uncultured Verrucomicrobiota bacterium | reverse complement strand
GTCGCTTCGGCGTCTTGGCCCCCGGGTAGCGCAGGGCGGCTGCGCCGTAAGGCTCGAGGCTTAGATGGACTCGTGTATTTAGGTTGGTGTCCGCCAAAACCCCGGTTGCCAAGTCCCAACGTTCGCCTCGACCTGTAACGCACAGCGACATCTCGCCTTGCCACGGCTTGGGACTGTCGTTGATGAGGAAAAACACCTCGTGTCCCTCGATACGCCGATGGGTGACGCGGATGGGCGAGTGGGCCGAATCCACTTTCACGTCGCGCTCCAGCACGCCGTCGAGAACCAGCGGCAGCAGCCCCTCCGAGCCGGTGGGCAGAAAGATGCCGGCCCCGCCGGATCTGTGGGCATGAACGTTTGGCTCGCCTTGCGGATCACCGAAGAGTTCGCGTGCAAGCTTCTGAACACGCGGAGACGGGAATTCCGTTTCGCTGTTGCGCGGCAGCGCTCCGAGCGCGATGACCACGCCACCGTTGCGCACGAAGCGTGTGAGGTTCTTCCACGCCGCAAACGGCAGCGTGTCAGCCGCAGGCAGGATCACCACGCGCCAATGCAGGTCACCGTGGACCAGTGCGCCGGATTTCGCCCGGGCTTCCGCCAGCGCCCGGCTGTCCACGAACGTGAAGTCGCGTTGCGCGGTGAACAAGCTCTCCGCCGCGGCGCGGTAAGTGTTCTCGATTTCTGTCGCGGCGGGCGAATCGTTGGCCCAAAGCCGCGCCGGCGTGAACTTCGTCCACAAGCTCTCGGCGGGATACAGCACCGCGATGTCGGCGACTTGATGCCCGCCGGTCAGCAGCGTGGCGCAACGCCCGACCCACTCGTTGAGCCGGCGAAGCGCCGCGTCGTCCAGGTCCGTGAAGCTGTAGTAGCTGGTGATCGTGTTCACGCCGCTGACGAATTGCCGATTGCACGTGCCGCGGATTTCCGCTTCGGTGACGATGCGCTTCGGCCGGTTATCGCCGGCCGGCCGCCAGACCTGGCTGTGATCGGAAGTTTCGGACATTACGAGGGTGCGGCCCTCGAGTTCGGCGGCGCTGGCGACCAACCGCGCGATGAACCAAGGCACTTCCGGCGGCAGGCTGGTCAGGCAGTCAATGCTCGGCGCGTCGAGCCGCCGGATGCAGCGGAAGAAATCACCGTAGAGCGGGACGTGCGCCGTCAGGCCTTCTTCCATGAGCAGATGGCCGCCCGAAGAAATGTCCAGCCGCCGGCAGCGTTCCTGAATCTGACCAAAGTAATTCTCCGAAACCAGCTCGCCGACCGTAAGCCAGAAGTCGTATCGAACCTGCGCACCTTGCGCCCCTGCGTCGGTAACCAGCGCGGGCAGGAGTGCTGGATCCAGCGCGTAGCCGCGGCGGCGCTTGAAGTCGCCCGGCAGGTTTGCCGCCCACGGCAGCGGGCGATACGGCATCGGCTTCAGGAAGCAACTCATCAGCGACGGCTCGTCCGTGAACGTGGCAACGAAGTCCCTGCCGAGGTTGCCACCGAAGTGCTGGCCGTAACGCTCGTGGGTCAGATCTAGAAACAGCTTGGTTGGTTCCGGCTGGAGCAAGTTTATGTAGGGCATCTTCTCCGCGAGATTGCCTTCGGCGTGCGTGCCTGTGTAAAGGCGGTCCTCTGTGACAACCAACACACGCCATGGTCCGGTAGGCGCAGTCCAGTGTAGCTTTCCGTCGGAGACTTGCCCGGCGAGATCGGTCTTGCGTTGAAGTTCGATCCGCCCGTTTTGCACAGGAAATGCAGCGGCGAGAACCAGCTTGCCGGGCGGCACGTTCAACGTGACCGCACCGCCGTTGCTCTCGGTATCGGCGATTAACAACCCGCGCGCCTCCCATTCCGGGTGCGCGCGTAGCACCAATCCGCCAGCGTTGCCGGAGGGATAGCCCCGCTCATCATAGAGCCAGAGTGCGAAACCGGCCTTGCGCGCTTCCCGCACCGCGCGCTCAAATGCCTGCCAATGCGCATCGCTCTCGAGGTATTGATCGAACGACACGTTGCAGACCACGCCGCCGAAGCCTTGCTGCGAAAGCCGCCGGATCAAGGCGTCCTGTGCCTCGGGTTTATCCGGCCAGCCGTGGATGATCTTGAGGATGCGCCCCTGGTTGGGCGGTTGGGCAAATCGGCTGGCGAAATCGTCAGGCGCGGTTTCTGACGCAGACGGTGGTGCTGCGGTCAGAGGGCAGATTCCCAGCATAAGACCGAGGAGCGACAGCCAATAGACGCGGAACAAACTCATGTCAGCAGTCAATCGGAGTTCCGAGCGCGGAGCAACTGCGACTTTTTGAGACCAACTCCCGGCGTGAATCTAATCCTGAAAGCTGCATTCCATCCACAGAGTCGCACGGATGGACGCAGTTTAATCGAAGGACGGGTGTTGACTGCAGAGCTTTCGGACCGCGCGGCGTCCCGACGCGCAGCACGGACGAAGGCAAACGACGAGCCGGAAGCACCTCTCGCAGGGGCAGCCGCTGCGACCAGGGACTGGTCGCGGTCCCATATTGGGCTACGACTGCACTGATGGGAGTGCGGGAGCTTTGTGAGGGCTTGGACCAGACTCACGAACAACAGGAGGATTGTTGTTCGCACGACACGAAACCGGTTCATGAGTGCAGCCAATTGGAGTTCGCCGGCCGAGGCGATTGCGAGTTTTGCGTCCGAGTTTTCGCTCAGCTAGCCGGGTCAACCTGCCGTCGGCGCGATCTGTCTAGCCGCCGCCGCCGGTTTCAGTGCCGGACTGCAAAGCGGCGATTCCGCAAACCGGTCCGCCAGCCACTGGTTCAGGAACGCCTCGGTGTGAACCCGGCACTCGCGCGTCGCGCGCAACAGTTCCGTCGTCTGCCGCCGGGTCAGCGGGGCGCGACACGACAGGCAGCCATGCACGACGATATAGAAGACCAGCGCGGCGAGATTCTCTCCCCGCCCGAGCAGCACGGACGAATGCAGTCCCGTGGCCCGGCAGAACTCGTGGAAGGTATCGTCTGTCGGGCCGTAACCGGCTTCCGCCTGTGTGACCTGCTGCAGGTACCTGCGGGAGAACTCCGCTTCCTCCTTCAACTGCGAGTTGGCGGCGGGCAGGCGCCGATATCGGTTGGCCATTCTCCAGGCGCGTTCCGCCTGCAGGCGCTGACACTCGGCCCGCACCTGCTCCAGGAAAGCCCCGTCAAACCGCTCGACGCGGGCATCGAGCAGGCACAGGGTATACGCAAGCGTTTCTTCCGCCAGGGTGTCCTCCAACTCCGCGTCGCGCCTGCCCACGCAGATCAGGATCGTCCGCGCCCAGGCGTGCGCGGTAGTCGCCAGTTGGCGGGCCAGCTTCTGCGCGGCGACCGGGCCGGGGTTACGCATGGCAGGCGGGGCTGTTGTGCCCGTACGGCGGCGCCATCAACCCATGACGTGTTCGGGCGTCCGGCCGGTTGTGTCTGGCGATGGAACTGGTGTTCATGCGATCCGACGCCCGGATTCTCCGCACGTCAACCCCGAGTGACAAGGTCCGTTTTGTGAAGCCACGACGGGTGCGGATGGGTTCAACCCGCAGCAGCGCCTCGGCGGAACGCCGTTGTCTGCAGCAACCGGAAAGACCACCACGCCGCTACGATTTCTTCTCCAGCAACTTCTCCAACCTATCCCGGTAGTTCCGGCTGAGCGTCAGCTTCGCGCCGGTTTGCAGGATGACGGCGTAATCGCCGTAGAAGAGCGGCTGGAATTCCTTCACTCGATCCAGGTTCACGAGCGCTGAGCGGCTCACGCGCATGAACTTCTCCGCCGGCAGTTGCGCCTCCAGGCCCGCCAGCGTCTCGCGGACGTAATGCGACTCGCTGCCGCAATGGATGCGTACGTAATTGCCGTCCGCCTCCAGCCAGTCAATCGCCTCGGCGCGCACGAACACCACGCGGCCATCCTGTTTGAAGACCAGCCGGTCGGGCTGCTTCGCGCCGGCGCGGAGGTCTGCCAGCAATTCGGCGAGGCGCTGGTCAGCGGGCGCGGGCGCGGCGCGACGGAGCTGGGCGCGGGCGTGATCGAGCGCCTGCTTGAACCGCTCGCGGTCGAACGGCTTCAGCAGGTAGTCAATGGCGTGAACCTCGAAAGCCTTGAGGGCGTATTGATCGTAGGCGGTGCAAAAGATGATGAACGGCACGGGCCCGTCGCCCTCGCCGAGTTGCGCGCAGACATCGAAGCCGGTGAGCCGCGGCATCTGGATGTCGAGGAAGACGAGGTCGGGCTGCTCGCGGCGGATGGCTTCGAGCGCTTCGCGACCGTTGGCGCACTCGCCGACGAGCGCGAAGTCCGGCTCGTCCTTGAGCGCGTGCCGGATGCGCGCCCGGGCGTGCGCCTCGTCGTCAACGATGAGGGTGCGGATGGTCACGCGACAACTCCGGACGAAGTGACGTCTTTGACAGAAAAGACTTCACCGGAAGACGCGCTTCCGACAGCGACAAGTGGATCAACAGGAGAATAATCAACGTCGCCGCCGTGTTCCACAGGAAGCTGGCGCTGGATTGTGAGATTGCTTGGCGTAAGCATGACAAGCATGTTTGAGCCCGCGACAGCCAGGAGCCCGCCACAAGGCGAAAAACGGACACGAAATCCCAGGCGCATTTCAGATGGAAGTTCGGCCTTCCTCAAGAGTTCCATCGCCGGGAAGGAGAACAGGGAGACGACATGCGGACTGTGCGTGAGAATGGCGACAAAAGAACCGTCAGGACTGAACGCGATGTCAGTGTAGCGATCAAGCGGAACCGTCACCTGTTGGTAGCTCTTTTCTGCAAAAGGAAGATCACGTCCGAGCAGCCGTTCTTTGGGCGTGCCGTCAGGCGGAACATGCGAGCGCCGCTGGTGTCGGAACCAAAGGCGACCACTCGGATGGCGCAGGACTCTAACAATCATGTCCGGATAGAACTCTTCTCGAAAAACGACTTTGCCATCAAGCGTCCGAACGATGTGCGAACCTTTCCAGGAGCCATCCACAAGTTGCGAGCCGTCTGCGGAGAAAAGGCAATTGCAGCCCTCGCCGTCGGATTCGCTCTGGAAGTCCGAATGGACTGCGCCAGATGATGTGGCAAGCAGGAGCAGATGACCGTAGCTGTTTTTGACAGCGAGCAAAGAGGAGTCTGGCGAGAATGCTGGGTATCCCGGATTCGAGAGTGGGTGCGATCTCCAGAGTCTGGTGACATCGGGACATTTCCAAAGCACGACATCCTTCGCGGTGGATGCGAGGAAACGCCCGTCTGGAGAAAAGCATACAGCGTAACTTCCTTTGATCTGCTTGCGCTTGGTTGGGAGCATAATTGATTGCCTAGCACCACTCCGGCTTCGCCGACGTCGTCGTGGGCAGCGACAGACCGGCCTTGGCGGCTTCCGTTTCCGACATGACAACCACCCGCGGCGCTTGCGAGCGCGGAATCGTGCAGCACGGAACACGGCTCCAGGGTGTGCCGCCGAAACCCGGACCGCGAGTTGTCCTCAACGCGCAGCGCGCCCAATTGCGAACCGGCCGTCGAGACTCCGTGGTTACTTCCCGATGCCATCCGCTGCGGATTGGGACAATCCGCGCTCCGACAGAGCCGGCCCGGCTTGGGTAACACACTCTCGCCACCTGCGCCTTGGAGCAGGTTGCCAAACCGGTTCGACCCTGGCTGCGCGCCCAGGTGTGCGTCTCGTCGTCAACGATGAGCGGGCGGATGATCATAGCTCACGGTTTTGCTTCGCGGGTTACACCAGTCTCCGCTAGGAGCCGCCGCTTGTCCGCGGCGAAACCGTTGTTAGGTGCGGCCCCAAAACAGCGATCCCAGAGAAAATAAATCGTATCGCCGTGCTGCACCGCTACCTTTTCCTTGTCCGCGCGAGTCATCTTGTCGATGCGAATTCTCCGCGTCCTCGTTCCATCTTGCCCAATCCGCCTGATCTGAACGCTGCGTGATGCCCACTCAGGGCGAACCGCCGCCAATTCTTCGACAGTTGCAAGACTTGCATGTTCCGCAATCCAGAGCTTGCCATGCTGAGTAGAGTTGCCTCCAACAAACACCAATATCTTCCCGTCTCTTGGTGGCTCTAATGCCAGAACCTCCGATGCTCTTGTCGGCTCAAGCGACCACTCCGACGCGGGCGGTTTTAGAAGGGTGCATCCGCCAAACAGAAGCAGGCCCAGCATTGAGATAAAGAGTGTCGCGCGCATTGGCAGCTAGCAGCACTTCGGCTTCGCCGACGCCGCCGCAGGCAGGGACAGGCCGGCCTTGGTGGCCTCCGTCTCCGACATAACGACCACCCGCGGGGCTTGCGAGCGCGGGATCGTGCAGCACGGGAGGCGGAGGCGCGCCTCCACACCACCGCCGGTTGCGTTGCCGATCTCGAATTCCTGGGCGCCGCCGTAGAGTTGCGCCAGCCGCGAGCGGACGTTCTTCAACCCGATCCCTTCGCGCTCGGGTGTGCCGTTGGTCGGAGCAAGGCCGTTGCCGTTATCGCGGACCTTCAACTCCAGATGCTCACCGTTCACGAGGCGGGCGCTGATCTCGACGCGCCCGGCTTCCTCGCGGGGCAGGATGCCGTGGCGCAGCGCGTTCTCGACGAGTGGCTGGAGGATCAAGTGCGGCACCAGCAGTTCGTTCGTCTTCGGTTCGATGTCGAAGGTCACGGTCAGCCGGTCCGGGAAACGCATCTGCTCGATTTCGAGGTAGCTCTTGAGGAACTCGATTTCCTCGCGCAACGGGACTTCCTGCACGTCGCCGCGGTCCAGCGTGCGGCGGAGCAGTCCGCTGAGCCGGACGATCATCCGGTCCGCGGCATCCGGATTCTCGTGGATGAGGGCCGAGATGGTGTTGAGGGTGTTGAAGAGGAAGTGCGGATTGATCTGCATGCGCAGGGCTTGGAGGCGGGCTTGCACCAGTTCGGTGGCGAGCGCGGCGGCCTGGCGTTCGCGTTCGCGGTACGCCTGGTAGTAGTGCCAACCAAGGCAGCCCAGCACGAGAATCCAGTACTTGAAGAGATTCGAGATCGCGTAAGTGATGGAGAGCTTCTCGAAGAGGTAACCGAACGTCAAAACCTGGCCCGTCTGGACGGAGATTTCACCGGCCTCCAGCACGGACACCAAGCTCACGTGCGTGAGGGCGAAGATAATCGCACACGCCATGTGCAGGCTGAACCAGCGGGCGCGGTGTCCGGTTTCAAACCGCAGCCGGCCGCAGACCCAGAGCACTCCCAGGGTGCACAGCGCATAGGCCAACATCTCCTTGCCGGCCCGACTGCAGGCCACGGCCCAGGCGACGGGTTTGTCCCAGAGGAGTTGGGCGACATAGAGCTCGACGGTGGCCAGCAGACCCAGCACCACCCACACGCCGAGATAAAGGGCGGCGCATTTCCAGCGTTGCTTGCTGCACCAGGACTGTCCCATGACTGTGTGTGGAGTTTAACCGAATCGCCCGGCCGCGTCGCGCACAAACTGGCGCGCGACGCGCCGGACGTTCCGTGGGCCGCCCCAAACCTCCCGACCTATGTTCAGGCTGGCGGCTAAACTTTGTCCGGCGCGGGGACGGGGACGTTGGCCCGTTCGCCTGCCGGTTTCGCGGTGTTGGTCACCACGTTCTTCCCCACATCCGCTGTGGTGGCCAGGGCGGCTGGCTGGGGCGCAAGCGCGGCGGCAATCCGGTCGCTGCCCGCCACGTACTTCGAGGTTTGGACCAATGCCAGCGCCACCATCAGCACGGCGGCGAGGCCGAGGCTGGCGTACACCGCCGTCTCCGAGCGCTGCGTGGTCCGATCACAACCCGGCAACTGATTCATAGGCTGTCTCCGTTTCTTGGCTTCCTGCACCAGAGTGCGCTGTGCGTTTTCAAATTCATCGTCGCTGCTATTACTACGTCGGGCGGGCGCGCTTGAGAACGGAGATGTGACGAGTAGCCACCCGCCGGTGACGAAGTGCTCGCGGCGTGGGGCGAAATCACAAGGGCGAAACGCAGGAGGGCGAAGGTCTGGAAGGTGCGACCGCCGAATCCACGGTCTGAGTGTCATGCTGCCAAAGGTGGGGCGGGTGGTCTCCAGCCCGCCGCCGGCCCGCGTCGCGTTTGGGCACGCCGCGCCCGATCACGCAAAGGCGACCCCAAACAAGGAGACTGGATCCTCGGGAACGCTCCTACTGGAGGTTGGTGCCGGCTTGCGGGTGGCGCTGGAGACTACTTGCTGCCGGGCTTCACGGGCGGAAGCGCCACGAGGTCGGGCGGGAGTTTGTCCGGATGGAACGTCTCCACGTTGAGTGCTAGCAAGCTGAACATCGGCACGCTGAGGTTCACGCCCCCGTTCGAGCGATCTACCAACATGGCGACGGCAACGGCGTTGCCGCCGCAGGCGCGAACGATCTCCAGCGTCTCCTGCACGCGACCACCCTTGGTCACCACGTCTTCAACGACCAGCATCTTCTCGCCCGGAGCGATCTTGAAGCCGCGGCGCAGGACGAGCTTGCCCTCTTCCTTCTCAGCGAAAATGAAGCGAAGGCCCAATTGCCGGGCGACTTCCTGTCCGATGACCAGACCGCCCATCGCGGGTGAAATGACGGTTGTCGCCCCGAGGGGGCGGAGCTTCGCGGCCAACGCGGCGCCGAGTTTCTCGACGGTCGGCATTTGCTGGAGGGCGAGGGCGCATTGGAAGAACTGCCGGCTGCGCAATCCGCTGCGCAGGATGAAATGGCCTTCGAGCAAAGCACCCGTGTCCCGGAAAACCTGCAAGACTTGTTCTTGAGTCATCGGGCCAAAGTTTCGGGCGTCCGACCGCGGGGATCAAGCCGGATCGCTTTGCTCTGGATTCCCCGAGCGCGTTTCTGAATGCTGCCGCCCGTGCCGAAGTGGGTCAAATTGTTGATCGGGATCGCGCTGCTGCCGGTGTGCGTCGGCGCGGGGCAGGCCCTTTGGTGGGTGATTCGCGCCAGCGGGAGCGCAGACACGACGTGGGTGCCGTTCCTGGCTGGCGCGGTCTGCTGGATCGTCGTGTTTCTGCTCCTGCCGAAGCCCATGTGGATTTACGTGTTCGGCCATGAGCTCACGCACGTGCTCTGGACCTGGCTCTTCGGGGGGCGCGTCAAGAAGTTCAAGGCTTCGTCGCGTGGCGGGCAAGTGGTAATCACCAAGACCAACTTCGTGATCGCCCTCGCGCCTTACTTCTTCCCGCTCTACGCGGTCCTGGCCATTCTCACCTTCACCCTTGGGCACATGATCTGGAACTGGTCGCATGTCGCGGTGTGGTTTCACCTGCTGCTCGGCGCGGCCTATGCCTTCCACGTGACCCTGACCGCGCACGCCCTGCGGACGGAACAGAGCGACATCACGGGGCAAGGCTGGATCTTCTCCGCCGTCGTGATTTTCTTGGGCAACATCACGGTGCTGCTTCTGGGCATTCCAGTCCTCACGGCGAATGTGGATGTGACCACCGCCTTGAAATGGTGGTGGGAATGCACGCTGGCGGTCTTCCAGTGGTGGGGGCAGATGTTGCACGGCGCAGCTGCCCGTTAAACGCACGAATCGCCATCGCGGCCGATCGCGTGGGCGTGGGCGAAGGTCACTGCATCCGCGGCGCGGACCGGGTTATACGCCGGTGGTGTGACGCGTTGGTGTGATGGCGCAGGATCGCGCCGCTCCCGACAGGCCTCTGCCGAACTAGGGATTGGATTTGAGGCGCCGCTACTTCTATACTGGCGCGAGCCAGCGCCCCAGGGGGCGCGGATCCAACGACTCATGCCATTTACAGCGACTGAAATTGCCCGGCACCTCGGTGGCGAGGTGATCGGTGACGGGGCCATCGTGTTGCAGGGCTTTGCGCCTGCCGATCGCGCCCAACCCGGCGACCTGACGTTTGCGGAGAACGAAGTGTTCATCGCGCGCGCCGAGCAAAGCGCCGCGTCGGCCATCATCGTGGATGCGCCTGTAACCTCGCAGAAGACGCTGATCCGAGTGCCCAGCGCCCGGATCGCCTTCGCCAAGGTGTTGCCGCTGTTTTTCCCGGAGCCGAAATTTGCCCCCGGCGTGCATCCTACCGCAGTCATCGCACCAACGGCGAAAGTGGATCCCTCAGCGCATATCGGACCGCAATGTGTCGTGAGCGAAGGCTGCACCATCGAGCCGCGTTCGGTGTTGGTGGCCCAGGTATTCGTCGGACCGCAATGCGTGATCGGCGAGGAGGCCCGGCTGTTCCCGCATGTGGCTGTTTACTCCCACACCCACCTCGGCAATCGTGTCCGCATCCATGCCGGCACGATTATTGGCTCGGACGGTTTTGGCTACGTGCAGGACGGCGGCGTCCACCGCAAGGTGCCGCAGATCGGCAACGTCATCATCCACGAC
>CAZWJC010000254.1:0-10350 GCA_964634255.1 uncultured Verrucomicrobiota bacterium | reverse complement strand
CCGATGGCAAAGTCACCCGCGTCATGGCTGGTCCAAACGGCAGCATTCAGGGGCCATGCGAGGCGAAGTGGGGTTACACGACGTTGAGCGTCGCGGATTGGGACGGCGACGGTTTGCCGGACATTTTCGCCAACTCGATTCTCGGAAAGGTTCACTGGTATCGAAACGTCGGGACGCGCAGCAAGCCGAAGTTGGCCGCCGCCCAGCCGATCGAAGTCGAATGGGATGGCGCGCCGCCCAAGCTCGCGTGGGGCTGGCTGCAGCCGGAAGGCAAAGCGCTGCTCACGCAATGGCGCACCACGCCGATGGCGGTGGATTGGAACAAGGACGGCTTGATGGACTTGGTGATGCTGGATCAGGAAGGCTATCTCGCGTTCTTTGAACGGGCCAAGGTTGGCGACCGGCTGCAGCTTAAGTCGCCGAAGCGGGTTTTCCGAGGAGACAACTTTTCGGTTGCGGACGCCCGCCAGACCGTCCTCGACAACGCGGCAGGCCCGATCCGATTGAACAACGGCATCGGCGGCAAGAGCGGACGACGCAAGCTGTGCATCACGGATTGGGATGGCGATGGCCGCCTGGATCTCTTCGCCAACTCCGCGAACGCGAACTTCCTGCGCCAGACCGCGGCCAAGGACGGGCAATTCTACTTCCACGACGAAGGCACGTTGTCGCCGCAGAACCTCCAAGGGCACGACGTCAGCCCGACGACCGTGGATTTCAACGACGACAAGATTCCTGATTTCCTCTGCGGCGCGGAAGACGGCCGGTTTTACTATCTGCGCAACCCTCGGACGAAGTGATGCGTGCGCTGCGACCAAGCCGAGACGAAACCCGCGAATCACCCGAATGGACGCGAATGATTGGCGTGTGCGCGGCTTGGTTTCTCGGGGCTTGGCTGGCGTTTGCACCGGTCGCGACAGCGCAAACGAACACGCTACGGGCGGAAGCCGTCGCCAGCGGGCTGGATGCCGCCAAGGACACACTCGCCATCGAGGTTGCGGCGCGGCTGCGGACGAACGTGGTTCGCGGCAGCTACACCACGGTGTGGCGGCAATTTGAGGAGGGCGCGATTCAGGCGCTCGGCGAGTTGTTGCCCCAAATGATCATCGGACTCAGCCAGACGAACCTGGACCGCGGCCAGACCGGCAAGGAAAAGAACCGCGTTGCCGATCTCGCGATCCAGTGCGCCGACGGGCTGATTGAAGTTTCGATCAAGGCGGCGCGGCGTTCGGCAAATCCGGAGAATGACTTGGGGACGTTCCGCGACCATCCCAACCGGAAGAGGCGGTTCGCGGCATCATTCACCCTCTGGGTACGCTACGACGACTCGGGTGGAAGCATACAGTGCGACCGGGTGTTCTTCGACCGCTCGTGGCGGTTTGTGGGGAAGTCATCGCTGGTGGATGGCGTGAAATACCGGAAGAAGGACGGCAACATGCGCCCCAAGCCGTGGGCGATGTTCGAGTCCGGCGACGCGTTCTGGAAGACGGAAGACGAGTTTGAGTCGGCAGTAAAACGGGCAGAGCTTTACCGCGCCAATGAACTCATCAAGGAATACCTCGACGATTTGAGCGAAAGCGACCAGCGCCTGCTTTACGAGCGGTTGAAGCAGCAATTCGACGCGCCCCCCGCTGCGACGCACTAGCGCTTCTTACCCTTGGCCGCCTTTCGCCTGCGCGTCTCTGCACCGTCCAGCTTGTCCACCAACTTCTGCATGGCCTCCTCTTGCTGCTCAATGGATTCCACCAGTTTGAACTGCGTACGGCAGCGGTCGAGGTTGTGGGCCGGACGGTGGATGCGGAAGTAGGTGTCGCCGCTAAGGAAGTCGGTGAGGAAACGGATGCCGATTTCGAAGGTGATGAGCTTGCCGGAAAAAGCCATGAGCGAACGTTCCGTTTTCGTGAGGAACTTGCCAGCCGTCGCTAGGTAACCTTCGGCGAGTTGCTCGAAGATCGGCATGTGCATCTTGATCTTCGAGAGATCCTGTTCGTCTTCGAGCGTCGGGCTCGTCGTCGTGCGGACCATGTCGCCAAAGTCATAAAGCGCACAACCAGGCATCACGGTGTCCAAGTCCACCACGCACATCGCCTCGCCCGTGACGACGTCGAGCATGACGTTATTGAACTTCGTGTCGTTGTGGGTAATGCGCTCTGGAATCTTGCCTTTGGCCATCGCGGTCAGGATCACATCCACGAGCTTCTCGTGCTTCAGCGCAAACTCGATCTCCGGCCCGGCAAGTTGGGCGCGGTTGACATGATCCTTTTGGATGGCGTCCTGCAAAGCCTTGAAGCGCCGCCGGGTGTTGTGGAAATCCGGGATCGTCTCGTGGAGTCGCTCGCCGGGCAGGTCCACGAGGAGGTTTTGGAATTCGCCGAATGCGGAACCTGCCTGATAGGCCTGGGCGGGCGACTGGACGGCCTCCAAGGTGGTGATCCCCTCGATGAAGACAAAGGTGCGCCAAAACTCGCCCGCCTTGTCCACGTAAAACGAGTCGCCCTTCCGCGTAGGAACGACGGTCAGGCAGCGGCGGGTGATGTGGGGCAGGCGCTGCTCTTCGAGCTTCTTGCGGAGGTGCGAACTGACACGGGCCAGATTGCGCATCACCGCCGGCGGATTCTTGAAGACGTTCTTGTTGATCTTCTGGTGGATGTAGCGCACCCGCATGCCGCCCTGATCGTAAGTGGCGGAATAGGTTTCGTTGATGTGCCCAATCTTGCAGGTTTCGGCGTGGAGGATTTCCCCGTAAATCTGGAATTGCTTCGAGATTTCCTGCAACTGTTGTTCCTGGTAGATGGCCATAGGCGAATTGTTGAAGCGATGTTGCTCTGCACGGTGGCCCGCTGGCAATCGCAAAAAAGGGTTGCCACCCCGCGGGGCACGGCGGACCAATCTTCCGCCGTGTCTGCGGCGGTACATGAGAAAGGCGCGAGGCGATGACTCGCCCCGCGCCCTTGCAAATCGTGCGACTCTAGGTAAGAACGATCTTGTCGCCTTCCTTGAGGGTAACGATGGCCTTCTTCCAGTCGGGCGCCTTGCCCGCCTGCGCAGTGCGCTGGCGGCGGGCCTTGCCGTGGACGTTCAGGGTATTGACCTTGACCACCTTGACCTTGAACAATTCCTCGACGGCCTTCTTGATCTGCGGCTTGGAAGCCAGGCGATCGGCCACAATGGTGTATTGGTTGAACTTCTCGCCCTGCCGGGTGCCTTTCTCGGTCAAGCGAACGGTTTTGATGAGCTGAAACGAATTCATGTTATTCCTTGCCGAGACGGGCTTCGACTTTCTCAAACGCGCTGCGGGTGAAAACCAGCTTGTCGGGCCGCAACACGTCGTAGGTGTTCAGGCTCTCGCTGGTGGTCAGCGCCACCTTCTCCAGATTGCGCGAGGCGAGCGTGAGGTTCTTGTCCGGCGCCGCTGAGACGACCAGCGTAGTGCCCTTGACTTCGAGCGCGGCGAGAACGGTCAAAAATGTGCGGGTCTTGGGATTCGGCAGTGTGATTTCATTCACGACGATCACATCGCCGGCCTTGAGCCGCTCGCTCAGCGCTTTGCGCAGGGCGAGTTGCTTGGTCTTGGCGTTGACCTTCTTGCTGAAATCGCGGGGCTTGGGGCCAAACACGACGCCACCACCCCGCCACAGCGGAGATTGGAACGAACCGGCGCGGGCGCGACCGGTGCCCTTCTGCCGCCAGGGCTTCTTGTTCGTGCCGGCCACGTCGCCGGCGTTCTTCGTGCAGGCGGTGCCGCTGCGCTGGGCGGCCTGATAGGCCACCACGGTGTCGTGAACGGCTTGGGTGCCCTTGCCGTTCTCAATCATGGGGAACTTGACTTCCAGTTCGCCCTGGGCTTTGCCCAAAGTATCTTTAATGGTGAGCTTCATGGCCATTCCTTACTTCTTGAGGACGACTTTTGGACCGCCCTTGCCCTTCTTCTCGGAGTCGGGTTTGTTCTTCACCGTGCCCTTCGGCATCTTTTTCGCCTCGCGGATGACGACGTAGTCACCGTTGGCTCCGGGAATTGCTCCCTTGATAAGGAGCAGATTGTCTGCCTCGCGCACCTGGATGACTTCGAGGTTCTGAATCGTGCGGCGCACCTGCCCCATGTGGCCGGGCATCCGCATGCCGCGCATGACCGTGCCGGGGAACAAGCGCTGGCCGATGGCGCCGCTGCGGCGGTGCCAGCCTTTCGCGCCGTGGGTGGAGTCACCGCCCGCGAAGTGATGGCGCTTGACGACACCTTCAAAGCCGCGGCCCTTGGTAACGCCGATCGCGTCCACGAAGTCGCCGACCGCGAAGAGGCTCGGCCCGACAAGGTCACCAGTCTTCACCGGCTTGGTGAAATTACGAAATTCGCGAATGCGCCGGACGCCACTCAGGACGACCGGGGTTTTCTCATCGGCGCGTTTGGTGTCCACGCCAAATTTCTTGAGGTTGCCCAACTGCGCCTTGGTGAGGCGGTGGTCTTTCTGTTCACCGAAACCGAGCTGGACGGCGTCGTAGCCGTCCGCCTGTTTGGTTTTGCATTGCAGCACGCGGTTGGGACCGGCGAGCACGATGGTCACCGAGTGGATGACGCCCTGGGCGTCATAGACCCGCGTCTGGCCCAGTTTTTTTCCGAGAAGTCCGAGAGGCATAGGTTTGAACGATTCAGCGGTTGGAGGTTGCGCGCCTTAGATCTTGATGGTGATGTCCACACCGGCGGGGAGGTTGAGCTTCTTGAGTTCATCCACGGTTTTGGCCGTGGGATCGAGAATGTCAATCAGCCGCTTGTGCGTGCGTTGTTCAAACGTCTCCTGCGACTTCTTGTCGGCGTGCGGGGAGCGTTGGACGGTGAAGCGTTCGACGCGGGTGGGCAGCGGGATGGGCCCGGCCACGCGCGCCCCGGTGCGCTTGACCGTGTCCGCGATTTCACGCGCGGACTGGTCAATGACGCGATAGTCGTAAGCCTTCAGGCGGATGCGAATGCGTTGTGCAGCCATATAAAGAACGATTGTTTGTTGTTGGTTGTCTTAGGAACGCGCCGCCGGTCGAGGCTTCGCGGTATCCAAAATCTTTTCCGTAATGCTGTTCGGCACCGGCTCGAACCGGAACGGTTCCATCGAGTAGGCCGCGCGCCCTTTCGAGAGCGAGCGAATCGCCGTGGCATAGCCGAACATTTCTGCCAGCGGCACTTCGGACGTGATTATAGTGGACGCGTCTTTCGCTTCAATTCCAGAAATCTTACCGCGCCGGCGATTCAGGTCGCCCATGATATCCCCCTGGTATTCATCGGGCGTGGTGACTTCCACCTTCATGATGGGTTCGAGCAGAATAGCGTGCGCTTTCTTGCAGGCTTCCTTCAGCGCAAAGATACCTGCCATCTTGAACGCCAGCTCGTTTGAGTCCACCTCGTGGAACGTGCCGTCCACGATGGAAATCTTCAGGTCCACCATCGGATAACCGGCGAGGACGCCGCCCTTCACCGCTTCCTCCAGACCGTCAATGACGGCGGGAATGTACTCCTTCGGAATGGCTCCACCGACGATGGCGTTCTCAATCTCGACGCCCTTACCGCGCTCGTTGGGCGCGATGGTGATGCAGGCGTGACCATACTGACCCCGACCGCCCGATTGCCGGATGAACTTGCCTTCGCCTTCAGACGCGACCGTGATGGTTTCACGATAGGCAATCTGCGGCGCACCCGCGTTGGCCTCCACCTTGAATTCGCGGAACAACCGGTCGCGAATAATCTCGAGGTGAAGTTCGCCCATGCCGGCGATGATAAGCTGGCCCGTCTCCTCGTTGGTGAAACACCGGAAGGTCGGGTCTTCCTCCGCAAGCCGCTGCAGACCTTCGCCAAGCTTGTCGCGATCCGCCTTGGTTTTCGGCTCGACGGCCATGCTGATAACCGGCTCGGGGAACGTCGGCGGTTCGAGCATCACGTCGAACTTCTCATCGCAGAGCGTGTCACCGGTGGTGATGTTCCGGATGCCGACGAGCGCCGCGATGTCGCCGGCGAAGACGGTTTCTACGTCAATACGCTTATCGGCCTGGATCATGAGGACCCGGCTAACCCGCTCGCGCTTGCGCGTGCGCGGATTGTAAATCATGTCGCCCTTTTCGATCTGCCCGCTATAGACGCGGAAGAAGACGAGCTTGCCGACGTACGGATCGGTCCACAGCTTAAAGGCCAGGGAGCAGAACTTCTCGTTGTCGTCGGAAGGCACCTTCACCTGCGTGTCGGTACCGGGCTCGATGCCCACCGCCTCAGGCACGTCCGTGGGCGAAGGCAGGTAATCCACCACGGCATCCACAAGCGGCTGCACGCCGCGCTTCTTGAACGCCGAACCGCCAATCACCGGAATGAACTCGATCTTGCAGGTAAGCCGACGAATCGCCGCCTTGAGCACCTCGGGCGTGATGGGCTTGTCCTCGACGACAAGGTTGGCGACCTCGTCATCCTTGTTGGACACCGCATCCACTAACTCCGCCAACGCCTGCTTGGCGCGTTCTTTCTCGGCGTCGGGAATGTCGGTGATCTGAAACTTCAACCCCGTGTCATCCTCCGGGTCGTAAATGATTGCACGCTGATTGACGACATCAATCACACCGCTGAGCTTGTCCTCCCGGCCGATCGGCAGTCCAATCGGATACGCATAAGCGCCCAGCTTCTTGCGCATGTCGTCGAGCGCATTCTCGAAGTTCGCGCCCGTGCGGTCCATCTTGTTGACGAACGCAATGCGCGGCACGCGATACTTGGTGGCTTGCCGCCACACCGTCTCGGACTGCGGCTGCACACCGGCCACCCCACAAAAAACCGCAACGGCGCCGTCCAGCACCCGCATGGAGCGCTCGACTTCGGCGGTAAAGTCCACGTGCCCTGGCGTGTCAATGATGTTGATCCGGTGGGGCACGCCCGCGAAGAGCTTCGTCGTGCCGTCGTTCTTCTGCGTCCAATAGCAGGTGGTCGCCGCCGAGGTGATCGTGATGCCGCGCTCCCGCTCTTGCTCCATCCAGTCGGTGACGGTATTGCCGTCGTCCACGTCGCCCATCTTGTGGATGAGCCCCGTGTAAAACAGAATGCGCTCGGTGGTCGTGGTCTTTCCCGCGTCAATATGGGCCGCAATCCCGATGTTGCGCGTGCGCTCCATCGGGTACGGTCGCTTCGGTGAATTCACCGGTTTTTTATTCTCACTCACTGACGAAATCTCCATTCAGACAATAAAAACGCCCCGAGCTACAGTCGGCCATCGGGGCGTTGTCAAAAACGACTTACCAGCGGAAGTGGGCAAAAGCCTTGTTGGCTTGGGCCATCTTGTGAACTTCATCGCGCTTGCGAATGGCGTTCCCCTGCCCTTGATACGCTTCCATGATCTCCGCGGCGATGGCCTGCTTCATCGGCATGCCTTTGCGGGCATCGGCGAAGTCCACAATCCATCGCAGTGCCAGTGACTGCTGGCGATCCGTTGTCACTTCCAACGGCACCTGGTAGGTGGCGCCCCCGACGCGGCGGGCCTTCGTTTCGATGCGGGGTTTGGCGTTGTCCACCGCGCGCTGCAAAATATCCAGGGGGTTGGCCCCGGCATTCTTCTCGGCGATCTGATCGAAGGCGCCGTACACAATGCGCTGGGCCGTGCTCTTCTTACCGCAGAGCATGACGGTGTTGACGAGGCGCGTGACCAACGGACTGTTGTACTTCGGATCCCGCGCGATGGGACGTTTGACTGCTTGACGACGACGAGACATGGAATCCTTAAATCGTTAAATCGTTAATGCGTTCGCCTGATCAAGCAGCCGGTGCCGCAGCGGCAGCCGCCGGTTTCGCCCCGGCCTTGGGACGCTTGACGCCATACTTGGAGCGGCTGACCCGGCGTTTCTCAACCCCGGCTGCGTCCAAACGACCACGGACGATGTGATAGCGCACACCCGGGAGGTCTTTCACACGACCGCCACGAATCATGACGATCGAGTGTTCCTGGAGGTTGTGCCCTTCGTCCGGGATGTAGGCGATGACCTCGTAGCCATTGGTCAGGCGAACCTTCGCCACCTTGCGCATCGCCGAGTTCGGCTTTTTGGGCGTACGGGTCATGACCTGAATGCACACGCCACGACGGAAGGGCGAACCTTCCAGAGCGGGCGCTTTGGACTTGTACTTCAGCTTATTGCGGCCCTTGCGGACCAATTGGTTAATTGTCGGCATTGGCTAAAATCCCAATAACTTACGAGCCGTTTTCCCGGATCGGGCTAAACGGGGTGCGGATGTTAGCAAGACGCTCCCCGAGCGCAACAAGTATTTGGAGGATTTTTCGCGCTCGTTCCAATTCTACGCCTGGCCCGGTGCTCCGCGTTGATCACTCGCTTGGATCAGCTTCTCCAAATCCCCCGATGGCCGCCCCGTCGCGCGCGATAGAAGCTCAAGGTACTCCTGCACTCCAACTTCTTGCGCCACAGCTCGGCAATCCGTGTGGAAGCCCGGAGTGCGCCACAGGTTCGGAAAGTCGCGGCATTGCTGGGGTTTCACCGGTTGCACCGCACAGTCACCTTCGTGGAAAAAGACGCACTCTCCGTTCGGCTTCTCCTGTAAGGCCAACCCGCGGCGATCATGACGGACACGCGCGAATCGCTGAACGAAATCAAACTCGCTGAGCCGCTGGAACGCCGCCAGTCGCGTCACCTCCTCATCCGACAGGCGGACCTGTCCCGGCCACCGGCAACAGGCTGTGCAACGCTGGCATTCGTAATAAAGAGGCATCGCTCGGACAGACATGCTCATCAAACGCCTCGCTCCGGGTGCTTTGCCCAAAGCTTGGCTTTCGTGAACGTGGTTTTACACTGCGGCAGTTATGCCAGCGCTGAATTCACTTTTCAACTCCGCCAAGCCGGTAATCGCAATGATTCATGTCGGCGCGCTGCCCGGCACGCCCGCGAACCGCCAGGACCTGCGCGCCATCGAGCACCAAGCACTCGCCGAGGCGAAGCTCTTCCGCGACGCCGGAGTTCACGGTCTGATGCTGGAAAACATGCACGACACGCCATACCTGCGCGGGCGGGTCGGGCCGGAGATTGTCGCCGCGATGGCGCTTGTTGCCCGCGCCGTGAAAGACACCAGCCGACTGCCCTGCGGTATCCAGATTCTCGCCGGGGCAAACCAGGAAGCGGTGGCGGTCGCCCATGCTGCTGGATTGGACTTCATCCGAGCCGAAGGCTTTGCCTTCGCGCACGTGGCGGATGAAGGCATCATTCAATCCTCCGCGGCCGAACTGCTGCGCTATCGGCGCGCCGTCGGAGCCGAGCGCGTGCAGGTCTGGGCGGACGTGAAGAAGAAGCACAGCTCACACGCCATCACGGCGGACGTCGGCATCGGCGCAACCGCCGAGGCGGTGGAATTCATGCGCGGCGACGCGGTGATCGTGACCGGCAGCGTGACGGGCGATCCGCCGCGGCGATCGGACATCACGGAGGTGAAGCGGCACACGCGATTGCCAGTGTACTTGGGCTCGGGCGTGACGGAGAAGAACCTGAAACAATTCTTCGCCGCAGCGGACGGCTTCATCGTCGGCTCGCATTTCAAGGAAGGCGGACATTGGTCCAACGCGGTTGACCCAAAGCAGGTCGCGCGGTTCATGGCGGCACACGCCCGACTGGCGTAGTGGCGGAAGCAGCCGCGGACGTCAGTCCGCGCCAGACACCGTGCTGAAGCAACCCAACGGAGACAGACCGAGCTTCGAATGGCGGCGTTTGCTGCGTTCCCCAGAGGCATTTGCGCCGACTCACGTCGGCGGCTACGAGTTGCCAAGCGCCTGCCCCGGCTTGAGTGAATGACCAGCGAGAAACTCGGCCGCGCTCATCCGCCGTCCGCCTTCGCGTTGGACGGTCAGCAATCGCAGCGCGTCCTGGCCACAACCGACGACAATGCCCGACTTGTCCACCACCAAAACCTGGCCCGCTGAGCCTTCCTGGCTGACAACCTCCGCTTCCCAGATCTTTAGCAGCAGCGGTTTCGTCTCCGCTTGCAGAAACGTGAACGCACCCGGCCATGGCGTGAAGGCGCGCAGGCGATTCCAAATCGTGCGCGCCGGCAATTGCCAGTCAATCCGCCCGTCTTCCTTGGTGATCTTGCGCGCGTGGGTCGCGCCTTCCACCGGTTGCGGACGCGGTCGGATCTGTTTTGAAACCAGACCGGGAATCGTCTCCGCCAGCAAATCCGCGCCGAGTTGCGCCAGCCGATCATGCAGCGTCTGCGCGTTGTCCTCCGGGCGAATCGGTGTGACGCGCTGGGTGAGGATGCCGCCGGTGTCCATGCCGGCGTCCATCTGCATGATGGTGACGCCGGTTTCGGCGTCGCCGTTGGCGATGGCCCACTGGATGGGCGCG
>CAZWJC010000253.1:0-10369 GCA_964634255.1 uncultured Verrucomicrobiota bacterium | reverse complement strand
CTTCAACAGCGGGGCGCAGTCGCCGCGCGTCTATTGCGTCCGGCTGCTGGACTCGGGATCGCAGTTCATCAAGGCGAATCCCACGGACGCGAACGCCGGGCTGGGCGTGAACAACGGCGTGGTCGAGCATTGCTGGTTCGAATACACCGGCAGTCCGCCAAACGATCACGGCGCGGGTGTGGGCTATTTCAACGGGATCAGCGCGCACGCGGCGCGGAACTGGGTCGTGCGCGGAAATCTCTTCAAGAACCTGCACAATCCGGACGGCACGGCGTATCCGTGGAATCCGGCGGTGCTGTTCTGGCGCAACTCCAGCAACACGGTCACCGAGCAGAACCTCTTCATCAACGTGGACCGCGCGGTGGCCTACGGCCTGGACAACGCGACGCCGTATCGCGATCACACCGGCGGTGCGGTCCGGAACAACTTCGTCTATCTCGCGCCGGGATTGATGAGCGCCAGCCGCAAGGCCAGCTCGGACGGCTCGATCATCGCGTGGAATTCGCCGGGGACGCAGATTGATCACAACACGGTTCTCCTCAACGGCAATGAGTTTTACGCGGTCCAGTTCCGCTTCGCCACGACGACGAACGGCACGGCCCGCAACAACCTGTCGGACGCGCCGGTCCATTTGCGCGACAGTGCCAATGCCGTCTTGAGCGGAAACCTGTCCACGGCTACGGCGGGCATGTTCGTCAATTCGGTGGCGGGCGATTTGCACCTGCGTTCCTCGGCGACGAATGCCATTGATAAGGCGGCCAGCCTGGGGACAGTGACGAACGATTTCGATGGCGAGCGTCGGCCGCGTGGCGCGCAAGCAGACATTGGGGCGGACGAGTTCTCCACAAACGCGCCGCCGGTGATCACAGGTTTCCGGCAAGAAGGGAGCAACTGGGTGATGCGGTTCAGCACGCTGCTGGGGCTCAGCTACGACGTGCAACGCGCGAATGACTTGGCTGAAAGTCCGTGGTTGGTGGTTGCGTCGGACATTCCCGGGTCCGGCGGAGTTGCTCAAGCGGTGGACGCGCCTCCAGCCGGCCGGGCTGAAGGTTACTACCGGGTCCGACTGTCGCCCTGAGAGGCTGGCCTTCATGAATACTATTCCTCCCATCTTGGCAACGGACCGAGAGTTCCTCGTGGCATGGCGCCGACGGCGAGATGCGGAGAGTCTGCGACCGTTAGTCGAACGCTACGCGGCGCTTGTCTATGGGTCGGCCCTGCGGCGCACGGGCAGTGCGGTTCATGCCGCGGAAGCGACGCGCGCGGTGTTTCTCGTGCTGGCCCGGCGGGCTCGAAGGTTACGGAAGAAGACCGTGCTGGCGGGGTGGCTCTTCCACGTCACGGAGGTGGCGTGCCGAAAGCTCCCGCGCAATCCGAGGCGCGTGAGTCGATGGCGTTGGCTTCGGCTGGAGAAGAAGGTGGAGGTTGCCGCTGAGGAGCCTTTGTGGGCACGGGTGGCGCCAGAACTCGACCCCCTGCTCGATCGACTTCCACCAGCCCAGCGACATGCGGTGTTGCTCCGAGTGCTGCTTGGCTGGGATTGGGCATCGACGGCTCGCGTGCTGCGAGTGAACGAGCGTCGGTGTCAACGGCGCGTGGAGCGAGGATTGAAGAAGCTCACACGGCGACTGTGTCGGCGGGGCATCGTGACCGAAGCAGAAACGCTAGCCCAAATCTGTGCAACCGAAGGTTGCGCGGTGCCGCTTCCGGAAGCCCTGGCCGCCGAGATTCTGCTGGCCATTGAACAGCGTCCGGGAAAGCGGCCGTCCCTGAAGCTGGCCCGGCGCGTGTTGTTCGCGATGGCATGGACGCGTTGGCGCCGGCGCGTCGTGATTGGCGTGCCCGCTTTCATCACCTCGCTCGTGGCACTGGTGGCCCTGACGTGGTTCGTGTCATCGCTGTCGGGGCACAGCCGGTTCTTCTCCATGCTCTTCCAGTGGTCGGTCAAGGAGGAGGCAAAGAGAAACCCCGGCATGACCGAGCCGGCCCGACCCTGGCCCGCCGCGGGTGAAGGACTTGAACGAATTGTGACCAGCATTCGCACAACGCGGGATCTCTACCAGACGACCAACATCTGGCAGGCGCACTTGAAGTTCACCCGCGAGCAGTGGAAGGCCATCGAGCCAAAGCGGATTGCGCCGTTGCCGCACTTCCTGCAGCCGGACGGGACGGTCTTGCTCCGCAATCCCAACGCGCAACGGAGCGGACTGGCCGGCGTGCTGGGTTTCGATTTCAACTGGACCTCGGCGGACTTCGAGTTCGCAGGCGTCGCGTTCACGAATGTCGCGGCCCGCGTGAAAGGCAATGGGACTTACCTCGCTTCGCTGCACGGCGACAAGCGGTCCTTCAAGGTGGACCTGAACAAATACGCGAAGGGGCGGCGGCTGGGCGAAGCGGAGGAGTTGAACTTCCACAATCTGCTCAGCGACCCTTCCTGCCTGAGCGACGCGCTCGCGTATGAGTTCTTCCGCGAGGCTGGTGTGCCCGCGCCGCGCACGGCTTACGCGTATCTCAGCGTGAGCGTCGCGGGACAATGGGAACACAAGCCGCTTGGGCTCTACGCCATGGTGGAGCCGGTGGATGAAAGATTTGCCCTGGAGCGGTTCGGCTCGAAGCAGACGCCACTGTTCAAACCCGTCACTTACGAGCTTTTCAAGTACCTGGGCGACGATTGGGCAGCCTACGCGGCAATCTACGATCTCAAGACGAAGGCGGCGGAAGCCCAATTGCGGCGGGTGATCGAGTTTGCCCGGCTGGTGACCACGGCGAGCGACGCAGAGTTTGTGCAACGCGTGGGGGATTTCCTGGACGTGGAGCGCTTCGCGCGCTATCTCGCCTGCGAGGTGTTGCTCGCCAACTACGACGGCTTTCTGTCGGATGGGCAGAACTTCTATCTCTACCTCGACCCCGTCTCAAACAGGCTCGGGTTCATCCCGTGGGACCTCGACCTCGCGTGGGGTGGCTTCGGGTTGATCGGCACGCGGACGCAGCGCGAGCGGGCCAGCATCTGGCATCCGTGGGTGGGCCAACACCGCTTTCTGGAGCGCATGATGGCGGTGGAAGAATTCCGGCGACTCTACCGGGCGCAACTCGAGGATTTGTTTGCCCGACTCTTTGTGCCCAACCGGCTCTATGCACGCATCGACATCGTGGCGCAGGCCATCCGGAGTCCGATTGCGGCAGAGTCGGCGTACCGGCTGCGCAGGTTCGAGCAGGCGGTGGGCGCTCAGAAGGTGGAGCGACCTGCTGATGAGACCGCGCAAGGCGACAATCGTCCGGTGCATCAACTCAAGCGGTTCGTGGAGCAGCGGGCGATTTCCGTGCGGGAGCAACTTGATGGAAAGGCCGAGGGCGCCATCCTGGAAAGACATCCGCTGTGATGATTCGCTGGCTGGCGGCCCCCGTGCGTCATACGCTGCCGCTGGTTTAACGACATGAAAGCCCTTCGTATCTACGTGGACCTGGCGATGACAGCCGATGCGCTGGAACTACTACGCGGCGGCACAGCCGGGCATGAGTTGGTCTTCCCCGCCAAGCCAGCCGCCTCGGTGCTCGCCCAAGCGGAACGTGATCCGCAATTGGCCTCAGTGGACGTGGCCTTCGGTCAACCCGATCCGCAGGCGTTAATGGAGTCTCCGCGGTTACGCTGGGCACACATCAGCTCATCGGGCATCACGCGCTACGATACACCTCAGTTCCGCACGGCCGTGGTCACCCGGGGCGTTCAGGTGTCGAACAGCGCCACGGTTTATGCCGAAGCCTGCGCTGCGCACGCGCTGAGTTTCATGCTGGCGCAGGCTCGAAAGCTGCCGCTCGGCTTGCGCACGCGGACGGCTGGGGGCACGGAAGCGTGGAACGCACTGCGCGCCGCCAGCGGAACGTTGCGTGGGGAGAACGTCCTGATCGTCGGCTTCGGGGCGATCGGCCGCCGGCTGGTGGAGTTGCTCCAGCCGTTCGACGTGGCGATCCAGGCGTATCGGCGCCGGGCCCGCGGTGACGAAGGCGTGCCGGTGGTGACCGCTGAAGGGCTGTCGGCAGCGCTGGCGTGGGCGGATCACGTCATCAACATCTTACCTGAGAGCGCGGAGACGCAGCGGTTCTTTGACCGCGCGCGGTTTGCCTCGATGAAGCCGGGCGCGGCCTTCTACAACATCGGGCGCGGCGCGACGGTGGATCAGGAGGCGCTGCGGGAGATGCTGCGCTCGGGTCATCTCGGCACGGCGTGGCTGGACGTCACCGACCCCGAGCCGCTGCCGGATGCGCATCCGCTCTGGGCGGAGCCAGACTGCTTTATCACGCCGCATGTGGCCGGCGGCCATACCGGCGAAGTGAAGACGTTGATCCGGCATTTCCTGCGGAACTTAGAGCGATTCGTCCGGGGCGAGCCGCTGGCGGATCGAGTGATGTAGCCCCTGCAGTCACACGACGATTCCCGCGGCAGGCGTCAGGCAGGTGAGCGGCCTGCGACGACGCGCCTGCCAAACGACCCAGCATTTCAGGTTTTGCCGTTGGGCGTTTCGGATTTAGGATTCAGTTGCCATGCTGACACTTGAACATCTCGCGGAGTTGCTGGAACGAAATCGCGCGGCGGCAACCGCACGGGTGCAGGAGTTCGCCATCAGCGGCAAGGTGTTCGCCTTCAATACACGACCCGCCATCATGGGTGTGGTCAATCTTTCCGCGGATTCCTGGTATCGCGAGAGCGTGTGCCTGACGCCGGAAAGCGCGGTGCAGCGAGGCAAGGTGTTGCGGGCGCAAGGGGCCGACATCGTGGACGTCGGCGCGGAGTCCACACTCGCCCACGCCGCACGGCTGGATGGCGCCGCGCAGAACAGCAAGCTGCTGCCGGTGATTCGGGAACTGCGCGCGGCAAACATCCTCGTGTCCGTCGAAACCTATCAACCCGCGGTGACGCGTGCGTGTCTTGAGGCCGGGGCGAATATCTTAAACCTAACCGGCACGGATCGCAGCGATGATCTCTTTCGCCTGGTCGCGGACCATGCGGCCGCCGTGATCATTTGCTATGTGCAGGGGAAGAACGTCCGCGAGGTCGAAGATTTCGATTTCGGCGACGATCCCACGGCGATGATGCACGATTACTTCGCCCGACAGATCGAGACCGCCACGCGCTGCGGCGTGGAGCGCATCTTCATTGACCCCGGGCTGGGCTTCTACTATCGCAACCTCCAAGACAGCGCGGTGCGGGTACGGCACCAGATGAACGTTTTCCTGAACACGTTCCGGCTGCGAACGCTGGGCTTTCCCGTGTGCCACGCCTTGCCGCACGCGTTCGAGTATTTCGGCGAGGAGGTGCGTTGCGCCGAACCGTTCTTCGCCGTGCTCGCTGCGCTGGGTAAGACGGACTTGTTCCGCACCCACGAAGTCCCGCGCATCAAGGCGGTGTTAGAAACGCTGCGGGTGTTTTAGCCGGCACTGAGACCTGCAACTTGAGAACGTTAGCACGTGGTTCGGAGCTATCCTTCAATTCATTGGTCGTCGTCGGAGGATCTTTTTGGGTACTGACGCTCCACGAACGGCAATGATTCCGCTTTCCCTTTCGGGAGAAACCAAGAAGTCGCTAACCACCACGTCGGTGTAGCTCCGATTTCTCAAGACAAGCCCTTCAGAATTCCAAGCGTTGATGTTTGCAGGTGCTTCGTCGGGTTTGAACCAAGTGACGCGGTACTCGTGCCAGAACTGCATGTTCGAATCCCACCGCACGTAATCAAGTTCGCCGACCCTCTCTCCAGCTCTTTCGATATACCATCCATATCGGCGGCCAAAGTCGGAATCTTCTTCTAGTCGCCAAGCTTTGGCGAATCCATGTAAGAATCGGGATAGCCAGTTTTCAGTTGCCAAGGGAAACCTCCTCGCGAGGCATGTCGCTTTTGCGACGTGCCAAGAAGACGCCTTCCTCTTCGGAGGCGGGGATCCACTGTTCGAGAACCTCCAAGCTGTGCTTGCCAAGCAGTTCGCGCACGAGGGCCGGCGTGTGGCGGTACGAGAAAAAGAGCCGAATGCGTTCACCCGGGCGAAACGCGAAACCCTCGCCTTCCAGCTTGAGTTCCCGCGCTTGACGAAACTCGAAGTGGGCCACGACGCGTTTGAGGCCGCTACCTCCCGGATCGTTTTCGATGCCAAAGCGAAGCTCGCCGTCGTTTCGGTCAACACCAAGGTCGAACAGGAAGGTCAGCAGCCAATCACGGGTCAGCGCGTTGTCGTATTGCGGTAGGATGTGCTGCACGCCGGTGGCGTAGTCACTGCCGGGTGCGAGGTTGGCGCTGAACAGAAGCAGATCGTCACCTTGCACCAATCGGGCAAGCCGCGGCAGGATCGCGCCGGGCTCAAAGTTCGGGATCATGCCGAAGAAAGTGATGATCCGCGCGGCATCCGGCGGGCCGCGGCTGACGAGAGCTTCGCTCGCATCCTCTGGCGAGGCCAAATCGCAAACGAACGGGAAGCAGTTGGCCTCCGCCACAACGGTCAACGCCGTTCGGCGAGCCACCAGCACCATCGCGGTGCTGACATCGCAGGGCGTGTAGAAAACTTCCTTGTCCGCTTCGTGGAGCAGGCGCAGCAGGCGCGTGTCTTTCTGCCCGCCGCCACAGCCGAGCCCGACGACATGCACGCGGCGGTTCGCGAGTTGTGAGACTGCGGCCGCAAAGGCCCGGTCGTAGGCGGCTGCGCAGTCCGCATCCCGGCGGGCGGGCGAAAAGGCCTCGTGCAGCGCCAGCCATTTGTGGGTCTGCTTGACGCTGTCGTAATGGAACTTGTGGTTGACCAGTCGCGTTCGCAGGGATTCCAGCAAATCACGCCGCACAGCTTCGGGATGCTGGCTGACGTGGAGGGCGACGTTGACGACGCTGTGCATGGCGGCTTTGGTTGAAGGCGGGAAGCGATGAGTGAGTTTGACTGAGGCGCGAGTTATTCCGCAGGAGCGGGCTCGTGCAGTTTGCGTCCGAAAGCGCGTTCGTAGGCGCGGCCAAAGTGGCAGAATGTGCGCTCGACTTTGCAGACGAACCAAAAGGCAGCTTCCCGTTGCGCGCGACGGGCGTGGCGGCAGACGGGGCAGTTCGCGCACACGCGGGCCAGAGCGCGTGGCGGCTTCTCGGCTGGTTTCGAGCGCGTCGTCATGGGCAGTTTGGCTGAGGTCGCGTGGGCCGTGACCTCAAATTCCGTTAAGCCAATGCGGGCGGTACCGCAAGCCCAATATCCGATGCTTCACTTCGCCTCTGGCTGCGGCGCACCGTCCTTGGTACATTCGAACCATGCAAACGACCGTGTTGATCGTGTATTGCCTGGCGGCGCTGACGGCTTCTCTGGCTGGCGGTTCGCTGCCGTCGCTGCTGCGGCTGACCCACGCCCGTCTGCAGACCGCGCTCAGCTTTGTCGCCGGCCTTATGCTCGGCATGGCGTTGCTCCACCTGATCCCGCACGCGTCCAGCGCCACCGGTTCGCTGGACCGCACTGTGCAGTGGGCGCTCGTCGGGTTTCTCGCGATGTTCTTTCTGCAACGCCTCTTTCACTACCATCAGCACGACTTGCCAGAAACCGAAACCGACACCACGGTGGAAACCTGTGCCTGCCATGCCCCTCACCACGGACACGATCACGACCATCCACGTGCCGAAGCCGTCCCCAGCAAGTTGGCCTGGGTCGGGACAACCATTGGCTTGGGGATGCATTCGGTTTTTGACGGTCTGGCGCTGGCAGCCGCTGTCGCTGCCGAATCCAGCGGCGTTGGTTTCGTCGGCCTGGGCACAGCGATGGCGGTCATTCTGCACAAGCCTTTCGATGCAATGGCCGTGACGACGCTCATGCAGGCCAGTCATACTTCGGTTGGCATGCGTCGGTGGGTGAATCTGGCCTTCGCACTCATCACGCCGCTCGGCGTGGCGCTCTTCGCTTTGGGGCTGGGCGGCCTGGCGGAAAACAACGAGCTCCTCGTGGGTTGTGCGCTTGCGTTCTGTGCGGGCACGTTCCTCTGCATTTCCTGCAGTGATCTCTTGCCCGAACTGCATTTCCACGCACACGACCGATTGAAGCTCTCGCTTGCGCTTGCCGCCGGACTGGGCGTCTCGATTTTGGTCGGCCAATTCGAGACCAGTGGGCATGATCACCTGGATCACGAAGGGCACGATCACAGCCCCACCGAATCCCACCCATAACGGCTTCCTTTCGCCATCGGGCCTTCCCTCAATGCTCCCCTTGGGTTCCCGCTTTGATCGGCTTTGACTGGCGACCCGGGGAAACCCTTGGGTGGGGTGGGAAGAGGGCGGAGGGGTGGGGGTGGGGAAAGTCCTTTAAAAGCGGGGTTTCCCGCGGTTTTTGCGCTTGTCTTGCGTTTCTGGGCCGCGGGGGGTGTTCCGTAGTGATGCGGAAGGGGGCTGGGTGGGCCTTGGCTAAAGATCGGTCGGCTGCCCCGATTGTTGGTTTCGTGGGCCGTGGTAAAAAGGAGGCGTTGTTTTTGACACGCATCCTTTAAATGGTAACTGAAACTCAGACGGTGACAGCGGCGGCGACTCGGGGATCCGAAGCGACGCGCAATCCCCTGCCGGTTTGGAAGCGGGGGCTGGACCTGTTGTTTTTGGCGGTGACCTTGCCGCTGACGTTGCCGGTGGGGCTGTGTCTGGCGGCGTTCATCAAGGTGACCTCGCCCGGGCCGGTGATTTTCCGGCAGGTGCGGATTGGGTATCGGGGCAGCCGGTTCACGTGCCTGAAGTTCCGGACGATGCAGGTGAATGCGGAGACGGCGACGCACAACCGGCATTTGCAGGAGCTGATGAAGCGCGACGTGCCGCTGACCAAGCTGGATGCGAAGGGGGACGCGCGGCTGATACCGCTGGGGGCGCTGATTCGGGCGACGGGGCTGGACGAGCTGCCGCAGTTGATCAACGTGCTGTTGGGCGAGATGAGCGTGGTGGGGCCGCGTCCGTGCGTGCCGTATGAGTACGAGGAATTTTCCGCGTGGGACAGGCAGCGGTGCGAGGCGATGCCGGGGCTGACGGGGCTGTGGCAGGTGAGCGGGAAGAATCACACGACGTTCCGGCAGATGATCCAGTTGGACATTCAGTATGCGCGGACGCGGTCGTTGTGGCTGGACCTCTCGATCATGAGCCGGACGTTTGCGGCGCTGGCCACGCAGGTGCGGGAGACGCTGGAGACCAAGGCCAGTGCGTCGGCGGCCCTGCTGTTTGGGAATCGGGACGCGGTGCGGTAGTTCTTCAACCTTCGGTATAACACCATGAGCACGCCCTTGAATGTCGGCGTTGTCGGCTGTGGGTATTGGGGTCCGAACCTGATCCGCAACTTCCGGCAACTGACGGATTGCCATCTGAAACTGATCTGCGACACGAGCCGGGCACGGCTGGCGCACATGCGAAAGAACTATCCGGAGGTGGAGGGGACGGAGAGCTTCGAGGGATTTCTGAAGACCGAGGGGCTGGACGCGGTGGCGATCGCGACGCCGGTGCGGTTTCACTACCAGATGGCCAAGGCGAGCCTGCTGGCGGGGAAGCACACGTTCATCGAGAAGCCGATGGCCAGTTCGGTGGCGGAGTGCGAGGAGCTGATTGATCTGGCGGACCAGCGGGGGTTGATCCTGATGGTGGGGCATACGTTTCTGTTTTCGCCGGCGGTGCGGAAGATCAAGGAGATCATTGACCGCGGGGACATTGGGGAGTTGCACTACATTGCGGCGCGGCGGTTGAACCTGGGGCTGTTCCAGAAGGACATCAACGTGGCGTGGGATCTGGCGCCGCACGATCTGTCGATCATCATCCATGTGATGCGGAGCATGCCCAAGACGGTGGCGTGCTGGGGGGATGCGCACATCACGCCGGGGATCGAGGACGTGGCGAACATGTATCTGTCGTTCGAGAACAACCGGGCGGCGATGGTGCACAGCAGTTGGCTCGATCCCAAGAAGGTGCGGGAGATGACGTTTGTGGGGTCGCGGCGGATGATTGTGTATGACGACACGGCGCCGCACGAGAAGATTAAGATTTACGACGCGCGGGTGGAAGTGCCGCCGCACTACGATACCTTCGCGGAGTTTCAATACTCCTACCACTACGGGGACATGTATGTGCCGTATGTGAAGCAGGAGGAGCCGTTGCGGCTGGAATGCCAGCACTTTCTGGACAGCATCAAATCGGGGAAGGCCCCGATGACCTCGGGGCGGGAGGGATTGAAGGTGGTGCAGATTTTGGAACTCTCCTCCCAATCGCTCAAGGCCGGGGGGCAACCCCAGGCGGTGACCGCCTCGACCCGCACCACCTCGACCGCGGCCCTGCCGCTCCTGGCCGCCGCCGTGGCACGCCAGATGCATCCCCCACCTCCTGGCTCATGAGGCCATCGCACCGCGGAC
>CAZWJC010000252.1:0-10372 GCA_964634255.1 uncultured Verrucomicrobiota bacterium | reverse complement strand
AGGCGTTGGTGGGTTCCCCCGACGAGAACAACTGTCCAGACAACAGCGCCGTGCCATTCGTGAACGGGGCCGAGTTCGTGGGCGTGATACGGATCAGCGCCCCGACCAGCGCTCCGCCCAACAGATTCGTGGTGGTTTGGAACCGGATGACCTTACCGTTGAAATTCGTCAAGGAAGAGGGGGACTGGGCTCGACCAGTGTATGCACCAGTCAGGGCAACAACCAACGCCAGCCACGAACGCATCAACTTCTTCAAGCAATATCCTTATTGTTAGAGTAATCCCATCTGCTAACCAAGGCGCGAAAGATGTGGCGGGTTCTACACGTCGTCAAGTGACGCCTCTGGATTGACTCGAATCTTTCAAGCAAGGTGGATACGGTTCATCCTCTGGCTGCGTTGAGAGGTGGCTGTACGGTTTGAATTGAATGGCCGATAAAGACGGTTGCTGCATTCATGGGTTGTAAAGCAAGAGATCATCCCTTCTGCGTCGTGCCGGTCAACGTTGCGAGGGAGAATTCTCCCAAACGAGATTTCGCGCTTTGAACCCTTGAACCCTGAGCGCCCCTGCGTCGTGGAAAGGTAGCCGACAAGTCGTCGTCCGGGACTCGGGATGGCCCGGGAACTGCCAGCGGCACAGGCAGGCCCGGCAACCATCCACGATTCACCGGGCCCGCCGCACCACCTCTCCACAGCGTTTCAGTTCGCAGCAGAGGGGCATGTAAATGTGACTGACGTGCTTGCCGGGACAACGTTGCCGGCCAGATCGCTCACGCCTTGAACTCGCAGCGTGAAGGTCGGTCCAGGCAGGAACGGACCGTTCAACATCAACATCACCGCGTGCTCCGAAATCCGCTGCACTTGCATGACTTGCAGCGTCGTAAGCGGATCGGACGTCAACTGGAAATTCCCTGGATTCAACGGATCCGGCGTAACGGGTTCGCTGAATTGCACCATCAGAATCGCCGCCCCGCATTCGGGCATGGCTTGAAAGGTCGGCGGCTCGGTGTCACCGGGCTGCACGGCTTTTCGCAACCGGTAGAAACCGCTGGGCGCGCTGGGGCTGCGCGGGAGTTGATAGAACACCCGATCTGCGTTGGTGATCGCCGGCACGGTCACCTCGGTCCACGTCGCGCCCGGCAAGAGCGCAGGCGTAAACTCCAGTTTCCAGGCCGGATCGGGAACGTAGTGTTCAAGAATGAGGGTCGTGTCGTCGGGCGTGATGATCGTGAGCCACGGCATCTCGCTCTCTGCCTCGGCGGCGGTTTCACCCGCCCCGTGCAGGTCCAAGCCCACATCTAGGTCCGCGTCACCGAAATCACCAAGGTCGTAATCGAATTCTATCTCGTTCGGCACGTCCAGACTCAGCGGCAGGCTCGCGCCGATGGCCGGAGCCATGCCGGCGAAATAGCCCGTGGCCGACGCGTTGGTGACGCCGCCGTCGCCAACTTCGATCAGGAGTTGCCCTTGCAACGAGGTGTTTGTGCTGGGCAGCGCCACGCGAAACGTCAGGTTCGAGGCGGTAATTTCCACCTTGTTGCTTTCCCAGATGAAGCCGCCGTAGGGGCTGGCAGGAATATCTACCTCCACCGTCAAGAGCGTGCCGCGAGTGACCACGCCGGAGACGTGATTGCTCACGGAGTATTCGATGGGATCCACCTGGCGGCGGGCGGTCGTCTTTCCGCTGACGACGTCGCGTACGACTTTGCCCCACTTGATGGTGCCGTTCTTCATCTGCTTGCCGCCGCGCGCTTCCACCATCGCCATGCTGAAAGCATAAGAAACCGAGCGGCGGGGCGGCGGCGCCACGGCGTCCGCATAGCCATGAGCGCGGATCGTGCCGGTGACGGCGGTACCCGCACCGAAGGCGTTCACCGTGATTTCCGAATTCGCCTCGGCTTTGGCGCTCGCGCACCAAGTCGCATCTGCTGTCCATGTGGTTTGCGGCAGGCCTGCGGCGGCGACATTTACCCGGCCGAGCGTGGCGGGTACGCTGCTGCCGCCGTCGCGATGGCGCACCGTGGCTTGCGAGGCCAGCCGGTCCGTGCCGAACGATCCCCAGCCGACCGGTTGCGTGCCGGCGGGTGGTTCTACGTCCCAGTCAGAACAGTTGGGCCCGAAGGTTTGCGCCCACGCATGGGCGTAATAAACGGCTTGAACCTGGGGAACGACGTTCCCCTTGGGTTTCAAGCTGAAGTTGTGTTTCACGTCGTATTTCCCTGCCCAGCCCGCACCTGTGGACGCCAGGAGGGCGACCGCGAGAATGACGCGCTGGACACGACGAATTCCCCCATCCGCAGTCTGCACCAGTGTGTGTCGTGTTTGCATTTTGTGCTTTGGGTTGTGCTCCCCGGAGGGGAACGTGTTGGGTTGGTTGTCTGGGGTTGCTCTTCAGAAAGCAGACGGGCTGGCCGCATGGACGACCGCTTCCATTGCCCGCGTCGAGCCATCCGCGTGGGCAAGGGAATTTCGATGGAAGCCTCGGTGCGGCACAGTTGCATCCTATTTGATCAGGGTGAAGTACTGGTTGAAATCGTGACCGGATCCGAGGCTGCGTAACTACGGCCGGTAAGGACTCTGAAACGGCGTGTGGCGGCCGCCCTCTTCCTTCTTCCGTAAGCTGCCGCCGAGGGTGACTTGATAGTCCAGCATCGATAGCATTTTCCGCCCGGTTTTGCCCAGACTCCACGGGTTGCCGCCCAGCGGCGGAGCACCCTGGGCGAGAGCGCCGCCGGCGGCGTGCAGGCCGGCGTTCACCTTCTCGCCAAAGGTCGCGCCCTGGGTTTGTTTGGGCACGGTGACGTTCATCGAAATGCGGTTGGGCATGCCGCCGTCTATTCTTATGCCGCAGGTGGGTCGCCCGGTCTGCGGATCGAAATACGCTCCGCCCGGCTGGTGATAGAATCCCAGTTCCGCCTCCCACTCCAGGCCGTGGAACAGGAACGAATTCCCCGCTGCTGAGGCAGTGGCGGGCTGGCCATCGCTGCCGATGAGCGGGAAGCCATCGCTCGTCAAAAAGGCCGGCTGGCCGTAATCGTCGTAGTCGTAACGCTCGATGACATTGCCCTTGGCGTCGGTGAGAGCCAGCGTGTTGCCGAGGTCGTCGCTGTGGAGATAGGTGGGCTGCCCGTCAGCACCGAAAACAGCCACGGCCCTCCCGGTCGCCGCATAACCAGCCGACGCGGCCCCACCACCGGCAGGGACTGAACTGACGATGGAGACTGCCAAGGAGCCAGCCGCGTATTCCTCCAGAATGCCGTCGTCATCGCTGTCGGTGTCGCGCCAGTCACGCACATACTCCGTCGTCACCGGCGGCAAACCGCCGGTGGGGAAGACGGTCTTGGCGATGCGCCGGCCCAACGCGTCATACATGTAAGTCGCCACGGGTGCGCCGGTGGCGGGGTCGTTCACCGCCACCAGCCGGTTGGCGTAGTCATAGACGTATTGCGTGGCGCCGAGCGCTGTGCCGCGCGTCGTGAGGTTGCCGTTGTCATCGAACTTCTGGTTGGCAAACGGCGTGGTGGTGTACTGGTTCATCTGGAAATCGCCGGGCGGGATTTTGGCGTCCATGGTGTACACCTGCGGCGCACCGTTGGCGAAGGCCACCTGTCGGTTGCCGTTGGGGTCGAGTTGGTACCCGCGAATCAGTTCATCCGGCGTGCCGGTGCCGCGCGTGAAACCGATCAAGCGGTCCAGCGCGTCATAGGCGAAAAGATTGGTCGCAGTGGGGCCGCCCGTGAAGAACGGCGTGGTTTGCGCGCGGCTCGTCTTGTTCTGGTTGCGATCGTAGGCGCAGGCCCGCCGATCCAGAATCGCGCCGCCACCGGTGAGGCGATGACTGATCCCGCTCACCTGGCCCCAGCCGAAGTCACCCGCGGCGTTCGGCGGCGAGAGCAGGCCGTCCCATTGGAGGCGCGTGTCCACGCCATTGGCGCGGGTGATCTTGCCCAACCGCCCCGGTCCGTCGTAATCGAAGGTCGCCAGCGTCAACGGCGGCAGGCCGCCGCCCGCGCTGGTGCTGACCGACTTCACTTGGTCCAGCGCGTCGTACGTGTAGGTGACGAGGCGGCCGGAGGGATAGGTCAGCGAAAGGCAATTCCCGCGGCCGTCGAACGCGCCCAACATCTGCCAGCCGTCCCGAATGGCCGTCTTTTGGTTGCCCAGCGAATCGTAGGCGAAGGAGTTCGTTGAAGCATCGTTCACCGCTGACACCAGCCGCGAAGCGCCGTCGTAGGCAAACGTCTCAAAGGTCGTCGTTCCGGCTACGCCGGCGCCGGGCACGATGTTGCGTCGCACGCAGCGGTCGAGCAGATCGTAGGTGTTGGTGATGGTTGTGCCGTTGGGGTCCTGCACGCGGAGCAGGTTGCTGCGCGGACTCCAGACAAGGCTGCACACCGTGCCGTCGGCATTGGTGATCGTGGTGCGGTTGCCGAGGGAATCGTAGGCGAAGGAGGTGACGTTCGTGTCGGCATCGGCCAGGGAGACGACGCGGGAATTGTCATCAAACGCCTGCAGCCGCCGCATTTCGCCCGCGGTCATCGTACCGTCGCCGTTGCTGTCCACCCACAGTTTGAGCGCGCGCCCGAGGTCGTCGTATTCAGCGACGGTGGTGACGCCGTTGGGGTTCGTCGCCCGGGTGAGGCGGTTGAGCGAATCGTATTCGTAGCGGTTGGTGTTGCCCACGTTGTCCGCGACGCTCACGCAACGGTCGCGTGAATCGTAGGCGTAGTTGAGCGTGAATACCTGCGGCGTGCCGGGAGTGAGATCAGATGTTTCCGTGCTCGTTTTCGTAGTCACGTTGCCGTTCGCGTCGTATGCATAGGCCAGCACGCTCGTCTTGGGATCGGTAATGCTCGCGAGGCGGCCTGCCGTGTCGTAGGCGTAGCGCGTGGTGTGGCCGTTGTCATCGGTGACGCTGGTGCAAGCGCCGTTGGGTGCGTAGGCAAAGGTCGTTGTTGCCGCGCCGTTGCCGATGGGCGCGCCGGTGAACACGTCGAAGAAAGGCTCCCATCGCAGCACGCAACGGTCGAGCGCATCGTAACTGTAGCGCGTCTCGGCAAGCAGTCGGTTGCCGGCGCCGCCGGGCACGTCGTTGGTTTCGCCATAGTGGCGGACGCGGGTGAGGTTGCCGGCGCGGTCGTAGTTCAAGCACGTCACATTGCTCATGGGATCCGTGATGCAGATCAGTCGCCCAAGGCCGTCGTAGCTGAAGGCACTGACGCGAAGGAAATCGGGGCCGCGAAGCACGCGCACCCGGCCCCGGGCATCGTAACTCCATTCATTCGTCGGCGAGTTGCCACTACCCGGCGCACCGATCTCGCGGAAGAGCAGCCCGCGCTCGTCGTATTCAAACGCCGTGATCGCGTGCGGATCGGCGCCGCTGACCGCCAGCGGCGAATAGGCGGCCACGAGATTGTCGTTGGCGTCGTAAGCGAAGCGGTTCGTGATGAAGTTGCCGGGCGACACCTGCCGGATCATGGCGGTGCAGCGGTTGAGCAAATCCCATTCAAAGCGGTTTGTAATGGAGCGAATCAACACGCCGGTTCCATCCCGCAATTCGCTGACGACTTCCTGCACCTCACCGGCGGCCTCATGGACAAACTCCTTGGCCTCGCGTGCGCCGGCATTCACTGGTGATTCGATGCGGATGCACTGGTTCAGCGCGTCGTAGGTGAAGAGCCAGTCGTTGGTGAGCGGGTCCACATAGCGGGTGAGATTGCCGCGCGCGTCGTATTCGAAGCGGCTGGTGAGGTAAACGCCCGGCTCGTCAATGGCGATGGACTCCAGATAACCGGCCTGCGGCCCGCTGGCGTGATAGCTGAACGTGTCCACGCGGCGATAGCCATTGGCATCGGCGGCGTTGGTGATGGCGGTCAACTGGCCGCGTGAGTTGTATTTGTAGTCACACGCGATGATGCTGCCGCTCTTGCGCGTGTGTTGCGTGGTGTTGCCAGTGGAATCGTATTCCGCCGTGGTCACGTTGCCACGCGGGTCGGTGACGCGAGTTGCATAACGCAACACGACATCATTGAGGTCGTCTTCGCCTCCGTCGGCCATGTCCATGCCGCTGGCGGTCTTGTTGCTCCGGCTGGAGTTGTGATCCTGCACCCGCTGGCCACTCGGGCGGTGGCGAGTGATGTCGCAGGACAGGTCGCCGTCGTCCCGCCAGATGAAAGCCGGAGTCCCTGGCGCGCTGCCGCGGATGATGGGCGTGTTGTCGCCGTCGTCGTCAATGTCCAGGGCACTGGCGGTCTTGTTGCTGCGACTGGAGTTATGATCCTGCACGCTGGACTTACTCGCTGTTTTGTTGCTGCGGCCGGAGTTGTGGTCTTGCACCCGCGATGGCGGGGAGCCGAAGCGCGGGTCGTATTCAAGACGCCAGACCAGTTCGGTGTAATCCGGCACGCCATCGCCATCCAAGTCGCCCCCGCCCGCGCTGCCAGCGCGCTCGCGGACGACGAGCACGTTGCCCTCGTGCCGGCGGCTGGCGGTCTTGTTGCTGCGGCTGGAGTTGTGGTCCTGCACGCGCTGATGGACGATTTCCGTCCGGCTGCCGTCACCGCGCACTTCCAACGTGCAGAGAGAATCCGGATTCCACGCCCACTGCGTCTCGAAGTAATCCGGGTCGTCGGTGCGGAGCTTACCCACGGGACGATTCTCCGTTTCGGTGGTGGGCGCGTTGAGGTCGGGTGCGCGGCCGGGGTATTCCAGCAAACGCACACAGCGTTGGCGCGAGTCGAAATAGCTTTCCGTCACGTTCCCCAAGGCGTCGCGGAGGATGACCTTCGTCGTGGCGAAGCGGCTGCTCGGCTTGGCGATGACCATGCCGCGCCAGATGTCTTTCTTCTCAATGCCGCGTTGGGTGGAGGCGACGGTGTCGAAGTCGCGCGACGCCGGGTTGTTCGTAGCTTTGTAAGTGACCTGCAACCACGTCTGGCCCTTGCCGTCCACGCACCTGGTGAGGTTATGGTTCAACCGCGCGTCGGCGAAGCCGCCGGAGTAGGTGTAGCGATTGGTGATACCGCCGGGGAACCCGCTGGTGGGCGGCGAGATGACCGCGATGAGGTCGCCCTGGCCGTTGTATTCGTAGCGCACCGCGCGTCCGGTGAAATCGGTGACTGACTGGATGAGGCCAATGGGGTTGTAAGCGACGGTGTTGGTGCGGCCGAGGTCATCCACGATGGTTGCGAGGCGGCCCGCGCCATCGTAACCGAGCGTAATGGTGTTGCCGTTGCGGTCAATGATCTGCGCGAGTTTGCCGCCAGCCGGCGTGCCGAGTGGGTGAAACAGCCATTTGCCGGTGTCGGGGAACAGCACGTCAGGAAAGCTGTCGCCGTTCAGGTCGCGGACCTCGACAAAATACTCGTCGCGAATCCAGCCGTTCGTACCGTCGGGATAAAACGTGTCCGCGCGGCCATTGCCGGGACGGAGCGTCAGTGTGCCGTCGCCGTTCTGCGCGAGGCTGACGTTGTAGGAAGAATCCCAGCCCGCGCCCTGCGCCGTGGTCGGCCCGGTTCGCGAGCGGTAGGTGCGCGTCCAGGCGAAGTCGAGCATCGCGCCGGGGATGGCAAGGTCGGTTTCTTCGCAGCGAAATTCGCCGGTGGGCGCGAAGATTCCGTAGCAATCGTCATCCGGGCCGGGTGCCATTTCGCGCTTAATGAGTGTCGTGTGCCCTGTCTTCTGACGCTTGGGCCTCAGAGCACTGGAGTCCCCCCTGTCCCCGTCATCATGCGCCTTCAAAACGGTGACATGACCTCGGACATACCCCTGCAGCGTTGTTTCTGACGGCACGACTATCAAACCGTGACCGACTCGCACTCCCCCTTTGGACTCTTTCGCCACCGGGCTGGCCGGCGGCTCGGAGGGCGGGCCTTGTAGTTGTTCCGTGGCCCATTTCGTGCCGTAGTAGATGGGGCTTCGCACTTCCCAGGTGGCGACGACGTTGCTCGTGACGTTGTCCATCACCCGGATGGCGCTGCTGATAATACTCCCGCCGGGTAGCGCCCCGCCAACCAGGCCGACACGCAACGCGCCGCTGGGATCGTTCGTGGCGGCGAAGCTCACACCGTTGATGATGACCGTGGCGTTGGTGGGCAGGCCCTGGCCGGTGAGATACAGCACCGCATTGGAATCGCCGGAGTCAATCCACGCCGGCTCGACGGAGAAGATTTCCGCCGCCGGCCCGGCCAGCCGGTAGAACTCGATCGAGTTTTCCGGAAGGGAGCGCCCCCGGATGTCGAGGACGGTGTTGGTGGAATCGGCCACGAGCGCGTCGCCGAAGTTCCAGTTTTCGTTGTTGCCGCCATTGTCGGAAAGGCCGGTGGCGGTCTGGAGACGGTAGAGGAAGCCCGGCTCGGACGACCATTGCAGGCGGCTGAACGGTCCGGATTCGTCCTGAGCGCGCTCCAGCGTCAGTGGCGGCAACGTGACCGCCGAAATGGTGAACGCCGCAAGCAGCAGGGCAAGCAGCAATGAGTGGGGGAGGATATGTGTTCGCAATGCGGACATGGTTTGAGGGTTCATTGTGGATTGGGGATCAGCGCGTCATCCTTTTGGCAAGGCATCGGACGGCAGTAAGCCCGGGAGACACAGCCTGCGCGGGCGCCAGGCGCCTTTGCGGACTCAGAAGTATTCCGCGCGGCATGTTAAGACTCCCGATCGCACGAACCGTTCACCCGACTTCAACGTCGCGTCTGCGGTGTCGTGTGATTTACAACCGCAGTCCACTCACATCGCGTCGTACACCCGGACACCGTGACAGGAGTGCTGCTAATGGCGATTGTTAGGCAATTACATTGCCGGGGCTTTGACGTAGGTCAAGGCTTCTGGAGATTCCCGAAGGGAAACCCAGGCTCTATCCCGGGCGAATTGGTAAGTTCCAGTACCACGCCGAAGTCGGCCGGTTCAAGACGTGGCTACTCAGCGTCACCCGCTCCAAGATCGCCAATCCACTGGCCCGCCGGGCGCGTCAACCTGCCCGCATGGACGATGCTCAGCCCAGCGACTCCAGCACACCCTTGCTCAGGCGATTCTGGCCGTAACGGGGCACGTGTTGGCCGCCGGCTCTGCTGGAACAGACGACAGCCGCGCCCTGTTGCGCAGGCTCGAAGTCGGTCAACCCACCGCGCTGGCCAATACGAAGAAATCGTGAGGCCGCTACGCCAAGAGAACCCCAGCCTCGCATCTGCAGATGATGATGAAAGCGTTGCTGGTATCGGCCACGAATGCATCGTCGAGAATGCAGTGCGTCTGGCCGTCCTGTCCCTATGGCACTTGTTGCGCGCGGTAGTAGCGCATCGAACGATTCGTGACCGTTCCCGCGTCAAAGTAACGCCAGATACCGTTGGTGACCTCCATCAAGCCGATTGGCGTCCAATCGCCTTGAGGCAGGGCGACATTCGTGCTGGCCAAGACCAGGTAGTTCGAACCGTTTTCACCCACCATGCAAATCTTGAAGCCGTTGCTTCGGACTCCGCCCAAGGTCAGCCAATGCACCGGCAGGGTGACGAGGTGGACGGCTTGTGTCGCCGACTGCCGGCCATTCCGATCATCCTGCGCCGTCGCCACAACGGAGACCTTAGAAGGGAAGTCCATCTCTGCATGCGTGCTCACCGGAGTGCCGCCACTGGTCGCCACCACTGAGCCGTCTATACTGAGCGTCAAATTCGTGACCATCCCGTCCACGTCGCTGGCGGTGGCGGTGAGTTTGAAGGGATTGCAGACGAGCTGGGTGTTGCCGCCGCTGATCGTGAGCGCCACGTTCGGCAACGCGTTCGAGGCGCGGAGCAGCAAGTTCGTGGCGGTGTAAAGAACCTCAAACTGGTAATTCGGTGTGAGAATCTGATCAAAGGCGCCAGACCGCACCGTCCATGTCATGGCGGTGAACGTGTTGCCGAGGGTGGGGAAGAAGCCGTTGGTGAACGTGACATTCAAAGTGCCGGCGAGGTTGGCCGAACCCGCGACGGTGATCCGATCGTATTGCGACGCGCCGTTACCGCCGATCTGCATCTGGTAAACGCCACTCGCCAAGTTCGTATAACCGCCGGTCGGATGGATGATCCCGACCGTGTTACCGGGCAGAACGGTTGCGCCGTTGATGACACTCCCCACGTCCCCTGCGCCATCCAGCGTGCCGCCCAGCAAAGTGAGCGTCCCGCCGAGGTCGCCTCCGCGCAGTTCGGTGCGGCCGGACGTCTGCGTGAACCGGCCAATCGTCATCGTGCCGTTTTGCAGCGAGACCAGGCCGCCGGCGTTGGTGAAGATCAAGTCCACGCCGCCGCTGGCGGCGTTAGCGGTGCGGCGCACGGTGCCGAGGTTGAGGAACGAACCAGCCGTGCCGGTGTCATCGAACGTGCCGCCGTTGGCGTTGAGGAC